>CAZQBX010000004.1:0-117516 GCA_964592145.1 uncultured Ignavibacteria bacterium
AAGGCCGAGAGAATGTTTGATGCCAGTAACGCCGCGCCCATGCCTTTGCCGGAAACGTCTGCCAACAAGAACAGGATGCGGCCGTCAGCCAGTTTCGCCACGTCATACAAGTCGCCACCGACCATTTTGCACTGCATTTGAAATGCATGGAACTGATAGCCGGGTACGTCCGGAAGAATCTTCGGCATCAGCCCTTCCTGGATCTGCGACGCAATGCTCAACTCCGACTCCAGCGCCTGCTTTTCCTGGCGCTCTTTCAGAAGGTTGTGGTTGGTAATCTTGGCGGCAAGAATGTTACCAAAGGTCGCGACGAGCTTGAGAGTGTCCTCGTTGTAGCGATGAGTTGGATCGGTCGTGTCAAGATAGAGCAGCCCCATGACCTTATCTTCGTCCACCATCGGGATCGCCATAACGGATCGTATGCCGGAGACGACGATCGACTCTTGACGGGCGAAGCGTTCATCGGATATCAGGTCGGAGAAAAAGACGGCGTTCTTGTTGTTGAGGACTTCCTTGACAATTGTGCGGGAAATGATGAACTGCTCCGAACTGGTCTTATTCGAGATCCGGTAATTCAGCAGAGTGACTTCTCCGGTTGACTCGTCGGCGGCGAATATTGCCGAGCGATCGGCATCGATGATATTGCCGAGCAGGTCAAGCGCCTGGTCAAACATTTCGCCTACGCTTTGGGGCAGAATCAGCATCTTCGCCATATCCGCGATTGCCTTGAAAACCGCGGGGTTCGCGGTGTCTTTGGCCGGCAGCGGCGCCAGCGCTTGTTCAAGTGGGATTGATGAAATTGAGGTATGGCTGCCCTTGTCATCGATAATCGATACTTGCGAGATGACAGACTGCGGCTTGGTTTCGGGTATTCCTTCATGCATCAACAGGAAGCCGACATTGCCGAAGGAGATTGTGTCACCCACCTTGAGGTCAATTGAGTCAGTAAGTTTCTTGTCGTTAACTTGCGTGCCGTTGGTACTGCCGAGGTCAGTCAGGCGAATGGTCTGATCTTCCATGACCACAAGGCGGGCATGTTTGCGCGAGACAGTTGAATCATTGATCACCAGATCAGCCTGCGGATCGCGGCCGGCGATATAGGTGCCGGGCGGAAGGCGCCAGGTAAACCGATTTCCGTGTTGGGGGCTGGTTAGTTTGAACATTTATAGAGTCAGCGTTACCATAATTTTAGGACAGAGAAACTCCATGATCGATTCATCACAATAAACAGAGAAAATCGGGCGGGGTCAAGAAGAAGTATGCTTCAATTCCGGTTCAGCCTTCTGATTGTTCGTTGATTCGACCTCAATAGACTTCGATGATGTCGGTGGACGTTGCCGTCTGCGGATCATCGGAGCTATTCCAGCCCAAGTGAGCAGGTAGCCAATCAACGTGCCGTAAGCGCCGATCTGTAGCCGGAGATTCACGTCATCCGGACCGACCCGAAACAGCAGCACGCGTTTGCCGCCTGCGATCGACAACACACCATAAATGATCACAGCCGCACTTACCACGCTAGCAACTGAGACGATTGTCGGCATCAGATCGAGCCGCTTAAGATGGCGGAACAGGAAGAAAGCTCCAAATACTGCGATACCGGCGGCAAACAGTGTCCAATAGACACCTCCGCAATCGACGCCGGAATAGGTCGCGGTACCCATACAGGACATCTTGATCCAAGGGAGAAAGAAGCAGATCGCGATCAATGCGCCGCCGGCAGGGGTGAGGAAGAGACGCCTATTCATGGCGAGAATTACGGGAGAATTCGAGTTTAGTTCAACGAAAAAAAGACAATAATGTCAAATTATCTCTGAGTCTGGCAAGCCTACTGACGATTCCGTGGATGGTTCTTCGCCGTTCGCTCGTTGCCGCGTTTGTAATTGCCGGTTCGGCGCGCCATAAGTTGCTGCTGGGCGTCGTCGTCAGACTTGTCCATTTCGGCAAGAAAGTTCTGGGCATTGACTCCGCGCAAGGTAGTGGCCAGCATTCCATGGTGATAGATCCGCACCTCACCGCGTTTATTCACCTTAAAGGAAAATCGGAAATTATTAGTCACTTCTCGGCGCCTACAGCGATTTCTGCCACTTGGTTCATCCCGTTAGAATGCTCCTTCCAGTGAATCAACTATTCTTCGTCTTGACGCAGTTTCTCAAGGATTGAGAAATCTTCCAATGTTGTCGTGTCTCCCGTTACGACATTACCGTGCGCAATCTCGCGCAGCAACCGACGCATGATTTTGCCGGAGCGCGTCTTTGGAAGAGCATCGGTGAAGCGAATTTCGTCGAGTTTGGCAATATGGCCAATTTCCTTGATGACATGTGCGCGCAGAACCTCGCGATGCTGCTCAAGAAATGCCGGCTCGTTATCCACGCCGCTTTTGAGCGTAACGAATGCGACCAAGGCACTGCCCTTGAGTTCATCAGGTCGTGCCACAACCGCAGCTTCGGCGACTGTCTTGTGCGAAACAAGTGCGCTCTCGACCTCGGCGGTGCCAAGCCGGTGGCCAGAAACGTTGACCACGTCATCGATACGACCCATCACCCAGAAGTATCCGTCCTTATCCTTGCGGGCGCCATCACCGGCAAGGTAATAACCGGGCCTGGTTTTGGTCGGCGCAAAGTCGCTCCAATAAACGTCTTTGTATCGTTGGGGGTCGCCATAAATGGTTCGCAGCATTCCCGGCCAGGGATGCTTGACCACAAGCAAACCGCCTTCGTTGGGACCGCAAGAAACACCATCTTTGCGGACCACATCAGCGAGAATCCCGGGTAAAGGCATTGTGCAGGATCCCGGCTTGAGAGTAGTTGCGCCGGGAATCGGCGAGATCATGATTCCGCCGGTTTCGGTCTGCCACCAGGTATCCACGATCGGACAGCGTTTACCGCCGATGAGCGTGTGGTACCAAATCCAGGCTTCCGGGTTGATCGGTTCACCGACCGATCCCAACAATCGCAGTGACGACATATTGTGGCTGATCGGATACTGCTCGCCTGCTCGCATGAAGCCGCGGATTGCAGTCGGTGCTGTGTAGAACACGGTTACCTTGTGGCGGGAAATCATATCCCAAATGCGATCTGGCGCAGGGTAGTTTGGTGCACCTTCATATAAGAAAATGGAAGCGCCGTTTGCCAGCGGTCCATAGACAATGTAACTGTGTCCGGTGACCCAGCCGATATCGGCCATGCAGAAATACAGGTCTTCTTCGCGCAAGTCGAATACCATCTTGGCGGTATAGGCAACCTGTGTTATATAACCGCCGGTCGTATGTAGAATTCCCTTGGGTTTGGCGGTTGACCCTGACGTGTAGAGGATGAACAACGGATGCTCGGAATCCAACGGCTCGGGAGCGCAGGGCGCCATCGGTACCATCATCCGTTCGTGCCACCAGTGGTCGCGTCCGATCATCATGTTTACGTCGCTACCGACTCGCTTGTAGACGATCACATTTTGGATCGTCGGCGTTTCAGTCAGCGCAGCATCGACATTGTCCTTAAGCGGCACAATTGAACCGCGACGGTAAGAACCGTCCTGGGTGATAACAGCGACCGCCTTTGAATCGTTAATACGCTCACGCAATGCTTCCGCCGAAAATCCGCCAAATACCACGTTGTGTGTCGCGCCAATGCGGGCGCAGGCAAGCATCGCGATGATCGCTTCGGGAACCATGCCCATGTAGATAGCGACGACGTCACCCTTGGCGACGCCGAGGGATTTCAGCACGGTCGAGAATTTGCAGACTTCGGAAAGTAGCGCTTGATAGGTTAGCGTGCGCTGTTCGCCGCCTTCGGCTTCCCAGACTATTGCCGCTTTGTTTCTCCGCCAGGTGGCGACGTGGCGGTCGAGACAATTGTACGAGATATTGATCTTCCCGCCGACGAACCATTCTGCAAACGGATGCTTCCATTTGAGCGCAGTTTTCCAAGGCTTGAACCAAGTCAGCGCTTTGGCTTGTTCCTCCCAAAACTTCACCGGATTCCTGGCAGCCTTCTCTCGCACCGCTTTGAGCTGGGCCGGCGACGTGATGTGTGCCTTCGACGAAAAGTCCTTCGACGGCGGGAATAAACGGTTTTCGTGCATTAGCGACGAAATGCTGTCGGCGGGATTGGATTGAGCGGCAGGAGATTTGATGTTTTTCGCCTTTGCGGCGGTCGGCTTTTTCGAGGAAGCATTCCTGGGTTTTGCCTTGAGTGATGCTGGCGCTTTTTTCTTCGCGGGCATGTTTACTCCGTATGTTAAAAAATCAAGTTTCGTGGTTAGATTCGAATAGAAGAGAAGTAAGCGAATGTAGAGTAAAGCGGCAAGCGAAAACCATGATCACTGAGATCGAGTTCGCAACTCTTGGGAAGTTTGAAAATATGCGGTGGTTGGTTTTGCTGGATTAACGAAACAGGGCACGGTTGCCCGTGCCCCATCAAACTCAATGCAGACTTGCCATGCTATTCCGACTGGTTCGACTTGCTCCTCATGACCTTTTGCACCAGATCATTCGCATGGAAGATTTCCATCCATCGGCGTTCCGACATCAGATTCAAAAGCAGAATGACAGGGACAGCAATGTAGATCAACGCGAAAATCAGTGCAACAATCAGTTTGGTCGTCGGCTCCCAAGGCATAAACACGCACAACGCCACCGGAATCATAGCCAGTCCGACGGCAATTAAAGTCAGCAGGAATATCCACACCGACAACAACATGAACAGCTTGCGTGCCCCGCCGATCGCTTTGATAATGGCAATCGCTACCTCGACCTTAACGACATCGATAGCAGTTTGTAGGTACCTGCCCGCAAGAGCAAAGAGGATGCCTTTAATGAATCCCATCAAAGTTCACCGGACCCTTTCTGATCGAGTCAAGAGTTACTTTTTCGAGCGACCCAGCAGGTAGCCGACGATCAACGCACCAAGGGCCGCGCCGCCGATATATGCCCAGGGGTTCTTATGTACGCTCTCGTCAACGTCATGTGCGATCTGTTTGGCTTTCTCTTTGCCAGTTCCGTAAATATCGGCGGCATCTGACTGGAGGCGCGCTCCAACGTTTCCGACTACTGATTTGAGGTTGCTGTACTTGTTGCTCAACATATCCTGCAACTCGCCCCGCTTGTCCTTAGCGTAGCTATTGAGCAATTCGAGCGCATCTTTGACTCTGGTATCTTCCACATGGTCGGCCATTGTTTCCTCCTGGGTAGTGAGTTTAGCTCTCTAAATTGAGTTTAAGTCTCCTGCGTAATTATAACGCAACGGGAATCAATTCGCCTAACTATTATTCCCATAACGACTTCAATTAATTAGAGGAAAATGCGTAAATTAGTATAATTTCCAGAACAATATTCGTCGCACAAGCGTATATAGAGAAAGATACACTGTCAATTAGGAGATGAGCGACATGATCGACGAATTAGACCGTAAGATCCTCGAACTGCTTCAGTCGGATGCAAGAATCCCAAACTCGGAAATCGCGAAACAGATAGGGATTGTGCCATCGGCCACCGCTGAAAGAATAAAGAAGTTGGTTCAACGCGGCATTATAGCCGGATATGATCTCCGCCTCAATGCCAAATCGGTTGAGCTTGGCCTGGTCGCTTTTATCTTTGTCAAAGCCGACGAGCCGGTGAACGACTGTTCAACGGCACTTGAACTCGCCAAGATTCCAGAAGTTCTGGAGATTCACAACATCGCCGGCGAAGATTGCTATCTTCTAAAGGCAAGAGTTCGCGATGCCGAGAGTCTCGGTAAATTCCTCCGCGAAAAAGTCGGCACAATTCCCACCGTCAAGAATACGCGAACCGTCATAGCTCTTGAAACATTTAAGGAAAACGGACCATTGCCGCTCGATGAGGCGATGAAGGGCAAGCTCTATGATTGATGTGCTCGCCAAACATGAGGCTGTCCCGCGGTATCGGTTGATCATCGGCTTTCTTGCAGTATATCTGATCTGGGGCTCAACTTATCTGGCGATCAGGTTTACCATAGAGACGATTCCGGCCCTGCTTAGCGCCGGTGTGCGATTTCTAGCCGGTGGCGCGTTGCTATACGCCTATGCGCGGTTTTCAGGAGCCGTTGCCGCGACCAAGGAACAGTGGCGTAATTCCGCGATTATCGGGCTATTGCTTGTAGTCGGCGGAACTGGAACCGTCACATGGGCGGAACAGTTTGTCCCGTCCGGCCTTGCGGCATTAATGGTGGCTGCCATGCCTTTCTGGATGGTGCTGATTGAGTGGCTTCGCCCAGATGGAAGACGGCCGGTAACTAGCGTGGTGTTAGGTTTAATCCTGGGGTTTGTCGGCATCGTTGTGCTGATTGGCCCAATACAGCTTGCCGCGGAAGGTATTTCCGGTGTTCTCGGTACTGCTGCGTTACTGTTTGCGACGCTGTCCTGGGCCAGTGGTTCAATTTACTCGCGCCACATTGACCTGCCGGAATCCAAGTTGCTTTCAGTGGGGATACAAATGCTTGCCGGCGGTGTAGTACTGACGCTACTTGCCGGAGCGACAGGTGAGTTTCCGCGCGTTAACATCGCTGCAATGTCCCTAAAGTCAGTAGGGGGGCTGCTATATCTGACCATTATCGGGTCACTGGCATTTGTCGCCTACGTATGGTTACTGAAGGTGACCACGCCTGCGAAAGCGTCGACGTATGCTTTTGTCAATCCGGTCGTGGCGGTGTTTCTTGGTTGGTTGCTCGGTGGTGAAGAAATCACCTTGAGGACCATCATTGCGGCAGCGATTATCATTTCGGCGGTAGCGGTCATCACAATTTATAAAGACAAGCGACCTGCCGCAGCCGCGGTGGTTCCGCACAAGGATACATTGCCGGCGGCAACTCCGTCGTGTAAACTGGAGTAACTAGTAGATTATGAACGAGTCTAATCGACCTGTTGTGGCCAGCGTCGCCCTGCGCAGGCAGGATCGCGCAGTTGTTGATGAAGAATGGATCGAGCGGATGCTGGAGACCGCTCCCTATGCCACAATGGCAATGAACAGCGAGACTTTTCCGCATGTTAACATGAACGTGTTTTACTATGATCGCAGTGAACGCGCCATCTATTTTCATACCGCGAAAGAAGGTACTACGCGGATGGCAGTCGGGAACGGCACTAAGGTGACGCTGACCGTCAGTTCCATGGGCAGGTTGCTGCCGGCAAAAACCGCGACCCAAATGAGTGTCGAGTATCGGAGCGTTATGGTGCGGGGTGAAATTGCGGTTGTTGATGATTTAGAGTTATCGCAGGACAAGATGTCCAAGTTTGTGAAGAAGTACTTCCCGCATCTGAGAGCCGGCAGCGATTACGAGTTGATATCACCGGAAGAGATCGCAAACATCTCGGTGTACCGGATTGCGATATCGGCGTGGATCGGTAAGCGCAAGCGTGAACGCGACGACTTTCCCGGTGCCTTTATGTTCGGAAAGAGCAATACGGTGGAGGACTAGAAATGCCAAAGAGAGCGCTGATGATTTTGGCAGATGGATTTGAAGATATCGAAGCTGTCGCGCCAATTGATGTTCTAAATCGTGCCGGTATCGAAGTGGTGATTGCCGGATTACAGAATCGTCCGATCATAGCGGCTTACGGAGTCACAATCGTACCGCACACTTCAATTGACAAAGTCGATGGACTCTTCGATTGCGTGATTTTCCCGGGTGGGCGGAAAAACGCCGAAAGCCTTGCTGCTTCTGAAAGAGCTGTAGAGATGGCGCGTGATCACTTCGAGGCGGGCAGATTAGTCGCAGCAATCTGTGCTGCTCCAAGTCACGTTCTGGCAGAAGCCGCCGGACTGCTGAGAGGTAAGTATGCGACAGGCGATCCCGGGTTCAATGATCGTTTGGCGGCGGCCGGAGCAATAGTCACTAACGAGCAAGTGACTGTTGATGGAAATATCGTTACCGGCCGAGGGCCGGGTGCGGCGATGCTTTTTGCACTGATGTTGGCAGAAAAGCTGGCGGGCAAGGGAACGGCCGACCAGTTTGCCGCAAAGTGGTCGATAACCCGCTAAAACTCTCTTCTGGCTCGACGCATATCTGCTTGCTATTAAAGGGGTTAGTGATTTTATCGGAATAATCAAATTGGATCGTGGTATAACAAGTAATTAGATTGAGCCAAGATAACAATCGAATACAGGATTTAATGACAGGAAATAGTCACCCCCCAACCGGAGGAGAGTTATGAAATCGAAGGTCTTACTGCTGCTCACAGCACTCGCCATGTTAACAGTAATCGTGTCATGCAGCAAACAGAGTGCTGACAAGCAGGAACCAGCAACTGACGGTCAAATGACCGAACAACAGGATTCATTGCAGAACACTGACGGTGGCGCTGTTGCTGATAACAAAGCTGAAACGACCAAGCCTCGAACTGAAGAGCCCAAACCAAAAGAAGAGTCGACTAAACCGGTGGTGAAGGACGAACCGAAAGTTCCTGCGCCGAAGGTAGTCAGTCTGCCGGAAAGCACGGTGATCGCTATTGAGTTGATTGACTCAATCGACACAGATATTCACGTAACCGGTACCGAGTATCGTGCACAATTGCTTGAGCCGGTTGTTTTTGAAGGCGAGACGGTATTTGCCAAAGGCGCAATCGCCGTCGGCGTCCTAAACAAAGTCGTAGAGTCGGGCCGCATGAAGACCCCAGCGGAACTGGTCTTCAGTCTGGTGAGTATCGAAGACCGCAGCGGGCAGCAAGTGCAGATCGATACGTATCCAATCGAAGAGAAGAAAGATTCGCATACCAAGAAGCAAGTCGGCCTGATCGGTGGCGGCGCATTGGTAGGTGGAATTATCGGCAAGGTAACCGGCAAGAAGGGTGGCACAGAAATCGGTGCTGCCGCGGGTGCTGCTGCCGGAGCTGCCGCTGCTGCTGCGACAGGCAAACAAGACATCACCTTGCATTCAGGAACGCAGGTGAATTTCGTGCTGCGCTCACCGGTTAGAGTCACCGTGACCAAAGAGGGACCGGCCAGCTAAGAGGGTCGTCTTCTGCATCATATTTGGATCAAGATGGGCAGGCGAAACAGCCTGCCCATTTATTTTTGTGGGCTAACCGGCTCACCAAACAACGCACGTACCGCGGCTTCAACTTCGCTTTTATCACTTGCACCCCGCCATTGCTTCACAATCTGTCCATCGCGATTGACGAGATAAAGTGAAGGTATCGATTTGACCTGGTAGTCCAGCCACGTCGGACTGGTGCGGTTATCAAACAGAATCGGATAAGTAATCTTGTTTCGCTGGATGTGATTAACCGTTTGCTGATTGCCGACGCTATCCAAAGTAATGCCGATGACCATCAGGCTGTCAGAGCGAAACTCTCTGAAAATAGCCTCGAGATCCTTCATTGTTCTCACACATGGTGCGCACCACGATGCCCAAAAATCAATGAGCAGAACTTTTCCTCGGTAGTTAGCCAGTGAATCTCGGCTGCCTCCGAATGCGGTTAAAGTAAATTCAGGCGCTGTTCGAGGGATCGATGGTTCGACGAAGAACTCAGGATTGTTGTCAAACTGTACCTTACAACTATCCGAGCAGAATAGGTACTCTCGTTCTTTGTACAGCGATTGCGCCGCGATCGTCTTACTCCCGTGATCTTGTTTCTGAATACGGCACACGGCGCATTCACCAGATTCAGCGGTTTCAGCACCTGAGCTTGTGTTCAGTGCGACTGACAACAAGACGATCAATATGCGGACCGCGTGCATGTTTATCTGGGCCATTAATCTTGTCTTTCGATTCTTGAACAAGATGGAACCATTGTTCATTCCATCTGGTTTAGCTAACATACGATATCTTCGACATCTTTGAACCGAAAAGAACATAGAAGGAGTGCCAAAATGCAGAGAATTCTCAAGTTTATTTTTGACTTTGAAACGACAGGCCGCAAGACAGATATCGGCTTGTTGTTGATGCGTGTTGGCGTCGGCAGTTTTATGCTATTCGCCCACGGATGGGGAAAATTGTCGAGCTTTGCTGAAAAGGCCGATACCTGGGCTGATCCAATTGGTCTTGGTCCAACATTGAGCCTGTCACTAGCTATCTTTGCTGAATTCTTTTGCTCGCTCGCCATTATCCTCGGAATCGGAACACGTGCAGCGGCTATTCCGCTTCTGATTACGATGCTCGTTGCCGCAGGAATTGTACATGCCGATGACCCGTGGGGTAAGAAAGAGTTTGCGCTTCTGTATGGCTGGGTTTTTATCGGACTAATCTTCACAGGCGCGGGTAGGTACTCGCTTGATTCAGTGATATCCAAACGGCTCTCCGGCAAGGCGTAGTTGTCAGTCCGGCAAGTTGCGTTTGCGAAACACGTTGATCAAACCGCCGGCGAGCAACACTTCCACCTGTCGCTCTGACAACCGGTGTTCGACTTCGTAGTCCTGTTGCCTGGTCAGATTACGAATCTTGAGTCGTGATCGAGCTACGACCAGATGGCGCACACCAGCCAACTCAAGTACGTCATCCTGCGAGATTTTCGACCAGTCTGCGGGATCGGTAAATGTCAGCGGCAAAATTCCAAAGTTAACCAAATTCTGCCAATGGATTCGCGCAAATGATTTGGCGAGAACTGCACGCACGCCTAGAAATCTCGGCGCCAATGCTGCGTGTTCGCGGCTTGAGCCTTGACCATAGTTGAGGCCTCCGACAATGATCGAACCGCTTGATTGATGTCTCAACGCCCGCGCGGCATATCCTTCGTCAACCTGCACAAATGAGAAATTGGCGATCGCCGGTATGTTGCTGCGATAGGGGAGCACTTTGGCGCCCGCAGGTGAAATCGTGTCAGTTGAGATGTTGTCTCCAAGCTTTATCAGCACAGGACCCTTTATAATATCCAGCGTCTCAGGAAAGATCGGCAGGCTCTTGATATTTGGGCCTTTCTCAAGTTCGGTCCCGGTGTCCTCCCTACTTGGTGGAACAAGCATCTTGGTATTGACGATGATCTCCTGCGGCTCCACGAATCTCGGATAAGCTGTTCCCAAAGTACGAGGGTCGGTGATTACGCCGGTCAGTGCCGAAGCAGTGGCCGTCTCAGGACTGCAGAGATAGACCGCATCTTCGAGCGTACCTGAACGTCCGGGGAAGTTGCGCGGAACTGTACGCAAACTGATGCGGCCCGTGGCCGGTGCTTGTCCCATTCCGATGCAGCCATTGCAGCCGGCTTGATGTATTCGACCGCCGGCACGCAAGAGATGCTGAAGCAGGCCAAGCGCCATGAGATTCTCCTGAATTTGCCGCGACGACGGATTAATATCGAACGACACACGATCGTGGACGACACGGTCTTTCACCATCAATGCCGGCACCGCAAAATCGCGCAGCCCCGGATTCGCGGACGAGCCAATATATGCTTGGTAGATCTCGCGGCCGGCGACTTCGCGCACCGGAACCACATTATCGGGACTGCTCGGTAAAGCGATCAATGGCTCCAGACGCGACAAGTTAATTTCGTCGTACTCATCGTAGGGTGCGTCAATATCAGGCCCGAGCCCGATGAACTGCTCTTCGCGGCCTTGCGAACGCATGAATGATCTGGTGACCTCGTCTGATGGAAATACCGTAGTCGTAGCGCCAAGTTCGGCGCCCATGTTCGCGATTACATGCCGATCCATCGCAGTTAGGTCAACCAGTGCAGGGCCATAGTATTCAATGATCTTACCGACTCCACCGGTGACCTTGTGGCGTCTCAGCAATTCCAGAATTATGTCTTTTGCACTGACCCATTCGGGCAGCTTGCCGATCAACTTCACTCCAAAGACCTTCGGCATTTTGATGTGAATCGGCTCGCCGGCCATGGCCATGGCGACTTCAAGCCCCCCTGCACCGATTGCGAGCATTCCGAGCGACCCGGCAGCACAGGTGTGACTGTCCGACCCGAGCAAGGTTTTTCCAGGGACACCAAATCGCTCCATATGCACCGGATGGCTAACGCCATTACCGGGGCGTGAGTACCAAATCCCAAACCGCTTGCAGGCCGACCGGAGAAACAGGTGATCGTCGGCGTTTTTGAAGTCCTCCTGGATCAGATTATGGTCGACATATTGCGCCGATAATTCCGTTTTCACACGCGGCAACGCCATCGCCTCCAGTTCCAGCATCACCATAGTCCCGGTGGCGTCCTGCGTGAGCGTCTGGTCGATGCGTAGCGAAATTTCCTCACCAACCTGCATCATGCCGGAGACCAGATGCGATCTTATCAGTTTCTGCGCGAGATTCAGAGCCATGTCGTTTGATTTCTCCTGGTTTATCTCACAGGTTATACGAGACCAATCCAGTCCTTCCGGAGAAATCTAACATAGAGAAAATGGAGTCTGGAAATTGACTTTTTATGATTGGAATCTTATGTTGCGCGCAACCTTAAGGGGTAGCCGCCGTAATGTAAGCAGTAACTGATTATTCATAAACGAGGAGTACACAGTAGTATGAGATTCAACAGACGATTACAGACCCTGACGATTCTCGCGATTATCGGCGCGTTCGTTTTGGCGGCGGTGGCGATGGGTGCCATGCCGACATCCAAGAAGCGTGATGAGATTGACGCCAAGTATCGCTGGAATTTCTCTGATATCTACCCGAGTTGGGAGGCATGGGAACAAGGCAAGGCTGCCATGGAGCAGAAAATGAACGAGTATGCGGCGCTCAAAGGCACTCTTGCCGGCGGGCCGCAGAATGTCTTGAAGGCTTATCAACTCAACGACGAAATGAACATCATTGCCTACAAAGTTTATCGCTATCCCCAGCTCCAGCGCGATGTTAATACTCGCGACAACGAGATTGCCGCTAAGCTTCAGCAGGTCCAGATGATGTTCGCCAAGTTCGGTACTGCTACCGCGTGGTTCAGCCCGGAGCTTCTGTCGATCAAGTGGGAAACCATGAAGAAGTGGTTGGATGAGACTCCCGCTCTGGCGCCGTATCGCTTCACAATTTCGAATCTCTTCCGTCAACAAGAGCACGTTCTTGATGAGAAGGGCGAGAAGCTGTTGTCGTATTTCTCGACCTTCAATGATGCACCGCAAGCGGCTTATACCGAACTCTCGACTTCTGACATCAAGTTCCGCAAAGCCACCTTCTCCGATGGTCAGGAACGTTTGATGACGCCGGGCGAATACAGTCAGCTTCTCACCAACAGCCGTAATCAGGAAGACCGCAAGTTGGCTTTTGAGACGATGTACGGCGTGTATGCCGACAATCAAAACACTTATGCGGCAATCTACTCGGGAATCTGTCAACGTGACTGGGCCGTTGCGCAAGCGCGCAATTATACCTCGACCCTGGGCGCCGCACTCGATGCCGACAACGTTCCGATGCAGGTTTATGAAAATCTCGTAAACGGCGTGAAAGCCGGCTGCGCACCGATGCAGCGATATTATAAACTTCGCAAGGAAGCCTTAGGATTGAGCGAGTACCACCTGTTTGACGGATCCGTTTCGGTCGTCGAGGGCGAGAAAGTCTACGACTATGATGAAGTCCTGCCGATGGTGGTCGAATCAGTCGCGCCGCTTGGCGCTGACTATCAAGCCAAGTTCAAAAAAGCCACCTCTTCCGGATGGATCGACGTCTTCGAGAACGAAGGCAAACGCTCCGGTGCTTATTCTGCCGGAGTCTATGGAGTCCACCCATACATGCTGATGAACTACAACGGCACTCTGGATGCCGTCTTCACACTCGCGCACGAATTGGGCCACACAATGCACACGCAGTTGTCGCATGAGAATCAGCCATTTGCAACATCAGGCTACACAATCTTCGTGGCCGAAGTAGCGTCGACGCTCAACGAGGCACTGTTCCTTGACTATATGCTGAAGAGGATCACCGATCCGAGAGAGCGGGTCAAGTTGCTCGAGCAGCAGATCGACAACATACTCGGCACGTTCTACACCCAGGTCATGTTTGCGGATTTTGAGCATCAAGCGCACATGATGGTCGAGCAAGGACAGCCAATTACGGCAGATGTTCTCAAGGGAATCTACAGCAAGATTATGACCGATTACTTCGGCGACGCGGTAGTCCGGGACGAGCTTTATGACGTGCTCTGGTCACGCATCTCGCATTTCTACAACAGTCCCTATTATGTTTACCAATATGCGACATGTTTTGCTTCCTCCGCCAAGCTGGTGCAGGGAATTCAAAGCAAGGACGCCAAAGTGCGCAAGGAATCAACCGACAAGTATCTCACGCTGTTGAAGTCGGGCGGCAATGACTATCCAATGGAACAGCTGAAGAAAGCCGGAGTCGACTTGACACAACCTGAGACGATCCAGGCGGTTGTGAACCAGCTCGATGCATTGGTCAGTCAATACGAACTGGAGTTGAAGAAGCTCAAGACTTGATGAGTTTGTCGCGACCAACAGGCTCCGGCCTGCGACAATTTCCGTAGAGGGTGGTTAATCAGTGAAGCCGGAATCGGTTGCTCAAGCGATTCCGGCTAATTGTTTGAGGGGGAGTCGATCAGTTAGTCTTCACCCGGCCGTTTTCGATTGACAGCCAGACTGAACACGTCCGGTCGCGAGTAATGGCCGGTAGTATCAAGCGTCATTTGTTCGCGGCGGATTTCACGAAGATCGATTTCCGCAATCAAGATCGTTTCCTGATCGAAAACGGGTCCAGCGATATAGCGTGAGTCCGGCGCGATTATTGCGCTACCGCCGCGAAGCACCAATTTCTCGGGGCTTGCAGCGAGTTCGGCGGGCAACTCAAACTGCTTCGGCAGATCGGAGACCCTCATGATGATCCCCGCGGCAAGTACAAAGCAACGTCCTTCGAAGGCGTACTGCCGGCTGGCTAACTGATGCAGATCATGAACTGTCGGCCAGACGGCTGCATGAATCTGTTCCGCACTTTCGTGCATGACCTGTCGCGCTAACGGCATCCAGTGCTCCCAGCAAATCAATCCACCGACACGACCGATACCGGTCTTAACCGCACCGAGATCCTTCGCGTCGCCATTTCCCCAGACCATCCGCTCGGTGTAGGTCGGCACCAATTTGCGGCGATGGCTGACGATACGGCCGTCGATGTCGAAGGTAAGCAAAGAATTATAGATGGTTCCGTTTCCCGGTCCAAAATCGATTCGCTCATTAACGCCGATGACAATCACCAATTTGAGTTCGCGAGCGAGTTTTCCCAACCGGTCACACTCATCTCCCCCGACAGTCACGCTGTTGCGCAGCAACTCGGCAAAGACCTCTTTGGCAGGTTCATGTCCCCACAATGCTACATTCGGCACATAGTCCAGCCAAGCCGGGTAACCAGGCAGCCAGGTCTCGCCACAGACAACAATTTTCGCGCCGGAAGCTGCTGCATCGCGGATGAGTCCGCAGATTTTGTCGAGACTTCGGGGTGTGTCGAGGATTATCGCACTGGCCTGGATAATTGCCGCTATGACCTTGTCGGATGATGAAACGGGCATGTGCTACTCCTTGAATTAGGAGACTGGTGAATTTTGCAGGCGGCCGTTCAACGCCTTCCAGGAGTCTTTTCGATCCGCGATTCTGCACTTGTTGCGAACTTCTGCAAGGATGTCTTCGACATAAGGCATCTGCCTCATACCGACCAATACGGAGGTTACTCCCAGTGAGCTGCGTAAACAGCGAACCGCCATCTGGCTCAATGTATGTCCGGATCCCCAATCGGTATCTACCGACTGAATGATCTGTTTGATCGGTGCGCTCTGCGGGTTATCGTCGGACAGGCGCACCAGTCCATTCCGGTAAATCGCATTTAGCGGACGATTCGTCAGCAAGGCAATGTTATGCCGACGGGCAAGTTCGAGCACAGTTAGCGAGCCGGCCTGTGAACCATTGATTGCGCAGCCATTCTCAATCAAGTTGAACGGCAGTTGGATGACTTTGAAATGGTGCAATGGCGAGATTTCGTTGGCAATGTTAATGACTCGTTCCAACGAAGTAAAATCGTACTCTTCCGTCGAAACCGGGAACGTGTTTGAACTGATGCCATAACAGCGAATTCGACCGCGACCGCATTCTTTCTCCAAGTGCTCGAAGGCCAGACGAATGCGGCGATAATACTCTTCTCTCGCCTTCTGAAGTTCGACTCCGTTTCGTTTGCCCCAGCCGAGGTAGTATTCGGGATTGTGCAACAAGTAGGCATCGATCGAACCGCAATTGAGCCTGCTCAAGGAGGCTGTTAATTGGTCTTCGATGAATGTCGGGTGAATACAGTGTTCTAGTCCCACGGAGTACTTGACCAGGTCGGGATACTCGCGATTGTCTTTTTTTAAATTCTGGCTGAGACGATACACACGTCCCTGTAAATATCCGACCTTTGAGACGATCACCAGTTCATCGCGGCCGATAGTGCCTTCCTTTTCGATGTCTTCGATAACACTTCCGATCAAAAGTTCCGAACCACCGTCAGTGTAGTTGGTGCTGGTATCGACGAGATTAATGCCTGAATACACGGCGTGACGGAGCGCTTCACGGTGCTCGGGAAAGCTGGTATCAATTCGATATGATCCGAATCCAACGGGGCTGACTTGCAGTCCGGTATCGGCGAGAAGATTGAAGGCAATTTCCGGAAAGCGTCGGGTGTATTTCTCCGTCGCGGTGACTGTCGCGTGAGTGGTATTCACTACTGCCCTTTGGGATTCTCGGCTTCAGTTGCCTGGACATCAATCGCATCAAGCTTGGCTTTCCATTCGGCCTCGAGATGTTTGGGAACGCGGAAACCCAGCATCGAAGACTTAAGCCGATACGCCCAGGATTGCGATTTCAAGTATTCTTTCTGGAGCTTCTTGAAGAGCTTGTCTTTTCGGGCGGCAATGGCATCAAAATGCTCGATGCGCAGCAGCAACATCTCGACACTTTCGCGCCGTTCGAGCATGCCGCGAAAGGTATCGTAATCCTTGAGATTGAGCAGAGTCTGGACGATCGGTTCGAAGAAGATCATCGCTTGCGCGCCGATGAAATTCAGCGGCTTGACCGACTCCAGGGTCATTATTGCCGGAACGGCCATCTTCCACTCGACGACCTTCTTGGCGACCTTGTCGAGCAAGGCGCGTTCCTCTTCGGTATATTCGATCTTGGCCGTGTTGTCATTGCCGGGACTCAAGGGGAACATCAAACGGGATCCTCCGGCATGTTGATCTTGGACTTGACTATCTTCATTACTTCATCTCGATTCTCGGCAAAGCGTATATAGATTCCGCGGAAATTCTCCAAACGCGAGGTTCGAACAAACGGGGATAACAAGACCCCATTCTTGTCTTCATAAAACGTCCGGTACTGCGACCAGTCTTTTTCTACCTTGTTGATCAGATATTTCACCCGAATCATCTTATCGCCGAATTCGAATGTCGTTTTCAGGAAGAACTGCGAAAGTGACCCCCACAGAATCAATGCTCCGGCCAATGTAAACAGCGGCGAATACGTCAGCAGGTAGACGATCACAACCAGCAACAGCAAGAACAATGCAACAGCAATCGCCGTCCGGGGCCGCGCCTTTGCCGGTTGGCTCTCCCATCGGAGCAGAACATTCTCCGGTGGAGCGGACGCCGGCTCCGTGCTGGCCGCTGTCGTCTTTTCAGTTGACTCTTTCATCCAGCCTGCTTACGGTCGCTTCTCCGGTTCGGTTTTATAGCGTTCCTGACGGATGCGCGAGATTTCGTCCAGAAGTTCCTGTCCGTCGATAATCTTCTTCCTGATCAACAGACTGACCAGTGCTTCCTGGGCCAAGTTGTTACTCAAGGTCAACTCGTCAAAAGTGATGAAGTGCTCTTTGCCGTCGACTACCATTCGCATCGCGATGTTCGGTTTCACCGATTCGCTGTCATTCATTTGCGTCGCCTTTCAACATAATGTTCATGCTTCCCGATTTGAATCCCGCCAGATCGATCGTCGTAAACAGAAAACCCAGATCCCGGAACTTCATGGCGATCTGATCACGAATTCCATTATTAATAATGCGAATCATCTCATCGACCGGCAACTCAATTCGCGCAAGCTGATCGTGATGTCTAACTCGCAGTTGACGAAACCCGAGCGATTTCAAGTACGCTTCGGCAGCCTCGATTTGCTGAAGTTTCTCAATCGTCACCGGTGAACCATAAGGTATGCGCGACGAAAGGCAGGCCGATTGAGGTTTGTCCCAAACCGATAGTCCAAATTCTTTTGCCAGCGCGCGAAGCTCCTCCTTGGCCAGTCCGGCTTCAAGCAACGGCGAATGCACCTGGTTATCGGCGGCGGCCTTCATTCCCGGTCGGTGATCGCCGACATCGGAAGCGTTTGCGCCATCGCAAATGATCTCATGATCGCGTTGCGCTGCCAGTTCATTGAGCTTATGAAACAACTCCGATTTGCAGAAATAACAGCGATTGGGCGGATTGGACGCATAATTGGGGTCGGCAATTTCTTCGGTATTGATGAGAAGGATATGTGTATCAGAAAGCCCGAGGTCGCGAGCAAAGGCTCTGGCCTGGTCTAGTTCTGATTGCGCCAGCGAAGGCGAGACACCGATCGCGGCCAACGTATTTCCGACGCCGACACTCTCGACCGCGGCATACAGGAGAAACGAGGAATCAAGTCCGCCGGAAAGCGCGACGATAACACGACGATAGCCTGTTAAGATGCTTTGAAGTCGCCGGTACTTTTCCTGTGTTGTTTCTGTCGCCGCCACTGATTTTCCTCCAAAAAGGATCGGGTTCCGCGTTCCGGCCGCAAATGCCGGCTCAAACAGGGAACCCGAGCAGACTGATCTGGCTATCGTATCATGTTCTACAAAGAATACTTGCCGAAATCCTCTGGATTGATATTGCGCAACCGTTCTTTGAGCGACTGCGGGTCATTGATTTTCTCCGGCAGTCCCTCTTCTTTCCTGATATTGAACAACTCGGCATTGACGTAGATCGGCGCATCAGTCTTCAGCGCCAGAGCAATCGAATCGGAAGGCCGCGCATCAATTTCCTTGATGCCGTCGCTCGTTTCAATTGATATCCGCGCATAGAAGGTCTGTTCGCGCAGTTCGGTAATCTCGACCTTGATGATAGTTCCGGCAAGTTCACCGATGATGATCGCCATCAAATCGTGGCTCAACGGACGCTTCGACTTAAGTTGCGAAAGTTCCATGGCAATTGCCCACGCTTCGAAGTGGCCGATCCAGATCGGCAACACGCGATCTGAATCTTCAGCCTCCAGGATCACTACCGGTGACTTGGAGGCGATATCGAGCGCCAGTCCGTGGATCTTTGCCCGGATCATTTCGGTTGTCATTCAGTCTTCTTAACGACCCAGACTTTCAAGTTGGCAACGACGTCGGCAGCGATCTTGATCGGTACTGTATAGACGCCGAGCGCCTTGAGTGGTTCATCAAGCTGGATCTTTTTGCGATCGACTTCGATTCCCTGGGCGGCGAGCAATTCGGCGATATTCAGGGAAGTCACTGATCCGAAAACTTTGTCCTCATCACCGACCAATACTTCAGCCGTGCAGGAGGCCTTCTCAATGCGTGACTTAATTGTCTCGGCAACGCGACGGACTTTCGCCATGCGCATTTCTTGTTGTTGTTTGATCTCGGTGATAGCACGCAAGTTTCCTTTGGTCGCCGGAATGGCAAGATTGCGCGGGAACAGGTAATTGCGGCCATATCCGGCCTTGACCTCGATAACGTCACCGCACTTGCCGAGGGTGTCGATATCGTCTCTAAGAATGATCTTCATCTCAACTACTCCTATACTACTTATAATATGTACGTACTAACCCAGCTGTTTCGCCCGAATTTTGCGAAAGTCAAATCTCGCATCGAACAGAGCGATCAGCGGCAGAACCACGGCTGCAATGATCTGTGTCAAGAACAGGACCAGGTATATGACAATCTTGACCGGCAGTGGAAAGTTGCGGATCCGCATATGGTACTCGATAAACGAGATTCCGAATATCGAAAAGACCATAAACAGGAAAACCAACGCATTCCAGCCGATGAGCTCGAAAACGTGCTCGGTGGTTAAGACCATGACAACGGCTATTCCGACTACCAGTACCATCCATTCGTCCAGCTTCCACAAGATGAAAGACGGTACACGGTAGCTGAATATCCCCGTGCGCGAAAGCAGCGCTTCGCCAAGAATTGCTCCCAGAGCATAGAAAAACACAAATGTAGTGAGCAACACACCCGGCAAATAGAACGGGGCATTTCTTGCCCAACTGTTTACCATTTCAACCGCTTCCTGGTATCTATCCGGCGGATAGAGTGACGCAAACTGCGGTGAAGCGATCGTGGCCTGCAATTGGCTTCCGAACGCGGCAATGTACTGTGCGAGCACTTGACTATAGAGTGCGACTATCGCAACCGGGACGAGGCAGGCTGTCGTCAGAGCAGCCGTCAAGCCCCACCCATATCGTCTTGTCATTGCTATGATCATGCCTGGAACCAACCATCCAATACCGAAATAGGCCAGATGTCCGGGATCGCCGCTCCACCAGAAGATCGTCGTCGCAATTGTGGTAGAGAGAATCAACCACGAAAGCGAGCGCGCGAACCAAAGGTAATAGAGCGCTGCCAGACCGACCGCTATCAGGGGAACAAACAGCGGTACCAGAATCGATAACGGAAAGAGCAGTGCTATCGCACCGGCACAGGCAATCGTGAGGCGCTGCCTGTTCGATTCTGTCATCGGCCCGATTCCGTCTTACCGATATGTTTCCGCCGTAAACGGCAACAGAGCGATGTGACGGGCGCGCTTGATCGCCGTCGTCAACAGGCGCTGATGCTTGGCGCAGTTTCCGGTGACGCGACGGGGCACGATCTTGCCACGCTCCAGGATAAACCGGCGCAGCAATTTCTCGTCCTTGTAGTCGATGATCATGATTTTGTTTTCACACAGACGACAAGGTTTGCGTCTTTTTCTGTCGAATCCTTCAGCCATTGCTAATTGTCCTCCTGTTCAGATCTGCGATCGCGTCTTCCGTGTCCGCCAAACCGCGGTTCATCAGGAAGTACAGCGCGGTATGGTGCGATTCCTTCGGCGATTTGACGGGCGCGCTCTTCAAGGTCAATTTCCGAGACCACAGTCAAGTGACGCATGATCTTTTCATTCACCTTAAATGAAGCGTCCAGCATTGCCGGGACCGCGGGCAGGGCCTGATAGAGGAAATGGGCATAATAACCCTGGCGCCGTTTTTCTATTTCATACGCCAGACGACGTATACCCCAACGCTGGGTTTCGACGATCTCGCCGCCGTTAGACTTAATCAAGTCCTCGACGCGCTTGATCTCTGCCTCGATTTCAATCTCGGGCAATTGTGAATCGGTAATAAAGGTGGTTTCGTAGAGTCTCAAGATTGGACCTCCCTCCGGACTACGTTTGTGAAACCAAAACCATAGGTCCTTAGGCCGAGCCTAAGAACAGGGTAGAGTAGATTATTTATTATATTTACTCATTGCCAGAGTCAGACCATCATAGAAGGCCGACTCCAAACAATCGGTGCCCAATTTAAGAAAAGTGTCGAGTTGGTCAAGCTCTTCTTTGGAAAACTTCTCAAGAACAAAGTCTTCGGCAGGTTTATTCTCTGGAATAGGACCAATTCCGAGCCTTAAACGTGGAAAGTCCTCGGTTCCGAGATGTTCGACCACTGAAGCAAGTCCATTATGCCCTCCATCCGAGCCTGCCAACCTGAGTCGCAGCTTGCCGAATGGGAGCGCAAAGTCGTCGCTGATCACCAGAACTTCAGACGGCAGGATTTCGTAGGTGTTCATGATTGCCTTGACCGCCCGCCCAGATAAGTTCATAAATGTCATCGGCTTAACGAATCTGACGTGGGCGCTGGCGATCCGCAATGTCGCGAGATGATAATCGGCTTTTTCCTCGGTGAACTTGCCCTTTCGCTTTTCGACAATTCGGTCCAAAACGAGAAAACCGAGATTATGGCGGGTCAGGGCATACCCTTTGCCGGGATTACCAAGCCCTACAACTAATCTGATCATGGCCGGAATTAATCTAAGTTGGCCGGCCGGGTCAAGACAAAATCTTGCACTTACAGCAGCTCGACCATTCGCATGGGTTTCCAATTCTGGATGTCAAACCGCATCCAGCGGGTAACTCCTTTGTAATCCATTAAGAGCTCGGCGTAGTTGGCCTTTGGAGGAATCAACAAGCTGATGATGTTGCCCCCATGTTCAGAAAGATTCACCCGGCCCGTTTCGCGAAAAGTATCAGGGTTCACCATGACGACTTCGGTTTTGCCTTCGACGTAGACCAGCGTATTGCTCAACACCTCAATTTGAAGCAGCCGTGGGGAATTCAACTTGTACTTCTCTGCCATCACCTTGCCGGTTCCAAACTCTACCCGAAACAGTGCACCCTGCTTGGTGTCGCAGCTAAAGGACGACATCCCGTCGAACGAAAACACCGCGTTGTCGATATGGTCGGCGCTGTGAATTACCACGGTCTGGTGCATAAAATTATGTTCAGTAAAGATCTGTGTCACGGACGGATGCGCGGAGTTCGTCGTAATCAGCTTTCCTTGCGGACCGGGACTAATCGAGACCGGTCCGATTGGGGCACGCTCCTGCAGATGCAAGGGAATGGTCAGTGTGAACTTCATGGAGTCGGGATCAAAGCGACGGAAATTCGTCGAATCTTTCGAAACTACGTAGAGCTTCCGCTGGATAGGATGATAGAGCAGGCCCGACGGCGCTCCCGGGAAGCGCAGTTTCTGGACATACTTCTCGTTGGCAGCATCGTAAATGTCGAGTCCTGACGAAGGTTCACCCAAAGCTTCGTATACCCAATCGCGCTCGGCATCGTATTGAATAGCTACAATCGGGTTGCTCCGCAACATCCGTCTGAAGACGGTATTATTGTTCAAGTCGATTCCGTAAATCGTGTTGGTACGATCATCGAGTATGTAATAGCTGTCTGATCGCGGCGGCATGACCGCGACACGTTCCGAGCCGGTATCGGCAGGAAGAGTCGTCGGTTTTGCCATTTGAGGAGTGGGGACAGTCTGCTGTGCCGGTTTGGGAGATTCATCTTTCTTGCCGCAGGACACCAGCGTGATAACGGCGAAAAATGCGACAGCTGCAAGGTAACGTGAAGTACGACTCGCTGAGAATAGCATCATATTCCAATTCCTAAAGTAAGCCCGGCGAAAATGCCAAAAGCGTTGACGTCGATTTCAACCTCTTGTTGTTTGTCGGTGAATTTGCAGTTTGGAAAGGCCATCCAAGTGGCGCCGGCTTCGGCTCCAAATTTGGGAGCAACGGTGAATTTCAATCCGGCGTTAAATTGGTAACCCAGTTTAGTTCGTGATTTCAATTCGGAACCACCCAGGCCACTTTCGTAATCTTGCTCGATTGAAGCAAGCCTGACCAGCACTTCGGCAAAGGGTCTGATGACCATCGATGGTGGTTCGAGCCGCAGTCCGACACCGCCGCCGGTTAGTGCGGTTTTTGACTCCTGAAGGTAGAACTGATCGGTTTGCTGCCATAACGTTTCCTTCTTACCGAAGTCGGCTGCACCAAATGCGACGACGGTCGAGAGGAAGGGAACGCTAAACATGTTGATGTCAGCCGTGATCTCGGCGCGCCATCCGGCTTTGGCAAAGTCTTTGAAGTCTCCACGAGGATACATGACTCCGCCGCGGACGCCGATATCGGCAACTGCTGCCGCGGTCGCGATCATGCAGAACGCGCACACGGCCAATAAAAATACTTTTCTCGAGTGCATGACGGTTCTCCTTCTTTCCGAGTGGAGTTTGTCAGCCAATTAAATGACCAGTCCGAAGTTTTACAAACTGATTCTTGAAACCGAGCCAATGAATTCCTTGGCGACAAACTTTGTCCATATTGACCACATTGCAAATATTATTGCTTGAATTCAGACAGTGCTTCGTATAGTTTGAAGTTTCGCCGGGCGCAATTCCTAAATGAACTTTGACTGTGGAGAAAACAAGTCTTGTCAGAATCGTCAATCGCGAAGAACAGAGTAAATCAACCCACGATGACGGTTGTCGCGGTCCCGGGCAGATTCACCGCAATCCTGCGCGCTTATCTTCAACTTACGAAACCGACGATAATGTTGCTGGTCCTGATCACCGGAGCAACAGCGCTGGTTATTGAAGGCAGTTTCCTCGATCAACCGGCTAACTTCTTTTTGGTCTTGTTTGGGCTTTATCTGACCGGCGGTTGCGCGAACGCACTCAATCAATATTTCGAACGCGAGGTCGACGCCCGGATGAAACGGACGGCAAAGCGTCGCCCGCTGCCGCAAGGGATTATTAGCCCGGTCAATGCCTTGATATTTTCGATCAGCATCGGGGTCATCGGTGTGACGACATTCTGGTATTTCTTCAATACCCTGACCGCCTTGCTTTCGTTGGGTACGATTCTCTTCTATAGTCTGTTCTACACGCTGTACTTGAAACCGAACACGTATCAGAATATTGTCATTGGCGGAGCCGCCGGGGCAATGGCGCCGGTCGGCGCCTGGACCGCCGCAACTGGCTCAATGGCGCTAATGCCATGGGCGATCTTCTTAATCGTATTTCTATGGACGCCGCCGCATTTCTGGGCGCTGGCACTCTTCTGCAAAGATGACTATCGCGAAGTCGGATATCCGATGCTCCCGGTACTCAAGGGGGATACGGCGACACATAATCAGATTTTCGTCTATTCAATCGCGTTAATCACCGCCAGTTTCCTGCCAATGGCGGCCGGAGCAGGGTGGGTGTATGCCGCCGCAGCCACTTTGTTGGGTGCAATCTTCCTCTTGCGGTCGATCCAGGCAAGACGGTCTCGAGAGATAAACGACGTAAAGAGACTTTTTGGGTATTCGATTGTTTATCTTTTCGCTATTTGCGCCGCTCTGATGGTTGATAATTTTGTTGTTTAAGTCGGCCGTGAGAATAATATAACGGATGTCCGGGCAGTGGTGAAATCAGGTCAGTGGGAAATGTGGAGTGATGATCTGCAAAGTCAGAGGCAAGGAGTCTTCAAGCGGTGATGGTTAAAGGATTTTGCCGAAAACTTCTTGACACCAATAGGGTAATTTTTTATCATCCCCGCCAACACGCCACTGAACGTAGAGAAAGTCACGTAACAATATCGATGTTAGGCGTGGCTGGGACTGTCAGAAGCTTTGTGAAAAAAGTAACTAATTAAGGACTCTTTTTGTCGCAGATATTTCCACAGTGGACTAACAAACTCCCCGCGGTTCTTTTGGCTGCGGTTTTGGTGTTAGGCGCAGGCGGAGTTGGCTTTCTGTGGTATTATGGTTCACCAAAATATACTGATGTTGGTTACCGTCCGACGCAGCCAGTGCCATTTAGTCATAAACTTCATGCCGGCGATCTTGGCATGGACTGCCGTTATTGTCACAGCAATATCGAACGGTCGGCTATTGCCAATGTTCCTGCGACACAGACCTGCATGAATTGCCACACCTTGGTGCTTCCGCAGAGCGAGAAGTTGCTGGCTGTCAGAGAAAGTTGGGCGACTGGAAAACCGGTTGAATGGGTCAACGTCCATTTGCTCCCGCAGTATGCCTACTTCAATCACTCGCTCCACCTCAATGCCGGTATCGGCTGCATCAGTTGTCACGGAAACATTGCGGAAATGGAAAAAGTCCAGCAAGTGCAGCCTTTGAGTATGTCGTGGTGCCTGGATTGTCATCGCAATCCCGATCCGCATTTGAGGCCGGTCGACCAGATTACGAATATGAACTATGCGCCGCCCGCCGACCAGGCCGCGTTCGCCGAGCGGGCGAAAGAAGAAAAGAAATTGAATCCTACACAGGATTGTTCGGGTTGTCATAGATGAGCGAAGAGAAATTGAACGGCAAGCTTACCGGTAAAGACTACTGGCGCAGTCTCGATCAATTGGCCGAGACGCCGGAGTTCAAGGAATTCCTGCACCGGGAGTTTCCTGAGGGTGCTTCCGAATTGCGTGATTCGGTAAATCGCCGCACATTCCTTAGCTTGATGGGCGCGTCCATTGCGCTCGCTGGAGTCGCCGGATGCCGCAAGCCGGTCGAGAAGATTCTTCCTTATGTTACCGCGCCGGAAAACGTCATACCGGGAATTCCGCAGCACTATGCGACGACCATGCCGTTTGGAACCACTGCGTATGGTTTGCTTGTCGAGAGTCATGAAGGCCGTCCCACTAAGATCGAAGGTAACGAGCTTCACCCGTCTACGAAAGGCGCCTCAAACACGTTTATGCAGGCATCCATCCTCGGTCTCTATGATCCCGACCGTTCCCAGCGGATCATGGAAAAGAACGCCGAGCGGTCGTGGGTTGACTTCGTGTCATTTTGGCGGACGGCATTCGATCGTTTCTCTGCAAATCAGGGAGCTGGGCTGGCGATCCTGAGCGAATCATTCAATTCTCCGACGCTGGCGCGATTGATGCGCGAGTTCAAGTCGAAATTCCCGCTTGCGGTGTGGTCAACGTACGAACCGGTTAGCCACGAAAACGTCTTTGAGGGCTCCAATATTGCCTTCGGTAGTTCGCTTCAGCCGGTGTACTCGTTTGAAATGGCACATGTCATTTTGTCGCTCGACTGCGATTTCCTAAAGACCGAACATGACAACGTCTCTGCTTCTCGCGGATTCGGCGATGGTCGACGCATTACTTCGGAAAGCGATTCGATGAATCGCTTATATATTGTTGAAAGCACTTTCAGCCTTACCGGGTCGACAGCCGACCACCGCCTGCGTATCTCATCATCCAAAATCCCTGCCTTCACAGCAGCATTAGCGAATGAGCTTCGCAATCAGGGCCTGTCGCTCACCGTGAATGCAACTCATTCTGGCGAGTTCGACGCCAAGTGGCTGAAAGTCGTCGCCTCCGATCTCCTGAAGTCACGCGGCAAATCAGTCGTCTGTGCGGGATATCGTCAGCCAGCGGCAGTTCACGCTCTGGTCGCCGCTATCAATGAAGCTTTGGGCAATATCGGCGCCACGGTTGCATATGTTCAGCCGGCTGATGCGGCTCTGCCAAATCGCGGCGAACTGACACAATTGATGACGAGAATGTCTTCGGGTCAAGTAAACACACTCGTCGTCTTTGGCGGCAATCCGGTCTACAATGCACCGGTCGATTTCAATTTCGGGAACGCGCTCAGTAAGATCGAAAACACAGTTCATCTTTCGATGTATCGCGATGAAACTTCGCGTGCCGCAAAGTGGCATGTGCCAATGACTCACTATCTGGAAGCGTGGGGCGATGCCCGTTCTTCCGACGGCACTGCGTCTATAATCCAACCGATGATCGAGCCGCTGTTTGGCGGGCACAGCAGTTTCGAGTTGTTGAATCTCGTAGTGACCGGAGAAGACCAGCGCGGATACGAAATCGTCCGTAAGACCTGGCAGGCAATATTGCCGGGCGCGTTTGAGAAAGCATGGCGTAAAGTGCTCCACGACGGATTGCTGGAGAATTCAGCTTACCAGTCGGTAGCAGTGAGCGTCGACGGCGGACGAACAAGTGCAGCTTGGAGTGCTTTACCGAAATCGGACTCCGGTCTGGAAGTCGTTTTTGCAGTCTCTTCGCAAGTATATGATGGCCGATTTGCCAATAACGGCTGGCTAATGGAAATGCCGCATCCGATCACCAAGATCACTTGGGATAACGTTGCGATGATAAGCATCGCCACCGCCAAACAACTTGGGCTCAAAAGCGGCGACCTTGTGCAACTGACTGCAGGCGGTCGCTCGCTGGAGTTACCGGTCTGGCATGTTCCGGGCCACGCCGACAATTCGATAACAGTTGAATTGGGATACGGCCGCACTTCGGTAGGGCGCGTCGGCGACAAAGTTGGATTCGATCTGTATTCGATCCGTTCAAGCGATGCAAGCGACGTAGCAACCGGCGCCACGATTACCAAGCTCAATCGCGAGTACTTCATTGCCTGTGCGCAGGATCACTGGTCAATGGAAGGTCGCCCGCTCGTGCGCGAGGCAAATCTCGAGGACTATCGCAAAGATCCGAAGTTTGCTCAGGAGATGGTAGAGCACCCGCCGTTAGAATCCCTGTGGGATGAGCACAGCTACGCGAAAGGTAATCAATGGGGAATGGCTGTCGATCTAAACAGCTGTACCGGGTGTGGTGCTTGCACTCTGGCTTGCCAAAGCGAAAACAACATTCCGATCGTTGGCAAGAAGCAAGTCTCTAATGGCAGGGAAATGCACTGGCTACGCATCGACCGTTATTTCTCTGGTTCGGTGGAGGATGCCGAAATGGTGCACCAGCCGGTTATGTGCCAGCACTGCGAAAATGCTCCATGCGAACAGGTTTGCCCGGTGGCGGCAACGGTCCATGACAAGGAGGGACTCAATGTCATGGTTTACAATCGTTGCATTGGAACGAGATATTGCTCCAACAACTGTCCCTACAAAGTCCGCCGTTTCAACTACTTCAACTTCACCAAGGACACGCCGGAAGTCGTCAAGATGGCTATGAATCCGGATGTGACGGTGCGGTTCCGCGGCGTGATGGAGAAGTGTACGTTTTGCGTCCAGCGCATCAGCGAAGCACGAATCAAGTCGAAACTTGAAAGCCGCGAGATTCGTGATGGCGACATCACCACCGCATGTCAACAAGCGTGCCCAACTTCGGCGCTGACTTTCGGAAATATCAATGACCCGAACAGCCGGGTTAATAAGATCAAGGCTCAAAATCGCAATTACGCGATGCTGGCAGAGTTGAATGTGAAACCCCGTTTAACCTATTTGGCGCGAATTCGCAATCCGCATCCCGAATTAGTAACTGGCGCCAAGGTTGAGCATCACGGATAGAAAGATCGTTAAGGAAACTGGAATTGAGCGCTAAGGTCGAACATCATCCCGAATCATTGATTCAGGGCAATCCGAAGTTTTCTTCGGTAACCCAGCATATCAGCCAGATTGTCGAGGACAAGACCAAGATGGGCTGGATACTGCTGTTCGGTCTGTCAGCCTCAATTCTCATGATGTTGCTGGGGGCAATCGGGTATCTGCTGTTTGAAGGTATCGGTATCTGGGGTAACAATCAGCCGATATCCTGGGCGTTTGACATTGTCAATTTCGTGTTCTGGGTTGGTATCGGTCACGCCGGTACGCTCATTTCCGCGATCTTGTTCCTGTTCCGTCAGAAGTGGCGGACTTCGATCAACCGTTTTGCGGAAGCGATGACCATTTTCGCGGTTATCTGCGCGCTGCTCTTCCCGTCGATTCACGTAGGCCGCGCCTGGTTGCTGTATTGGGTGATGCCGCTTCCTAATCAAATGTCAATGTGGCCGAACTTCCGCAGTCCGCTGCTGTGGGATATGTTCGCGGTAGGGACATACTTTACCTGCTCGCTGCTTTTCTGGTATGTGGGATTAATTCCTGATTTGGCGACGTTGCGCGACCGTGCGACAACGAAGATTCGCAAGATTGCCTACGGCATATTCGCGTTAGGCTGGCACGGCGGCAACACTCAGTGGAAGCACTACGAACTTGCGTATCTGATTCTGGCCGGTATTTCAACTCCGTTGGTGTTGTCGGTGCACTCGATCGTATCGACCGACTTTGCGACCTCGGTACTTCCGGGTTGGCACACGACGATCTTCCCGCCCTATTTCGTAGCCGGCGCAATTTTCTCCGGCTTTGCCATGGTGATGACGCTCGCGTTGATTGCCCGCAAGATCTACAAGCTGGAAAACTACATCACAATGAACCATCTCGAGAAGATGAACAAGATCATGCTGGTCACCGGCATGATGGTTGGCTATTCCTACGGTTGTGAGTTCTTTGTGGCATGGTATTCGGGCAACCCGTACGAGCAGTTTGCCTTTATCAATCGCGCCTTCGGTCCATACTGGTGGGCTTATTGGACCATGATCACCTGCAATGTAGTCGTTCCGCAGCTGTTCTGGTCAAAGAAGTTGCGCACCAATCTGGCAGTAATGTTCGTTGTCTCGATCTTGATCAACGTCGGCATGTGGTTCGAACGATTTGTTATTCTCCTGACTTTGACGCGCGATTTCTTGCCGTCCTCGTGGGGCTGGTACTGGCCGACCATTTGGGATGGAATGACTATGGTAGGATCGTTTGGGTTGTTCTTCACGTTGTTCCTGCTCTTCCTGCGGTTCCTGCCGATGATTTCCATGGCCGAGGTCAAGAATGTCTTGCCACAGGCCGACCCACACTATCACGCGGCTGAAGATCACAGCACCGAGAAGCCCGTGAAACCTCATCCCAAACCCGGAATCGAACCGGGAACGGCAATGGGAGGGGCCGGCTTATGACAGTAACTGCAAACAGCATCAAGGCCGTTATCGCCGAATTTGATACACCCGCTGACTTGATGCATGCCGCCGAGCGTGTGCGCGATGGCGGTTTCATAAAGTTTGATTGCCATTCGCCGTTCCCGATACACGGTATGGACAAGGCGATGGGTCTGAAGCGTTCACCGGTGGGCTATATTGTCGGTTCGGCTGCGATCTGCGGATTCATAGGGATCTCCGGCTTCATCTACTGGGTATCGGCGGTCGACTATCCGATGGTGATTTCGGGCAAGCCATTCTTCAGTTTCCAGGCATTCGTTCCTGTGGCATTTGCTGTTACCGTGTTGACTTCGGCGATTACGGCGACATTTAGTATGATAGCCATAAACAAACTGCCGCAGTTATTCCATCCGCTATTTGAATCGAAGAACTTCCGTCGATTCTCCGATGATGGCTTTTTTGTCAGCATCGACGCAAAGGATCCGAAGTTTGATGCCGTGCGCACCGGCGAATTTCTCAAGAGCATTGGTGGCAAGAACATCGAGGTAATTGAGGTGAAAGAATGAGGTTGTCGGCAAGACATATACTGCTTCTCGCAGTCGCAGCTTGCTTGGCGGTCGGAGTCTCTAGCGGTTGCACTCGCGGACGTCCATCGGAAAATACTCCGATTCATCTCAATCCGAATATGGATCATCAGCAAAAATATTTGCCACAGGCTGAGAGCCGTTTCTTTGAGGACGGCATGACCATGCGCAAGCCGGTCGCCGGCACCATCGCTCGCGGCGAATTACATGAGGATGACGCGTATTGGCGCGGCCGTGATGCGATCGACAGTGTCATCGCCAAGATTCCCGTTCCGGTGACAATGCAGCTTATCGAACGCGGGCAACAACGCTATAACATCTACTGTGCACCTTGTCACAGCCGAACCGGTGACGGTCGCGGCATTGTCGTCCAGCGCGGCATGTTGCCGCCGCCCAGCTTCCATGAAGATCGTCTCCGCAAAGTCGGTGATGGTCACATTTTTGATGTCATCACCAATGGCATACGCAACATGCCTTCTTATAAAGCACAGATTCCCGTCGACGACCGTTGGGCAATTGTGTCGTATTTCCGGGCACTGCAACGCAGTCAAAATGCATCACTCGAAGATGTACCGGTCGAGATGCGCGGATCAATCAAGTAGGGATAGTGAATAAAGCCAATGAGATTTGACGCACAGACATATCGAGTGAGTGAAGCCGGCAGGTTGGGAACGATTGCGCTTGGCATCGGAGTCGTTGGCATCGCCGGTTGCATTGGCGCCTACTTTGTCGATCCCAAGCAGTTCTTCTATTCGTACTTGACCGCCTTTGTTTTCTGGACGAGCCTTGGTCTCGGCGGACTGTTCTTCTCAATGATCCATCACCTTGTCGATGCAACCTGGAGTGTCGTGGTAAGGCGAATCATTGAGACCTTGATGTACTCGCTACCGGTTTTGGTGATCTTCTTTGTCCCGGTCGCATTGGGTATGGGCAGTCTGTTTCAGTGGAGCGACTCGACTCAAGTTGCTGCCGACCATCTCTTGAAGAGCAAGAGCGGATACTTGAATTCGGGGTTCTTCCTGCTCCGAACATTGATTTACTTCGGTATTTGGACTTTCTTGGCGGTGAGACTTTATCGTCTGTCACGCAAGCAGGACGGCGGACACGACTTGAGCATCACGACCACTTGGCGCAAAATCAGTGCACCCGGAATGATCTTGTTTGCATTGACCACGACTTTTGCCGCCATCGATTGGATTATGTCACTTGATGCGCATTGGTATTCGACAATTTTCGGGGCCTATTACTTCGCAGGCGCCGCAATGTCGGCAATGGCAGTCACACTCATCCTGGTGATCTATCTGCACAAAAATAACGTGTTGCGCGAAACAGTCACTTCGGAGCACTATCACGATCTTGCCAAGCTGATGTTTGCGTTCATCGTATTTTGGGCCTATATGGCATTCTCGCAGTACTTCCTGATCTGGTATGCCAATATTCCGGAAGAAACTATCTGGTACAAACATCGCTGGGAGGGCACTTGGAAGACGATTACGTTGGTGATTGTCATTGGGCACTTTTGTCTTCCGTTCCTGATGTTGATCACCCGCGCCGCCAAACGCTCCGGTAATTATCTGCTATTCGTCGCGTTTTTCATGTTGGCAATGCACTATATCGATATGTATTGGCTGATCATTCCGAATCTGCACCATCACGGCCCACATTTTTCGTGGGTGGATCTTTCTGCGCTCTTGGCGATCGGCGGGCCGTTTATTTGGTATTTCTGGACAAAGTTGATCTCCGGACCGATTGTGCCGGTCGGTGATCCGAAACTGGCAGCATCGATGAAGTTCATGAACCAGTAAGGCAGGATAATGAGTCATTCACACGACAAACATCATCAGCCGGATACGTCAGCAGGCTACGAAAAGAAGGACATCAACGTCAAGAAGATCCTAATTGCGACCGTAATAATCGTGATATTTTTGGTCGTAAGTGTCCTGTTTGTCGACGAGATTTTTGTCCACGAGAAGGAACAGCTTATCACAGACGTTGTTCTGAAACCTGTGTCAATTCAATTGAGAGATTTGCGTGCCAAGGAAGATGAAGTATTGGGCACATACAAGTTGCTCGACCCGCAGAAGGGTGTCTACCAGATTCCAATTGAGCGCGCAATGAAAGTTTACGCCGACGAAGCTTTCGCGAACAGAACGACGGGAACCAATTAAGACATGAATCAAAGAAGTGTCCGCATCATCAATGTCGCCCTGATACTGATTTTCATGTCGATTATCCAGTCACATTTGTTTGCGCAGGTTGTTCGCGACAGTGTCCCGGAACTGCAGAAGATCGATATCGTGGAGCATCTGGGGCAGACGATTCCGCTCGATCTGACCTTTGTCAATGATGCTGGCGATACTGTCAAACTGGGAGACTACTTCCGCCAGGGGAAACCCGTGATCGTGACATTGGCTTACTACAATTGTCCGATGCTATGTACGATGGTTCTGAACGGTCTCAGCGACGGGATTCGCGGCCTGGGATTGACACCCGAGAAGGATTTTATCGTGTTAACAATCAGCATCAACCCCACCGAGACAGCAACGCTGGCGAGCGCCAAGCGTACGCGCTATATGGAGAATCTCGGCGAGAAGGGCAAGAACAATGGCTGGCGGTTCTTTGTTGGCGAGGAAAGCCAATCTCGCGCTCTGGCCGACGCGATCGGATTTAAGTATTACTATGATGAAGAGCGCAAAGAATATGCGCATGCCGCCGGCGCATTTGTAATTACCGAAGCCGGCGTCATTTCGCGCTACCTCTATGGTCTTGAGTTTAAGGAACGCGACCTGAAATTGGCGTTACTCGAAGCGTCTGAAGGCAAGATTGGCTCGACTCTTGACCGCTTGATTCTGTATTGCTTCCATTACGATCCTGCTGCGAAGGGCTACGTAATGATGGCCGGCAACGTGATGAAACTTGGCGGGCTATTGACCTTGATCATTGTTACGATATTCTTAAGCATTTTCTGGGCACGCGAACGCGCTCATCGAACGGTTGGTTCGGCGGCGTAACATGGGAACTTTGATGATGGTTTCGTATTAGAGGATTATGGACAAGACGGGCAGCTTATTTCTACCAACTCCACATTCGACGATGGCCGGCGATATCGATGCGCTGTTCAATTTCATTTATGTTTCTTCGGCCATCTTGCTGGCGCTGGTGACCGCCGCCATAATCTTCTTTATCGTGCGGTATCGCCGCCGCGGCGCTGCGACCGCGACCTCCGGAGTTGATCATAACCTGACGGTTGAGATTATCTGGACTGTCATCCCGACCATCGTGGTCTTTATCATTTTCGCCTGGGGTTTCAAGGATTTCATTCGCTTGCACGTCGCGCCCGGTCAGTCAATGCAGGTCAAAGTTACCGGTCAAAAATGGTTCTGGTCGTTTGACTATCCCGAGGGAGTCAGCAGTGTCAATGAACTCGTGGTGCCGGTCGATAAGCCGGTAAAACTGCTGATGTCATCGCGCGATGTCATCCATAGCTTCTACGTTCCCAGCTTCCGCATCAAGAACGACGTTCTCCCGAACCGGTACTCAATGGTCTGGTTTGAGGCGACCGACACCGGCAGCTATAACTTGTTTTGCACGGAATATTGCGGTACCAAGCATTCCGAGATGATCGGCAAGGTGCGAGTTCTCACGACGGCTCAATACACTGAATGGATCGAACGGTCATCGGGTCCCGCACCTGGCGAGTCGATCGCCGACTACGGCGCCAAACTTTATCAACAGAAGGCGTGTATCACTTGTCATTCGGTTGATGGCAAAGCCGGCACCGGTCCCACCTTCAAAGGAATATTCGGGCACAGCGTCGAGTTGGAGAGTGGCGGCTCTGTAACAATTGATGAGAACTACATTCGAGAATCGATTTTGGAACCGAAGGCGAAAGTCGTCAAGGGATATCAGCCGGTGATGCCGACATATCAAGGGCTTCTCAAGGATAAACAACTCGATGCGCTCATCGAGTATATCAAGTCGTTGGAGTAAGAAAGCAAACCATGACAAACAACGCCATTCCTGCAGTAAACTACCTTAATACGCCGAAGGGGCTGAAGTCCTGGCTGCTCACTCGCGACCACAAACGCATCGGCATGATGTACCTGTTCGCCATCATGTTCTTCTTCCTCGTGGGCGGCGTTTTTGCATTGCTGATCCGCTGGGAGCTGCTGACTCCCGCGCAGGACTTGATGACGCACGACACTTACAACAAGATGTTCACGCTTCACGGCGCCATCATGATCTTCTTGTTCATCATCCCGTCGATTCCAGCGGCCCTGGGCAACTTTGTACTACCCCTGATGTTGGGCGCCAAAGATGTTGCATTCCCGCGCTTGAACTTGGCAAGCTGGTATGTGTACGTCTTCGGAGCGCTGTTTGTCCTATTCTCGACCATCACTAATGCCGTCGACACCGGATGGACGTTTTACACACCATATTCAACGACGACAAACACCGCAGTTATCTCAATGGTGCTGGGCGTGTTTATCCTCGGGTTCTCCTCGATTTTCACCGGCATGAATTTCATAGTGACTATCCACAAAATGCGGGCACCGGGCATGACCTGGTTCTCCATGCCGCTATTCTGTTGGGGAATTTACGCTACCGCGATTCTGCAGATTCTGGCTACGCCGGTTTTGGCGATTACATTGGTCCTGTTGATTCTCGAACGCCTTCTCGGAATCGGCATCTTCGATCCGGCGCTCGGCGGCGACCCGGTTTTGTTCCAACATTTCTTCTGGTTCTACTCGCACCCGGCAGTTTATATCATGATTCTTCCCGGCATGGCGATTATCTCCGAGACGATCGCAACGTTCTCGCATAAGAAGATCTTCGGTTACAAGGCTATCGCCTTCTCGAGCTTGGGTATCGCGCTTGTAAGCTTCCTTGTTTGGGGACACCACATGTTCACCTCTGGACAGTCGGAACTTGCCGCAGTGATATTCTCGTTTCTGACCTTCCTCGTGGGAATCCCCTCCGGCATTAAAGTCTTCAACTGGCTGGCAACGATGTATCGGGGGCAGATTTCACTCGATTCACCGATGCTTTATACATTGAGCTTCTTATTCCTTTTCACGATCGGCGGCGTAACGGGGATCATGCTCGGGGCTCTTTCAGTTGACATTCATTTGCACGACACTTACTTCGTGGTCGCCCACTTCCATTATGTAATGATGGGCGGGACAGTCATGGCGTTCTTGGCAGGCTTGCACTATTGGTGGCCGAAGATCTGGGGGCGGATGTATAGCGAATTCTGGGCACGCATTGCCTGCGCACTGATTTTCATCGGCTTCAATATGACCTTCTTTACGCAGTTCATTATGGGATCACAGGGCATGCCGCGCCGATATTTCACCTACGTTGAACAGTACCAGGGGCTGCACGGCTTCTCATCTATCGGAGCGTTCGTAATCGGCGCCGGATTCGTGGTCATGGCATTTTACTTGATACAGGCAATTTTCAAGGGCAAACCGGCCGGCGATAATCCCTGGGGTTCATTGACGATGGAATGGGCAACTTCTTCACCACCCCCGACCGAGAACTTCCTTCACGATCCGGTGGCGACGCATGGCCCATATGATTACGACAAGATTGTCGTCAAGGAAACAAGGTAGGTATCGCGATGTCGAATCATCACACTGCCCACGGCCATCCGGCCCACCTTCAGCATCATTTCCACGACTCCGCCCAACAAGCGGAAGCCGCAAAGCTCGGCACGTGGCTGTTCCTGTTGACGGAAATTCTGTTGTTCGGCGGTTTGTTTTGCGCTTACGCGATTTTTCGCGCCTGGTATCCGGAGATGTTCTGGGAAGCTCACAAGCAACTCAATGTCGTTCTCGGGTCGATTAATACAGTGGTGCTGATCAGTAGTTCCGTCACGATGGCACTTGCGATACGCTCAATGCAGTTGAATAATCGCAAGCACACGCTATGGTTCCTTGCGGCGACACTGATGTTTGCGGCGACCTTCCTGGTTATCAAGTACTTTGAGTATGAACACAAGATTCATCTGGGCCAGCTTCCGGGCAAGTACTATACGTACACCGGTCTGGAGGGCAACAATCCACACGTTTTCTTTAGTATCTACTTTGCCATGACCGGTCTGCACGGATTCCACGTGCTTGGCGGGATGGGGCTGATCGCCTGGATGATGATTCGTACGGTGCGGGGAACTATCTCCGCCGAATACTATACGCCGATTGAAATGACCGGGCTCTATTGGCATCTGGTCGACTTAATCTGGATCTTCCTTTTCCCACTTCTGTATCTGATAGGGTAGAAGCATGAGTTCAAGCGCCGCCAATCACTCGCACAACCACATTTTGCCGCTCAAGGTCTACCTTGGAATCGGCGCCGCCCTTCTGTTCCTTACATTTGTGACGGTCGAGGTTTCGCTCCACGACTTCGGTGGTTTCAACATTGTCATTGCGCTTGCCATCGCTTCGATCAAGGCTCTGCTGGTGGCGTTCTTCTTTATGCATCTGTGGTATGACAACAAGCTGTTCTTCATTGCATTCACAGTTTGCCTGCTCTGTCTTACTGTGTTTATCGTCCTGACCATGTTTGATACGGCGCGCCGCGGCGACATTGAAGAGCTTCGCGTAAAGCCGATCAATCCGCGGGCCGAGATGTACAATTCTCCCGCATTCAGCAAAGGCGTCTCTGGACATGACAAGGCCGGAGCGAAGGTTGACACCATAAAAGTAGACTCGACCAAGGCGCTCACCGATACGACAGCCGCCCCGTCGACTCCTCCACCAGCCGCTAAAAGCTCTGGTCATTAATGGTTGCTTTCTTAGGAAGCAACTTCTATAATTGTCCACAGCATGGACAAATCACGCGATATTACGGTGTAACAGCATGACACTGTTTCGACGCTTTGCGCTTCTCTCGACCATCGGTACTTATATTGTCATCTTTGCCGGTGGCCTGGTTCGGGTTTCCGGCGCCGGGCTGGGTTGTCCCGACTGGCCGAAGTGTTATGGTGGTTGGATTCCGCCGCTAACCGCGTCCGACCTGCCGGCTTCAATCAATCCTGCGAATTTCAACTATACACTCGCCTGGATCGAATATCTTAACCGTCTTTCAGGAATGATTCTCGGTCTGTTCATTGCTGCCACAGCAGTGCTGGCAATCGTTCATTATCGTCGAACTCCCCGCATACTCTATCCATCGATCGGCGCCGCGTTACTGGTAGCGTTTCAAGGCTGGCAGGGGGGGCAGGTCGTTCTCTCCGAGCTCCACTCATTGGCAGTGTCGATCCATCTGGTACTCGCATTGATGATTGTCAGCCTGTTGATTTATGTTGCGCAGCAGGCATTCTACATTGAAGAGTCCGAATCCACTCCAGTGATCGCTTATCCCAGTTCAGTTTCAGTCTCCGTTGCCGTCCTCTGGATACTGACAGTCGTGCAGATTATCGTTGGCGCCAATGTTCGTGCCGACATTGAAGCCTTGATTGTAACCAACCCGCTGGCAACCGACCATGAACTGCTGGCACTTGTTGGCGGAATCAAGTACGGGCACGTCTTCTTGGGAGTTGTCGTCGCGGCATTGGCTTTTGCGGTTGGTATTCAGGTTTATCGAACAACACCCCAACCGGACCCGCTCATCAAGATCAGTGTGTGGAGTCTGATTCTGCTTGTAGCCGTCCAGATGTCGCTTGGAACAGGATTGATTGCAGTAGCGCTTCCGCCGCTTCTTCAGTTGTTTCACGTCTGGGTCGCCTCACTCTTCATCGGCACGCTTCTCGTCCTATACACTGCGGTCAGACGGGCAGGGGAAAGATGACCAGGCGAAAGCAGGGTTCGTTCTTCATCTGGAGTATGCCGCTGATTGTGATTTTGGCAGTCATTGCGGCGTTAGTTGTGAATTCGGCGGAGCAGTCACGCGTCCGCCTGCCTATTCTCGCCGAAGTTCCGAGCTTCAGAATCACAACAAGTAACGGCGACGAATTCACGCGCTCGGACCTGAATGGCCGTCTGCATGTCGTTAATTTTATGTTCACACGTTGTCAGGGCGTTTGTCCGACAATGTCGGCGAATATCCGGAAGATGTACGACCTATATCATGGTTCAGACAAAGTACGATTTCTTTCGGTGACGGTTGATCCCGATAATGATTCGCTGGAAGTTCTTAAACGTTATGCCGGGCAGTTTGGCGTCGATGATGGCCGTTGGCTATTTGCTCGCGCTCCGCTTGTCGATGTGGCCGCGCTGATCGAGCATGGCTTCATGCTCGATGCCAGCGATTTGCCGGCAAATCATCCTTCCTATCTGATCCTTGTTGATCAATCGGGTCTGATTCGCGGTTACTATTCCTACAACGACGAGGACGAACTGACGAAACTGCGGGAAGACATTCGCAATTTGGCGAGGGCAATGTGATCGACTTCACTGTCCTTCCAACCGTAAATGCGACATTCAATGCGATAAGTGCGATCCTGCTCACCCTCGGTTACATCAACATCAAGCGTGGCCGCCGCGAAAAGCACCGCAAGTTCATGATCTCCGCGCTGGTCTCGTCGGCGCTGTTTCTGACTTCATACTTGATTTATCATTACGGCGTCGGTTCAGTAGCGTATCCACACTACGACTGGACGAGGCCGGTGTATTTTGCCATTTTAATTCCGCATGTGATCCTTGCCGCCCTGATGACCCCGTTCATCATTATCGCCGTGATACACGCTCTCAAAGGGCGTTTCGAGAAGCATCAACGCATTGTTCGCTGGCTATGGCCGGTGTGGATGTTTGTTTCTTTGAGCGGGATAGCGGTCTATGCGATGCTCTATCATCTGTAGCGCAGAGTGTACCTCACCCTCCCTCTTGACGGAGAGAGAGTGAGTTTAACCGCATTTTATCCTTCGACCGCTTCCTCCAATTCGCTGCGCGAATAAAGTTCGCGATACGAGTCCGAACGGAAGAGCAAATCATCGTGCGTGCCGCGATCGATAATGCGACCCTCATCGAACAGCAGTATCTTGTTCGCCTTGCGCAGTGTTTTGGCGCGGTGTGTTACGACAAAACAGGTCATGTCAGGCATGACCTCGTGCAGAGCCGACCAGAGACGCTCCTCGGTGCGTGCATCCAGCGCTGACGTGCAATCGTCCAGGATGAGAATCTTGGGATCGCGAGCCAGCGCCCGGGCAATTGCCACCCGCTGTTTCTCTCCGCCGGAGATTGTCAACCCGCGAGTACCGATGCGCGTCTGCAAACCACTGGGGAAGCGCTCCAACTGCGAATCAAGCTGCGCGAGTTTGATTACTTCAGCAACGCGCTCGGCCGTGATTGCGGAATCGCCAAAGCGAACATTTCCCTCGATGGTATCCGAGAACAACACCGGCTCCTGTGGAACATAGCCGATGATATCGCGATAATTGTCGAGTGACAGCGATTTTAACGGCCGATCATCCAACATTATCGTTCCTTCAGTCGGGTCGATGAGACGAGTCAGTAGATTGATCACCGTGCTCTTGCCGGATCCGACGCGGCCAACCAGAGCCACCGTTTCGCCTTTGTGCACTTCGAAATCAACTTCGCGAAGCGAATAATGCTCACTATTCGCGAAGCGGAACGATATCTGGTCAAAACGGATCTTCGTAAAGTCAATCACGCTGTGATCGCCGTTATGATTGGTCACCATCGCAGGGAAGTCCTGAATCTCCATCAGGCGTCCAATACTCACTGCTGATTGCCGGCCTTTGACGATGAATTGACCGATATCGAACATCGGGAAGACCAGCAGGAAGATGTAACTCGTGAAAGCCACAAAGTCACCGATCGTGATCGATCCTTTCGCCGCCATGATTCCACCAATCAGCACCACTAATGCGATTCCGAATTGCCAGATATACATATACAGCGAGTCGATTGCTGCCCAGGCGCGAACAGTCGAGATCTCGGCCTTGCGCCGAGCACCAATCGTTGCCGCAAACTTCGTCTTCCATGCTTCTTCACGATTGTACGCTTTTACGACGCGCGTACCCGAAAAGCACGACTCCATCGCACTGTTGAGATCCGAAATGCGCGCTTGCAGATTATCAAAGCGCTTGTCCAGCGAACTGGAAGTGAACATGAATATGACAATCAGAATCGGAAGCGGCGACACTGTGTAAATAGTCAACCGCACGTCCAGACTCATCATCATAGCCACGCCGATCGCGACAATTAAGACGGCCTCGTAGAATCGGAAGATTCCCGAACAGGCAAACCAAGCCAGTTTCTCCGCAACGTCGTCGGTCATTCTGGTTACCAGGTCGCCGGTGCGAAACGCGTTGTAGAAGTCGGGACCTTTCTCCGTTGTCGCGACAAATGCCCGCTGCCGGAACTCCCACTCCAAACGCTGATTCATGTATGCGCGTGTACCCTGAAGCGTGTTGTAAACCACCAGGACCACCACTGCCAGAATCAATTGAATCGTCAGCGCCTCGGCCAACGGTGACAACTCATAACGCTCTAACAACAGCCCGATCGGCTGAAGAAGAGCCGGAAGGTCACCCTTACTGTACTTGACGACATCGAAAAGATACTTCAGCACTAACGGCTGGAGCATCGCTATGGCGGCAATGAACGGTGTTCCTACCACAAGCCAGACGAATGCCAGCTTGTGGTTGGAGTAACCGCTCATTAACCACTTAAACTTTTTCCACATTTGCTACCTTCACTATTTCTGGTCCCTGGAACTGCAGGCGGTACAGCTTCTCATAGTAACCGCCCTGAGCCAGCAACTCACGATGTGTACCACGTTCGATAATCTGACCTTCGCGGATGACGAGAATCTTGTCGGCGTCCAGGATGGTCGAAAGTCTGTGGGCAATGATCAAAGACGTCCTGCCTGCAAGCAGGCGATCAAGCGCCAGTTGAATCTGCTTCTCGGTGTCGGGATCCACGGAACTTGTGGCCTCATCGAGAAGCAATATCTGCGGATCAAACACCATCGCGCGCGCAAACGACAATAACTGCCTCTCGCCGCGACTGAGATTCGCTCCGCGTTCGGAGATCTCGGTTTCATACTTCTTCGGCATCCGCTCGATGAACCGATCCGCACTTACCAACTGCGATGCAGTCTCCAATGTCTCGGTGCTGATTCGGCTCTGCTCAAGGGTGATATTATCGCGGACATTTCCCGGGAACAGGAAGATATCCTGCAACACCAGCCCGAACTTCGAACGCAGATCAGTCGTATGGAGGTCGCGAATGTCAATGCCATCCACAGTGATCCGTCCCTCCGTCGCATCATAGAATCGCAGCAACAGGTTTACGATCGTGCTCTTGCCGCCGCCGGTGACGCCGACCAGGGCCACTTTCTCACCCTTGGCAATCTCGAAGGAGGCATTGCGCAGAGCGAAACGCTCGTCGCCGTTGTATGACAACCCGACATTCTCAAATCGGATGACGTTTTCAAATCCGGGCCAAACGAGCGGATGTGCCGGTTCGGAAATCCGTTCATCGTTTTTCATCAAGGCGAATACCCGGCGTGCACCCGCGATCGCCCGCTGGAGAACATGCAGCTCTTCGGCCGCGCGGTGTATCGGCTCGAAGAACATCCGCATAAACATGATGAACAGCAGGATCGTACCGACCGTCATCGTCTCGCCGCCACCGGTGACCTGGCCAACCAGGACTGTCGCACCAAAGAACGTTACTGCGGCTATACCGGCGTTTTCGACGAAGAACACCAGGTTGAAGAACGTGGTGTGCGACAGGTGCGCTTCGGCATCAAGCCGAAACTTCTGCCGATTTGCCTCATTCATCCGGTCTTTCACCAATTGCTGACGATTGAATACCTGCACGACGCTCATCCCCTGAAGGAATTCAGTCATAGTCGCAACGACGTCGGCCATTTTCTTCCTGATTCCGAGGAAACGCGGCGTCGTATAACGCTGATAAAAGTATATCAGGGTAATCACCACCGGCGCCAATGTCAGGACCGCGAGTGTCAATTGCCAGCTGTAGTAGAACAGCACTGCAAAAATACCGATCAGTTTCAGCGCGTCGCCGATAATCAATACAACCACGCTCGAGAAAAACTGGCGCAAGGCTTCGCCATCCGACTCAACCCGCGAGAGCAACCTGCCGACTGGATTGCGATCGAAAAATGAAACCGAGAGGCCGACAACGTGGTTGAAACAGCGCTGCTTCAAATCGGTAATAACGTCCTGACCGATGACCTCCAAATGCACACGCTGCGCATAATTGGCAATTAAGAATGCCAGCAGAACAATCACGTAGATCAGCGACATCCACATCACTTGCGGAATCAAAGCATCCACGGTAGCCGTGGGCAGGCTGGTTCCGGCAGTCGACGACGCTGGAGAAGTTACGAGATCGACTGTTTTCTGAATTATCACCGGGCTAAGCAACGACAACCCGTTCGCAATGATCAGCAGTACGAGATTAATGTAAAGCCGTTTGCGGTGCGGAGACAGAAGCGGCAACAGGCCGCGCAACGCTTCTTTAGCGCTGACTGAAGTCTCTTGTTCTTCCTGATAGTATGCAGAATCCATATAGTGGTAACCAATCCTCTAATCATGTAAACAACTGTTGTCTGAGCCCGGCGGCAATCACAAAAAAACCGGACTCATTCGGGTCCGGCTCGAATTATCCGTTTAATGTCGTATTTAGAGATTAGGGCGGATAGGCCGAGGCGGAACCGAGTCGCGGAGCAGGCAGACTACTCCCCGACCATTGGCGGGTGTCTGTTGCCGGATCATCATCAAGGTTCTCTCCTCGTTAAGTTCGACTGTTATTATCGCAAAAGTTTACGAAAACATAAGTCAGAAGTTTTGACAAAATAGAAGTGATTAGACGACTGTCAAGAAAAAATCTTTTGGCTGAATGGAGCGGGACCGGTAATCCTGTTGCGGGATAACGAATTAATCAACGAAAAAAACTGAAATCACTTCTTGTCGTGATCACGAAAAATTACCCTTGGGAGAATTGCTTTTTGAGTCTATTATATTAATCGATGCGATTCGCAGATATTCTCAAAGAGGCATTTGCGCTGACATGGCGCTTCAAGTGGTTCTGGCTGGCGGGATTTGCCATATATCCACAGCTGGTTGGCGGCTATCCATTTGATTTCCAGTACAAGGCGGGCGATGAATTCCCGCTGCAGCACGTCATGATCATCATGGCCGTCGGGATGTTGTTGGCGGTTTTGACACTGCTTGCCGGTGCCTTCCTGCAACCGGCACTGATTCTTGCAACCTCAAACGCGCGGGCGGGAACACCAATCCGGGCCGGCGAGGCTTTGCGCTCGGGATTTGACTATTTCGGCCGCTGTCTGGGACTTGCACTGCTCTGGTTTGGTTGCGGTGTTCTGCTTTTCATCATGCTCGGTATTCCATTGATCATCGCCTTCATCAACTCGTTGATTCTCGGAATCGTAGTTGCCATCTTCTTCATTCCGGTCGCATTCGCGGCAGTGATTATACTCACAGCTATTATGAACTATGCCTATCGCAATATTGTTCTTCTCAACATGAGTATTGGCGACGGCATTTCGCGCGCATTCCAACAGCTGGTCATCGCAAAAATGGCGGCCGTGGGTCTGACTTTCACGGCATTGTTGATACCGGTAATCGCCCTCACTCCGGTCTCGCTGGTGTTCACAATGACTCAATTAGCAATTCAAGTGGCATCTAATGACTCGAGTCTGGTACTTGGAGGTTTCTTCTTTTTCGCTGTCGTACTGTCAATCCCATTAGCGGGATATTTCGGCGCCTTCGCAAATGTCCTTTTCACGATTGCCCACTATGAGTGGTTTTTGCGAGAACGGAGTAACGCGGTTACGCCAAATTTCTAAGACTCTATTGAGGCGAGTTGCTGCAAGTACCCAGATTCAGCGCACTCGATGGAAAAACGTCGCCAAACAAAATCTCCATTTGCGACGTAGTATAATTTGTCTATTATGATACAACTGCATACCTTGCGTTGTATAGTTCATCCCAATGAGGATTAATTGTTTTAGTGTCAATATCTGCAATCACTCCCCTCACTATCGGCAATTACACTGCTCGTATACCAATTATCCAGGGCGGAATGGGCGTTGGCGTGTCCCTGTCTGGGTTAGCCTCCGCAGTTGCCAATGAAGGCTGTATTGGCGTAATTGCCTCCGCCGGAATCGGCATGAAAGAACCTGATTTCTACTCAAATTATCTCGAAGCCAACACGCGAGCGCTTCGCCGCGAGATTCGCCGCGCCAAATCGCTCACCAAGGGGATCATCGGTATCAACATTATGGTTGCGTTTTCGAATTTCGGCGACTTGGTCCGAGTTGCGATTGAGGAAGAGATCGATGTGATTTTCTCCGGCGCCGGATTACCTCTGAATCTACCGCAATACCGTCAGCCGGACACCAAGACGATGTTGATTCCAATTGTATCCTCTGCACGCGCGGTTGGACTGATTTGTAGGCGGTGGCTCCACAAGTATGACTACCTGCCGGATGCATTTGTCGTGGAGGGCCCTCGAGCGGGAGGTCACCTTGGATTTCGAGTTGAGCAGATCAGTGATCCGGAGTATGCGCTCGAGAAACTGATCCCGCCCATCCTTGAGGAGGTTTCCTTGTTCGAGAATCAAACCGGTAAGAAGATTCCGGTTATAGCTGCCGGGGGAATCTATACCGGCAAGGATATCCGCAGATTCACAGAAATGGGTGTTGCTGGCGTGCAGATGGGAACCCGCTTTGTCGCGACTCACGAGTGCGACGCTGATTTGGCATTTAAGCAAGCTTACATCAATTCGACACCTGAAGACATTGTCATAATCCAAAGTCCGGTCGGCATGCCGGGAAGAGCGATTCGGAACAAGTACATCGACGATGTCAGCGCCGGCGTAAAGAAGCCGTTCAAATGCCCGTACCATTGCATCATCACCTGCGATTACAAAGATTCTCCTTACTGCATCGCCCATGCGCTAATTAGCGCCCAACAAGGTTATCTCCACAACGGTTTCGCGTTTGCCGGCGCAAATGCCTATCGTATCGACCAAATCCTTTCGGTAAAGGAGTTGGTGTCGACTTTGGTTGCGGAATTCGAGAACGCCGAACTTATCTGTACATAAACGATCGCCTAAATTGCGCCTTGCGGTTTAGCCAGCATTCTAACCACGGCAAACAACAATAACATTGCACCAAACGTGCAGACGATTGTCGCCCCCGACGGCGTATCCAGCCAAAACGACAGCAACAACCCCAGTATTGATCCGATCAGGCCGAAGATCCATCCAGAAATCAAGTGCCTGAAAATGCCGGTAGTTGTTAAGGCCGCGAACACTGACGGCACAACCAGAAAAATGAACACTAACAGAACGCCACAGATCTTAACAGAGCTTGTGACGACGACACCAAAGGACGCATAGAATAAGAAATCCCATAAACGGCGGTGCTTGGGTGATTCGCCCCTGCCAAACGTCAGCGCGGCGAACTTCCCAAAAAAGAACCAATGGAATGTACCAACCAACGCATAGACAATAGTGGTCTTGAGGACTATAAGCGGCGTTACTGTCAGAATGCTCCCGATCAGCAAATACTTAATGTGTTCCGCTCCTTCGGGAGCGTGACTTACAGCCATGATCGCCGCGGCCGCACTTACTGCATAAGCGATGCCGATGATTGCTTCTTGAGGGACTTTGCCTTCGATTTCGCGGGTGAAAGCAAAGATGACTGCACCAACCACCGCAAAGGCGAGAGAAAATACATAGGCGACATCACTATCAAGTTCGAAGCCCATCAAAAAAGCGAGTGTGCTCCCCAGCGCTGCTACCTGTGCCAGTGAGAGGTCCACGAATATAATGCCGCGTTTGATGACATGCAGACCGAAGTACACGTGAATTCCGACCAGCACGATGCAGATCAGAAACGGCCAGAATAGTAATTCAAGCATCTCGGCTACCTCGCAGCTTCAAGCAAGTCATTGATGTTGCCACGCAACCAATCAAGGTAGGACTCATTCTTGTTGCGGCCGCCGATCGAGGGGTAAAGAGTGACGACCCTGGCACCAGTCGATTCCGAAATGCGCTGCGGTATACGTTTCTCAAAATATGGCTCCATGGCGATGATCTTGATATGCTGCTTTTTTACGAGTTCGATCATATCAATCATGTGTGAAGGTGACGGAGCAACACCGGGGTACTTTTCAATGAACCCCGCCAGCTTGATCCCGAAATACTCGGCAAAATACGGCCACGAATTGTGGTAAGTAATGATGTCACTTCCGATCAGCGGCGCGGCAAGGGCTTTGATAGTCGGAAGCTCTGCTTGGAGATACGCCAGGAATTGTTCTCGATTCTTTTCATAGGTGATGGCATTCTGCGGATCAACCAGGACCAATCCTTCGAGAATTGCGCGAGTGATCGGCTCGACGTTGTCGGGTGATAGCCAGTAATGGGGATTTCCGTACTTGTGCAGATCACCGTGTGAGGCGTCTGCCTTGAAACTGGGAACTTCGATCGGTTCGACATACTTCGAGCAGTCAATCTTCTTGAGCCGACTGTTGCGAGAGCCGTCGATGATGCGGTCAATCCACGTGTCCAGCTCAAGACCGATCGCGAAAACCAATTCAGCGTCACGCATCTTGACCATATAGCTGGGGCGCACCTCGACATAGTGCAAATCGGCGCTCGGGGCGGCAATGCTTGAGACCTCGACAAGACTACCGCCGATCTCCTTGGCGAAATAAGCCAGATCGCTGGTCGAGGTCACGATCTTAACCATTGCCTGCGCACTTAACGGTAGCAGTATAGTCAGTATTGTGATAATTATATGGAACGTATTCATTATCATCTCCTAGAAGTTGTGCGGTTGGTGAGGCCCCAGCGAAAACACGAATTGCAGTGTTGCCGTCCAGAAGCCATCGCCCTCGTTAGGCGTAGTCCAGTCGCCGACCAATCGGATTAGCGTCGTTTCTTCGATCGGAGCGAACCCGATGAACCCGGTCACTCGCGAGACATGTGCGTTGCTATCGTTCGCATCCTGACTGTACTCGAACATTGCTCCCGCGTTGTATTTTTGCCGGAATCGATAATCTACATAAGCGTAAGCTCCGGATGAACTGATAGCTTCACCTTCCACAATTTCTCGATGATTGTTCAGGTACTCGCCTTCGATAGTAAGCGCGGTATTTCGATTAGGCTTCCATCTGTACTTAGCGTCTACTCCGAAGACCCGTGCACGCAGCTGTTCCTCGCGGTCGTACTCCGAAGTAACGACCGAAATTCCAGCAGTAATCTCTGCAGCGTCAGATAACGCGCCGGATGTCGTAATACGGCCGAAAAATCCCGGTTTAATCCGCGGTTCTTCGCCCTCTAATGCAGCAACTGATTTTGCAATCTCAAGCGGCTCCTCCGTGATTTCTTCTTCCTCGCCGGCAAGACTCTCTCCTTTGAGTACGGCTCCCATAATCTCTGTATTGAACTTCCCGGTCGGTATCGCAAACGATGCTCGAATTGCCATATCACTCAGCCCTTCTTCGCCGAAGAATTCAGCATGGGGAAGAGGCTGGGACGCGAAAGAATACGCGTGAGGGTGAACGGGGTTGAGACGCCCAAACTCAAGTCGGTACTTTCCAACGCGAAGATTCATCTTCAACGGCAGACCGCGCATAATAGTTGCATATAGCTCCTCGATCGCCGCATTTTCGCCGTGCTCCCATGCCAGCACCAGATCAGCGCGAGAATAGGGGTTGAGATAGCCGGCGACGACGATTTCCATATCCGGAGATTGAAGATTGAATTCGCTCTTTTCGGACAGTCGTGATTCGTCGTTGTGGGTAAAGGCCTTAATGTTCCCAACCACTGATAGATCGGGATTCAGTGAAGTCTGACCATAAGCACAGGTCAGAGCCAAAACGCTCGCACAGGCGAGCAGAAATACTCTTGCAAACATGATTCCTCCTATAGCCAACACTGTGCGTGCGAGAGCCTGAAATTGGCTTGGCGGGCGCGAGAATTGGCTAATTGTTCCAGGTGATTCAAATCAGAAGTCGGCGAATTAGATCGCCGCAGGAGGCGCACGCTTTGGAGTTGCAGCAGATGCGAGAAGACTGGACGGACCAAAGGATTTCGTTACGGCTATGTATCTAGTTGAAGTGAGAGATATCAAAGCAAGGATCACAGTGGCGGGCAGGGCGATATCGGCGCCGAAGTGGCAGATCGGGCATTCTCTGTCTTGCAGTTCGTGACTGTGATGATGCTCGATTGTGTGATATAAGAAGATACTGAAGGTCAGCAGCAGGCCGATGGCTACCCAACGAGCGATTCCGAATCGAGCATTCATATCACCATTAATAAGCCAAGTGAAACTTAAATCCAAGCTTATCTTTGATGTGTGGGACTGGCGATTACATTTTTCTCGGAACTTGACGCGGTGAAATCCGATATATATACTGAATGACTTGTTAGTCCTTTGGGGGTGACCTGGTTTCGACGGGGTAAGCGAGGGTTAACTTGCGCGCCGAGATTGCGCCGGTCTCGTTAAACAGGCGTAAACCAATTGAATGGCAACAACTACGCCATTGCTGCTTAACTAAACTAAGCATGCCGTTTTGCACGGGGCCCGCCATCAGACGTTGTGCAAAGCGCCGTTAAGTGATGGATAGCCTTACGACTCGGTCAGGCGGTCGCGAGGCGAAATTAACAGCAGGACTGGCTGATTGGTAGCTTTAGCCTTGCGGCGATCTAATCAGCAAGAATAAATGCAAAGGACACGCGCGTAGACGGTTAATTGGCGTTCATCTCGGACGGGGGTTCGATTCCCCCCACCTCCAATTTATCGGGGGCAAGGACTTGTTGACGACCACCTGCAAATCTCACCCGAGCGATCAGATCACGCTAGTGTTGTTTCCGTGGCTCAATTGGAAACGCCGGTACCGAGCCAATGTCTCTTCTGCCATGGATCAAGTGAACGAACGGCGGGGAAGTTCATGATCGAGTGCGCAGATTTGCGTAGGACGCCGACACTAGTCAGTTATGACCATGACAATACGCGCCGGGTCAATTTCGTGGGCTGCCGTTAGTATGCCTCGTGCAATGCTGCCGTCTTCTGAAACGTTAACGATTTTGCTTTGAGCACTGAATCGATTCCTTGCGGCCCTTAGGTATGCCGCACAACTCCCAGAAGGCACTGCGGTGGCAACCGGGCCAGCCATGGCTCCTGGACCGCGCCGGGTTCTGTACCGTCCATTGAACTGGATCATGAAGTTGTCAAGAGATCGGGCATATGATTCCATGTCGCTCGGCACCGAGTCGAATTCGAGTACCCAGTGGTGACGCGGAATCGGCGAATCCGTCGAGAAGTCATAAGTCAAGTGATGATTCAGGCACGCCGTTCGGTTTGCCTTGTCAGCAGCCATGATTACTTTCCGCACATGATCGGAGTTTGTTGCATCACCATAGCGATCCAACATTTCCCCCAATCGTCCCACTACACGCAAACGCGGTGGCCGAGTAGACACAAACTGCACCACATCGCCAACCGACAGACTCCAAAGGCCACTGGTATTTGTGACATACAGGGAGTAGTTGACTCCCGCTTCAGCGTTCTCGATCGTATGTCTGGTCGGACTCGTCGACTTTGCTTCTCCAACTGGCACAAACTCGAAGAGTACTCCGCCGCTCAAGTTCAATAGCAGACCCTCGTTTTCTCCTCCGTCCTGGAAAGCGAATAGTCCTTCCGACGTGGAGTAAGACTCGACAAAATCCACGCCCGCCCCAAAGTAAGACTCAAGAATTGCGCGATAGGAAGAAAGCGCGACACCTCCCGAAAAGAATACCCTTAAATTCGGCCACACTTTCCTGATCGCTTCCGCAGGCGTTGTCGTGCCACTGGCCTCGCGAACACGTTCAAGGAAGATAGGTGCCCAGCTCGGGACCATGGCGATCGACCGGATATCCATGCGAACGGCAATGCGGGCTGATTCGCGGAGCTTTGCATCCCAATCTTCCATCAACATGACGTGCCGCGGTAGTGCCTGAAACCAGTGTGCCAACATCCGTGGTGCATAGTGAGCCATCAGTCCGCTGACTTCACCGGCGATTCTACCGCCAACGGCAACGGACTCGAGCCCCCCCGGTAAGCTGAGAATCTTCCCCTTGAGAATGGTCGCAGCTCCACGCTTGCAAGCAAGATAGCACAGACCTGGCAGCAGGCTGCTTCGGGCAAGGAAAGCAATCGTCTCCGGTGAGAGAGGAATGATGCGCCCTCCAGAGCGAGTTCCGCCGGAGACTGCATACGCCATCGGCCGACCTGGCCATACCACGTCTGGTTCGCCGCTGATTGTCTGATCAAAGTAGGGTTGCAGGTCCTCGAACTCCGACAGCGGAACACGGCATTGGTATTCTTCAATCAAGTCAGGGGACCACCTGAGCTCCCCCAGCCCGTGAACCTTTCCCCAAGCCGTATCTCTTGCACGCTGAACAAGAGCGAGTAGCAGGCGTCGTTGGGCGTCACCCGGCTGTTTCAGAGACCTCTCAAGACGCCACAATGGTGACGAAGGGAAGTTCAATAGATATGAAAGCATAAGGCGTTCAAAACAACATAGACAAGAGCCATTGGAATATGTATGCTATTTGGGAGAATTCTGCAAGCAGAACCAAGCCAATGAAACACACAATCCAACATCTTGATATCAATACCGAGCGGTTCCATGCTTTTGACAATTTGAGAGCGACATTGCTGATGCTTCTGCTCGTGCTGCATTCCTCCCTAGCGTATATGGTCACTCCTCTCGGCACACTCTGGCCGCACAAGGATGGAGCGACAAATATAGCCTTCGATATTACGACGTTGTTTATCCACACCTTCCGACTGCCGCTGCTCTTTGCCATGTCCGGCTTCTTTGGTGCGAAATTGTACTTTGAACGCGGTGAGTTCGAGTTCGTGAAGAACCGCTTGCGGAGGATCGCCATTCCCTTAGTTACATTCTGGGTGATTCTCTCGCCGCTTGTACTCGGCGGGTTTGCTTTGATCCGTATCGATCCCGATTCACGCACGTTTGGCAAACTGTTAGCCCGGCTCTTGAGTGCTGATGCCCTTTCCCATCTGAATCTTCTCCATCTTTGGTTCTTGTTCGATCTGCTTCTTTACTACAGTGCGACATTGCTCCTCGCCCGAATTTTCAAGCTCACAGGATTGACTTACGAACAGAGCCGCCTGAAGATTGAATTGTTGTCTATAAATTCACGGTTAGTTCTCCTTCTTGTCGGATTGACCGCGCTGTCGTTGGTACCGATGGAACTTGGCATACTGGAGACTCCTTCATCGTTCTCGCGACCAGTCTCCACGCTGATTGCCAATGCCCTCTTCTTTCTGTTTGGCTACGGGCTTTACATCCGCAGGGATCTCGTTTGCCATTTTGCGCCATACGCGTGGAGGTACTTCACTCTTGGAATTGCCTCTTTCACTGTACATTTGGCCTGCGTATTTTTGCAGCTCACCGGTGACAGCGTGTTCCACGTTCCATCGACTGTGTTCGCCTCTCTCTCGATCTGGCTTCTCTTATTTGGGATAATGGGACTTTTTGTCCGGTACTGCAACAAGCCCAATTGCATCTGGCGCTACATTGCTGACTCATCCTATTGGTGCTACCTGGTGCACCTCCCGTTGGTAGTCTGGGTATCCATTCTGCTGTCTCGGTGGGGGGCTCCCGCAATTCTGAAGTTCTCGGTTGTACTTTTCACCACGGTATTAGTCTGCCTCGTGACCTATGATCGCCTAGTCCGTTCGACGGCGATCGGCGCACTGATTAACGGACGACGGCATCCCCGACGGGGCCGTCCACAACAGACATTGCACGAGGGCAAGAAGACCTGACTCCAAAGTGGAGCCTTCCAACGGACCGGTTTTGTTTACTCCGGCCCCGGTAATACACGTTTGATTCGCCATCTGAAGATTCAAGGAAAGTTCGATGTCAGTTCGCGCAGGAAGTTGCACAAGCGTGACAGCACAATCAACTCAACCGGACGGACCGAACCGCTCGGTAGTTTGCCTCTCTCCAAGCACGCTCTTGATCGCTCTCGCCCGACAAACCAAAGTTCTTGGATTACTGATGGGTGCTGGTATCGGCGCGGAACACCCGCAAGGGTCGAAGTCCGACAGCTGGAAAGAGTAGGTGCCTAGATGCCTTTAGAAGGAGGTGCAATGAGCGTCTTCTGGCTTTCAGGTAGATATTGACTTCTTCGGGCTTGCCGCCAAACCGAGCTTTGGCATGATAGGTTGTCTGGCCGAGATCGACAAGATCGCAGCTTCGTTCAATTGCGAGCGCAATAATGCCGTTTAGGAGGTTGAAATAGGTGTCGTACTCATCACGTGTTGAGTAGTCGACGCCAACAAGCAGAAAATGCATCGTCCGGTTCTGACAGTTGAGCAAGGCAGCTCCAAGAACTGCGTCTGAGTGCTTGAGGAGGAGTAAGTCGAGATCCGCACCGCAAGCATCGAACAAATGCTGGAAGAACGCCTCGTTAAGAGTTTCCAACTTCGAATCCACCCTCGACATCGTCTGAGCATAAAGAGTGGCAAAGATCGGCGCCTGGCTTGGTGCGGGCCGTCGTACTTCGAGATACACTCCTTTCTGCTTATTCGGGTTGCCATCACTGAATTCGGGCTGCAGGTTGGTCCAGCGCACCTTGCTCAGGCTAGAGATTATCTGTCTCCGATAACCGGCGCGCATTTCGGCAAGGTATTCAGCAAAAGTTGACCATCGGACTCCAAGCCGGATGCGCGGGATACTTGGCGAACAGAAGAAACCTCGCTGCGCGAAGTGCGCGAATCGTTCCAAGCCTCCGGCCGGGAATTCCTTAGCGCAAAGTACAGCCATGCTATCCAACGCTGCAGTTCGCTCCATGAAGTTAACAATGCTCTCGATTACTGCTGCATCCAGATTCTTGTACTTCGAACAAAGGCAGTGCCGGCCAATTGAGATGGGTGTGCCACAGAAGAGAATGGGTAGAGTGAGAAAACGCGGCCAGATCATTCTTGCAAGTCGTATGACCTTGCGCAATTTCGAGTTCAGCAAGTCAAGTGAGACGCGAAAGCCGGTGAGCGCTGCCGCGCCGACGGGTTCGTCATCTAACCATACCAGTAAGTAATAGTACTTCGCATCCACAACCTGAGATTCTTCAAGCGTGCGTATGAAACGGTGCGTCGCCGAAAAGCCAAAAGGGGCACAGACAGAATCCCATATCGTGGCTTCGATCTCGTTAATCGAGCGGTACACACCAACGCTCAATTGCAGTACCCCGCGGCCTGATCGCCTGGAGGACGGATGCGACGTCTTTGTGTTCTTCATCCGTATCCCATTATTCTCGCCGGAACAAGGTGGCGAATCTTGGCAAAAGAAGTTAAGATTTTGTCCAGACATTGCTCGTCCATTGCGGCCGTCGCACAAAGCCGCAACCTCGCTTCACCAGCTCTCACAGCGGGGTTGACAATTGCCGTCGTCAGGATGCCGCGATCGTAGAGCGCCCGTGCAGTGCGGTAGGCTTGCTCATCACTGCCGAGCATGACCGGTATGATGGGAGATTGTGAGGATCCGATGTCGAAACCGAGCGTTCGCAGTCCTTCGCGAAGCCGTTCCGCATTTCGATGCAGGCGCACGCGCCGCTCCGGTTCGCGGCGAATTACGTGAATCGACTCCAAAGCAGTTGCGGCAGCAGCTGGAATCAGTGCTGCCGAGAACATGAAAGGGGCTGAACCGTGCTGCAAGTAGTAGATCAGTTCACGGCTTCCGGCGATGAATCCACCATTTGATGGAATAGCCTTGCTCAAAGAGCCCATCCAGATATCCACATCGGTGCTTGAAATCCCGAGTTCTTCATCGATACCTCTCCCTGTCGATCCCAGAACGCCGAGAGAATGTGCCTCATCGACCATTAGCAGAGCACCATGTTGTTTCTTGATCACGGTGATCTCCGCCAGGGGACAGCTATCGCCGTCCATTGAATATAGTCCCTCGACAATGATGAGGACGCGCTTGGCGTCTCGAAAGGACAGGACCCGTTCAAGCGAGGCCGGATCATTATGGTCGAAGGTACGAACCGGCACATGGGCAAGTCTTCCGGCATCGACAATGCTGCGATGGACACGCGCATCGGCGATCAGGAGATCGCTAGGTCCCAACAACGCCGAGATCACGGCGATGTTGGCAACATACCCGGAGCTGAACGTGATGCTGGCCTCAACACGCTTGAAATCCGCCAGTTCTCTTTCAAGTTGTCGATGAAGTGCACAAGTACCGGTCAGCAAGCGAACTCCGCCCGTGCTGGTACCGTAATTTCCAATGGCAACCCTGGCTGCTTCCTCAATCTCTGGATGACCGATTAGGCCGAGATAATCGTAGGATGAAGCGTTCACCAATGAGCGTCGTTCGATGCGGGCGTACGGTCCCGACTTTGTCGAAAAGGGTTGTTGATAGGTGTACAACCCGCGCGGGACACCCCAGCGAAAAATCCGGAACCACTTCTGCGCTGCCGGCAAGTTGGCGACGATTGAGTCGGCCGCGGTTGGTGACGAGTCACCATCGAAGTAGCCGGCAAAGGGATCTACCGGATTGATTCCCTCGAACTCGGGGCCGATGCATGCCGCAGGCGGATTGTCGAGAGCGGAGCTTCTCAGTGGCGGGCCGATCTCCTGAGCCTTTTTGAGTTCCTGCTCGTCATGATGACGATGGGCGTGCAGCAGCTGCACGTATATTCGTGCCGCACCCGCCCAGAGACGTAGGTATTTCTTGGACCACACCGGTGGACGTGTACGCAATTGGAGACGAGACGCGCGACGTAAGTTGAGCACGGTACGAGCATAAGTTCGAATGAGTGCGCGATAGTACTCGCGCAGTGACATCTTCGTTGGCATTACCGGGTGCGTCAGGTCCCACAACCCGTGTGCCGAACGGGGAATCGTCAACTGGTCGGCACAGCGAGGCCAGATTGGTGAACCCGGCATGGGAGTTTGCGGCGAGATATTTACGTAGTAGATGCCGTTATCCTGGATGAAGCGATCCAGTCGGTCCCAGTCGGATTTGACGTAATTCAAGCCGGTGATGAAAGAGGCATAAACGTCGATTCCGCTGTTTCGCAACGCGGACACTGCCTCGCGATTCAACTCCGTCGTGGATTTCTTGTTCATATCGAGCAATTCTTGATCGGTGACTGCTTCAAGCCCAACAATTACGGCTTTGAGTCCGAGTTCGCTCCATTGTCGCAGAATGTCCTGGTGGGTGACGATAAAGTCGGCGCGTCCGTAAACGAGAAAATTCTTCTTGATTCCGCGCCGTTGCAGTAGATCACAGATGGTGGCCAGTCTGTCGGGATCGTACAGAAAAATGTCATCGACGATGTAAATCTCACGCTGGGATATCTGTTCGATCTCGGCGACGATCGACTCGGGCGAACGTGAGTATGCTCGACCACCGGTAATCCGCCATGTCACACAGAAATTGCATTGGTACCAGCACCCCCACGTGGTTTTCACCAGAGCGACCGGCTGATGGAACAAATAGTAGTAGCGATGATGCAGATGCTTCGTGAGATCCCTTCGCGGTAATGGCAGCTGGTCAGGGTCGGGCATGTATGCCCGCGGTGAGGTCTTGACCATGCTGTTGTCACGCCTCAGAAGCGCCAATCCGGCGATTGTCTCAAACGGACTTTGCGCCGCGACGGCCGTGATCAATTCACCAATAATCGAAGTTCCGTCTCCCAATACGATCGCGTCGATAGCGGGATCGGCAAAGTCATCCGGGGCCAACGATGCCTGAACTCCGCCGACAATCGTAATACAGTGAGGCTTCCACAGTTTGACGTGACGGCAGATCTTCTTGACTTCATTCACGCCGTTGATGTAGCAGCTTGTTCCTACTACGTCCGGATCGAACTCACGTAAACGACGATGCAGGTCTCTCTCAAGAATCATGTCGAAAATTTGGACGTAATGGCCTTCTAAGCCGGCAGCAACGTATTCAAGCTCAAGCGGTTCGCAAATCATCAAGTGCTTGAGGCCGATAGTATGATGAGGGACCGGCGGGCGGATCAGAAGAACGCGCATGAATGCTACCCCTTCAAAGTATTCCCGGCGAAATACGCCGCTTAATATGGAAGTGATAGCGGATGTTAGAAGCCAGGACGACGGCCCACATATAAGGCCCGAGGCGAGCTCGATTGGGCCATATGCGACGAATTATCGAAGGCCAGGCATACAATGCGCGGTAGAGTTTCCAGTAGTCTTGTTCGAGAGCACGCGCGTCGATCTTGGCAGGTTTGAACACAACCTTGCCGCCCGTGTAATCGGAGAATTTCGTGCTCACAATCCTGCCCTGATTCCACAGTTCTGCAAACAGCGGCGTTCCCGGTACCGGGGTCACGATATGAACACGCGGAACGGCGATGCCGGTTTTCATGATGAACTGGTAAGTTCGTTCGAAGGTGCTCTCGTCATCGCCATCAAGCCCGACTATCATTTCGGTCGAAACCTCGATGCCACACTTCCTTAGAGCTTGAATTGCAGTCTGATAGCGCTGCGGCTGATTCCATCCTTTGGCGATCATTGCAAGACTGGATTCGCTGACTGACTCGAGTCCAAACGACAGAAGGCGACAACCACTGCGCTGTGCCAACTTCATCAGTTCGGAGTTTTCTGTGATTTGTAGAGAGGCTTGACTCATCCAAATAATCCGCTCTGAAATCAACGCTTCAAAGAGTTCTGCACAATAGTCAAAGTCAACTATGAGGTTGTCGTCGACAAAGGCAATATAGCGGGAACCGGATAGCCTTGCCGCCCGCACGTCCCTCACAACGTCACGCACTGGTCGCTTGCGGTAAACTCCGGAGAAAAAGGATGTCACCGAACAAAACGTGCACGCGAATGGACAGCCCCGAGTAGCCTGCACAGGACGCCAGAATCCCAGCACTTTGCGATTCATCAGGTCATAGCGCGGCACAGGAAGATCTGTCAGAGCAGGAAGTTGTTGAGCCCGGTAGATGGGTCTTAGCTTGCCGGCGGCGGCATCGCGCACTACTTGCGACCAGATTTCATCACCTTCTCCCTGAACTACGGCATCGGCAAACTCAGTCGACCAGTCCGCTTCCCCTAAACTTGCCCCGATTCCACCGATGACAGTCTTTGCTCCAAGTGCCCGAAACTGCTCGCAGATCTGCCAAGCACGTACAATCCCGGATCCCATGCTCGTCAATCCGACCAAATCCCAGTGTTCATCAAATGGGATACTTTCAACCGTCTCGAAAACCAATCTTACTTCAGCGTCATCAGGAGTTACCGCCGCCAGTGTAGGCAAAGTGAGTCCAGGCAAGTGCAGCCGGCGTTCCTTTATCGGGTGGCCGGAAAAGTCCAGTGCCGTGGGCGCAATCAATAAGACACGGAATCTGCCGTTTCTGCTCATCGCCCTCTCCCGAACTTCATTGCACATCTCGACGGTAAATGCGATAACTTCGATACGGACGGAATCCAAAGGTTCTGATGAGAGTACGCATTCGAATGTTGTTCTCCATGACCACCGAAAACTCGACCAGTCGATAAGGTCGACTAACGATCCGCTCACGCTCCTTCATGACTAGTGCGGCTTCGATTCCAAGCGAACGAAACTTCGGGGCGACACCAAGGGCAATTAAGCGCATGGTCCTGATCCGATTCCTTTTAGCCAGGTATGTAATGAAGCCGAAGGGGAGTAAGCGACCATTGAGGGAAGCCAATATCTCATTCAAGTCAGGTAATCCAAGTATGAAACCCGCCGGCTCACCACGGTAGAACGCGATCCAGACTAACTCCGGGTCGGCAATGCGCAGAAACGACTCGGCCATTTGTTGCGATTCGGCCGAAGACATTGGTACGAATCCCCACGTATCGCAAAAAGCGGCGTTATACAACTCGCCAATGATTGCGGTGTCTCGCGATGCATCTTTGCGACTGAAACTTCGAATCGAAATGGCAGAATTACATAGTACTCGCCGTAACACGCGTTCGTATTTCATCGGAAAATCGTGCTTGTACTCGGCTTGATAGCTGAAGGTATCGATGGCTTTGATGAAACCGCATTCAGTCAGAAGTTGGTGATAGTACGCCGGGCAATGATTAGTCATAAACATCGGGCGTCCCGGTGGGCCCTCAAGAAGAAGACCGGACTCGCCATTCGTGCTGGGATTGACTGGTCCGATCAGGGAAGTACATCCACGCCCTTTGATGAATAGCGTCGCAGCTTCGAGCAGTTTGTCAGCGACTTCGATCTGATCAATGGATTCAAAGTAGCCAAAGAAACCGACGGCTTCGTTATCGCAACTCTGGCTGCCGGGATTGTGGATCGCGGCTATTCGGCCAGTGAGTTGATTGTTGGCATCGCGTGCACAGAACAACTTCCTCTCCGCAGTACGCCAGAAAGGGTTTGATTTGGGATCGAGTTCACGGCGGACCTCACTGAGGAGGGGAGGAACCCAGTTTGGATCATTACGGTAAATACTCCACGGGATTCTGCAGAATCTGCGCAGGCCTCGCTCGTTCGACATTTCGACGATTGTGACAGCCAATGGCACACCCCTGAGCGTTTACGGAGATAGCCCAAGCCGAGCAGGAGAATGTCGATTCAGATGCTAATCAACTCTCGGTTTTTGGATACTTCACGCAATCTATTGGGGAGACCGCTGCAGAAGCAAGGACTATTTTGTCCATTAGCGGCAGTCCTATCAATGTGAGTCAATACTCCGAAGAAAAGCTCGTGCTTTCGTGTGTGTATCTTGGAAGTAAACATTGTCTTCGCACTGTCGTTTGCGGCTCACCAAGTCTGCTATCGCAAGGCGGGCTTGAACAAAATCGCCCTTTCCGGCAAGGATTTGTGCACCAAGGAATTGCAACTCAGCGTATCCGCAACTATCGTAGTAGCAGGACGCCTCCCAGTCGCGTCCGACCTCGCGAAGGAATTCCTCAGCCATTTCCCAGCGCTGCGAGAAAATCAGCGCTCGGACGACGTGCAGACGGCAGTTCGTATCGAACAGGCCACCGGCTCTGAGAGTATCAACCAGTGCTATGACATCGGCGATGCGTTTTTCATAGCAATAGATCGTCAGCAGCGCCTTGTAAGCATTGGGCGACATCGGCCCGCGAGCCTCAATGCCGCGCCGGAGTTCCACCAATCCCTGTTGGCGCTTATCGCCAACGAATGGAAGCCAGGAAATTGCCTTCGATTTTGCAGATTTCCAGTAGTGATAGGCACCGATTCCACAATAGGCATCGGTTAGTGAACTATCCTTCTCGTAAGCGCGCTCGAGGTTGATACAGCTATTGTGTCCATCGCGAAATGCGCCCCACCAGCCACCATGCATTGAACGGAAGAGAGCCCGGCAACCGTATGACGATCCGAGTACGAAGTACGACTCAGCACTTGAGATTTCCTCCTTAGTTTCCGCCTTCGCCAATTCAATGGCCCGATCGAGATTCCAGGTAACAGAATCACGATAGCGGTCAGTTCGGTACTGAGTGGACAGGGAATAGTAAATCATGCCGAGCAGAAAGTAGCCAACGGGGTTGCGCTCTTCCGCTCTGATTATCCGATAACTGCTATCAGTCGCTGCAGAGAACTCACTCCGCCAAATGTGTCGCAGGACGGTTTCTGTCGAGTGACTCCTAATCGACGTCTCCGCGCTTGCCGCTTCATCACTCGCCAGAGCAAGTATCGCCGCGAAGATTTGCGCCATCAGGTGGAATATTGGTTTCACACTTCTCTCCAATTAACACTATAGACAGCCGAAGATCGTATTTCAAGTGAATCCTTCATCGACGGGATCTGCTTCACATTACCATCGTGATCGAATCCCACCACTAAATTGTCACGACCGTATAACTTCAGCGATTCGATAGCTGAGAACATTAAGCAGATTCTCTGAAGATGGCTCATCGCAGTTGGGATTCCGATCTGACGGGTGCCTGGGCATATTACGCGCTGAGTGCCTGATGTCTCTCAGTAGGTGTGTTGAGGAACAGGCCCTAACAGAAAACGAGACGGAACAACCTGGAGAGAGTGAACTTCATGAGTTTTCCCGCATTTGTCAGTTGGTGTCCTGTATTCCGGCTGCAGGAGAAGTTCATAACCAACACGGCAGGTGCGGGAGACAAGCTGGTCTTGCTCTGTCGAGACAAAAAGCTGCTCTGTGATACTCTGGAGCGACAGGATGCGAAAACCGGTCACAATTTGGTCACAATGCCATGTAAGTCCTTGTTTCACAACGCGAGTCGGGGGTTCGATTCCCCCACCTCCAATATGATTCTCACTAATTCCGCGTTCTGAATATTGACAACAATGTTCGTCATCTGCAAGACTTGGATAGAAGAGGTTCTTAGACCTTTATCTGCAACACTTCTATAATAGACAACATACTCCCATAACAGTCTTGCCACTGCTTGAACCGTTTCATAACTTTATTATTCCAAACCCGGTTTGTTCGAAGATGTACTCGATAGCACTGACGTTCTGTGGGCGCAGGTGCCGACAACTGATTCAATGACATTAATGAGGAGTAACTTAATGAAACGCGAACGAATGGTATTTCTGTTGACCTTGGTGGTCGGCGGGCTATTAGCTTTTACAGCATCAGCAGCCGTTCCAGGCACAATGAGCTTCCAGGGGTTGCTGACCACTTCCGAAGGGAGTCCGATCACCGGTGCGGCCAATCTGGTATTCACGATATGTGCCGATTCAGCCTGCGCCCAGCAGCTATGGACGGAGAACCAGAATGGAATTCTGATCAGTAAAGGATTATTCGCTGTTCGGCTTGGAGCTGCCAATCCACTTCCGGCGACAGTTTTTGATGGGTCATTGCGTTGGCTCTCGGTGACTGTGGAGGGCCAGGCAATATCGAAGCGTTTCCCATTGCAGAGCGTTCCTTATTCATATCATTCAGTCAATTCCGATACAGCTACCTACGCCAAAAGTGGTGCTTCCACCGACTGTGGAGGATGTGATAACCGGTTCGTTAATACAGATGGACCAGACAGTGTGACTGTAACTGAGGGTACTGCTTTTCTGGCCAGATCCAATTCCTCCGTCAACTCATCTACATACGGTGTTCGGGGGTATGCCGTCAGTTCGGTGGGTGGCCCAGCTTTCGGAGGATACTTTGCCTCCAGTGGGGTCGGATCAGGAACCCATTACGGCGTCAGCGGAAAGGCTCTTGGTTCGACATCCGATACGACCATCGGCGTGCTGGGCCGCGCAGATAATACTGGCCTTGGCGACGCCATCGCAGGTGACTTCTACGTTGGCGATTATGGAGTCGGAAGGCACTACGGTATCAGAGCAAATGCAGTTTCCTCCAACAATCAGCCTACTTACGGAATCGAAGCCAGCGTCAATAGTAGTTGGACAGGCGCAATCTATGCCGGCAAATTCGACGCACAGAGTGGCGGAACCGGCAATCACTATGGAGTCTACTCGCAAGCCAGCGGTACAGCAGATCCATCAACCTTCGGTGTCTGGACTGAAGCAACCAACTCCTCCACTGGTGACGTTTACGGAGGATATTTCCGGGCTAACAGCAGTGGCACTGGCAATCACTATGCGGTGAGTGCAAATGCGTATGGCAGTTCCACGTCGTCAACATACGCCTACTACGGTTCTGCCCAGAATTCCTCAACGGGCAGTCTCTACGGAGGTTATTTCAAAGCCTCGACGGCCGGAACAGGCTGGCATTATGCGGTCTATGGCGACTGCTCTTCGGCAAGCGGCAACAACTATGCCGGATACTTCAATGGTGCGGTGATCGTGGGAGGAAGCCTTGCTGTTATAGGTTCCAAAAGTGCAGTCGTTGAATTGAGCAGGGGCGACCATCGTGCTGTCTACTGCCAGGAATCACCCGAGAACTGGTTCGAGGATTTCGGCGAAGGTCAACTGGTTAATGGCAACGCCCATGTCGATCTTGACTCACTTTATCTGCGGACCGTCACTGTTGATGCCACTAATCCGATGAAGGTCTTTGTACAGCTAGAAGGCGATTGTAAAGGCGTCTATGTGGATAAGGGAGCGACCGACTTTGATGTGCGAGAACTTCAAGGAGGAACAAGCAATGTCTCATTCTCATATCGCGTGGTGGCGAAGCGCAAAGGGTTCGAGGACATGAGAATGGCGACAGTGAAGCTCCCGCCCGCAGAGGAATAGACTGCAATATGCGATCACCCTTCGGATGCGGTGTACTTGATACAGTACATCTGTAGTGTAGGCCCAGTGCCGTGCTAGGGGTAGGTTGGCATCAACATTCAAAGCCCTGACCGGTTTTAAGACGTACAGTCGCCAACTTTCGAACATGATCACGATTGCTGTATCGGCGTAGTGTTTCGAGGAATTTGTTTGTGATGAGACTGTGGATACTAATCGGACTCGTCTTGGTGGCTCTCACTTCGGTACTGTCATGTTCAAGCGACGAGTTAACCGATATCGATGGCAACAGTTATCGAATTGTGAAAATTGGCACTCAGGTCTGGATGGCGGAGAACCTGCGGGTAACTCATTATCGCAATGGGGATCCCATACCGATCGTGACCGACAATGCCGCGTGGACCGTAATGACCTCGGGGGCTTGTTGCAGCTATGATAACGACGATTCTCGAATTGCCACGCTTGGAAGGCTGTATAACTGGTTTGCCGTTAACGACAGCCGTAATATTGCACCGGTTGGCTGGCACGTACCAAGTGATGCCGAATGGCAAACGCTGATAGATTACCTTGGAGGAGACTCAATAGCCGGTGCCAAAATGAAAGAAACTGGAACCAGTTATTGGGTTAGCCCCAACACCGGCGCCAGTAACGAGAGTCGCTTTTCCGCTCGGCCCGGAGGTGATCGGAGCGGAACCGGTCATTATTATGATGTTGGCGATGTCACATATTTCTGGTCGACTTCGATCGACAGCACCCGCCACGTTCTAGCTCGCGGTCTTAGCTTTGACAAAGCGGCCGCCGGCCGCTTCCATTCCGACAAGCAGGATGGAATCTCGGTTCGCTGCATGAAGGACTAAGCCGTGCTTCCGGCGTCAGCTAACTCTGGACTCAAAAAGAAGGCACCACCGAAAACTGATTGCCGCCGCTCAAAGCGTATGTTGACTTTCAGTACTCAATTTCCAGATCGGTTTGAAGAGGTGTTGGTGCGGCTTATGCGGTCTTGTTATTTGTCAATTTCAGCGATGCGTCGGATGGCCTCACCCAATTCATGTGCGAAGGTCTCCGGGAACTTCTTCTCCTTGACTCTCACCTTGAACAAGACTTCGCCTGTGCGCGCGTCCGCGAGATAGATTATGACGGCCACCCATTCTACACTCAAAGTCGAGTAGGTACGATCCTGGCTCCTTTCGACGCGGAGAGGCCGGTTTTCGGGATACCTGCCCCGGTACGGAGTACGTTTGCGAAGAGTCGAAGACCGAGTGTGCGAAACGTTCCGGGTGACTGTGCTGTCGAGAATTGTCACGACCCGGTAGCGCTCCGGTCCGGACTCATGCACAACCTCGGCAAACAGCCCTTCATTTTCCAGCGTCCGGGTCAGCCTTCTGCAGTGACTGGCCCACCTGTTTTCAAACCGATGCTTGTCGCCGGTTACGAGGCAGATTGCCGTGCTGTCAATAGGTACCTTGAGCGGAACAAGTATCTCTGAATTGCCCAATGTTTGAGTGTAGCTGGTGCAACTGAGCGAAATCAACAGTGGTATAAGTGCGAGAAGTGCTAAAAATGAATGTCTCATCTTTCGCCTTTCCCTTCAGATACCTGCGCCTATGTCAGCAGGTATCGGTTCTTGATATGGTGCTGAACCGGCATTGAATGTGATGCGTTTGAACGCTCTCTTGTTATCTCACCAAACGTTCCGCTGCTTGATCCGATAGTGAATGATGACAGTTCCATTCGCGAGCACCGTCACTGCTTGGGTCTTGTCGTCGTCAGGTTGGCTCATGTCACCCCTTCGGCTTCAGTAACTCAAGAAAGGGCGGATAGTCCCAGAGAGACTCAAAGTCGAAGTCCCTGTGTAAGCTCATGTCATGTGCTTTCCCTTGGAGAAAGCTTTCCTTTAGAAGCGCAATCGCCTGGTCCTTGTCTCCCAGTATTGATGCGATACACGCGCGATAGTAAGTGTTGTCGCCATTTGGATAGGGTGTTTTCAAATCTTTGAGCCAATCCGAGATTTCTAAGGCCACTAGCCGATCCCCAAGTCGCGCTGCAACTAGTCCTAGCCAACCCCGATAGGACCATTCATCAGAAAATTCGTTGGCAAGATCAGAGAAAACGCTTTGTGCCTCTTTCCACTGACGTGCATTATAAAGAGTGAAGGCGAAGGCAGGACGAAGAGCTTTGACCTCTTGAGTCGGGCGATTCTGGTACCATTTAATCGCTCTATCCAGCATCTCCATGGCTTCCGTTTCGAATCCGTGTGCGCGCAATTCTTCGCCAACTGTTCTTATCACGTAACCAAGCGTACCACCGTGCCGGCGTATTGCCTCACCTTCGTCGATCGATCTTTTGATTTCGCTGAGCCGACCAAGTGCTGCCAGCGCACTAAGTTCGCACACCCAGACGTCTACGTTGACCGGAAATCGACTCCGACCTCTTCTCGCGATTTCGAGTTCTTGGTCATGGCTTCCGACCATGTGGTATGCAGTTGCAAACTGAGTCCAGTAAGGGCTCCAGTCTCGTGCCCATCCCATTTCCGGATCCATGCCTTTCAACGCTTCGATCGCCTCCAGAGGGCGGTTGACTAGGACTGCTTGCCACGCCAACTGATAGTTTTCTCCCGTTCCTGGGGCGAGTCTGGCAGCCTTTCGAGCGAAATCAAGTGCCTTCATACGGTCGCTGGCTAATAGGGCGGCATCTAGGTCAAGTTCCATCTGCTGAAGGGCAGTGAGGAAGCCGCGCCGGGCACTCAAGAACTGAATCAGAGTATCGAGAGCTGCTTTCCGTCCCAGATTCAAGTTTGCCGCGCACGCACCAAGGAGAGGCGCTAGAAATGTAGTGTCGATAGCGTAGGCTTGTCTATAATGCTGCTCTGCAGCGGCCCAGTCCCGCACGCTGCGATGGTCGACAACTCCTTGGATGTACTCTTGATAAGCGAGGTATGTCGGCGGCCTGGCTGTCTGAACCGATTTTCCATACAGTCTTTCATCCAAGAGCAGTGCTAGAGCGCCAAGAACTCTCTGGCGTACTGACTCAACTCCGTCCATCATCTTGGCCATCTGAGAATAGACGGGCTCAATGGCTTGAAGAAGCCTTTCGTCGGCGGCACTCACCTGCGCTTGAAATTGAAGTGAATCGCCAACTTTGTAGTAAGCGCCGCTGACGATTATTCTGGCTCCGGTGGCATCCGCAACCCCACTGGTGCCGCTACCAGCGTCAATCTCTAGTAGCGCCTCGGGTGGCACAACTTCCGCCAACCCGGTCTGCAGCAGACTCTGCGTCGTCCAGTCTGCCACCATTTTTCCGAGTGCGTCCAGGGAAGGATCATCGGTTTGATTGCGAAACGGTAGAACGACAACTCGTTTGTTCTCGGTCGTTGACTGCTCCGCTGACCGATCAAGCAGCTGCCACGGCTTGAACACTACGGCAACAATCGCCAGCAACAATAGGACTGCCGGTATCACGATCAACCTTGTTCTGCGTGACCGAGCAGTTTGATGAGAACCACTCGGAGACAGCTGCTGACGCAAGTCCGTCGCCAGATCATCAGCGTGTTGATAGCGCAGCTTCCGGTCCTTGGCGAGTGCCTTACTGATCACGCGCTGAAGTTCAGCGCTTGCTCCCGACTTGTAGCGAGCTATCGGTTCCGGATCGATGTCGAGAATATTCCGCGACGTTGCCGCATTGCTGTCACCCTTGAACGGTTGCCTGCCGGCAATCAGTTCGTACAAAACAACACCGAGTGAGAAAATGTCCGTGCGCTGATCGATCTGCTCACCTCGAACCTGCTCCGGAGACATGTAGCCGATAGTGCCGAGAGTAGAACCAGTCTTGGTTAAGTGATCGACTCCTGCAACTGACGCCAATCCAAAGTCGAGTATTCGTGCCCGACCATGCGTGTCAATCAACACGTTTGCCGGTTTGATATCACGATGGGTAACGCCTTTTTCGTGGGCAGCCTGTAACCCTTCGGCAATCTGGATACCGATTTCGAAAATCTGTGGGATTGTTAACTCTTGGGCATGAGCGTACTCTCGCAGCGACCGCCCTTCGATGTGCTGCATTGCGAAGAATGGACGGCCATTGAATTCGCCGACCTCGTAGACGGTGACGATATGCGGATGATCGAGCTTGGCGGCAGCCTGAGCTTCTCGCTTGAAGCGCGCCCGGCAATCGGCGTCTTGACAGAGATGAGGGGAGAGAAACTTGAGGGCAACCTTCCGATTGAGTTCGGTATCTTCGGCAAGGTAGACTTCACCCATGCCACCAGCGCCGATTTTCTCGACGATCCGGTAGTGGTTGATGACTGTGCCTTTGGAGAGCACTGTCACTGCCTGGGTCTTGTCGTCGTCAGGTTGGCTCATAATCCTCGTGGGTCACATCGCCGGGAACCCCATTTTCTTCAGCAATTCTTTGTATCGTGGGTGCTGGCGGTACCCGTTACACATCGGATCCACCAGCACGTTGAGAAATCCCCACCGCTGTTGCGCAGCTTTTTCTACCCACTCCCAGGTTTTCACTGTGTCGCGTAGCCCATCATAGACTGTAGCGATCGACGCGGCAATAAACGGCTTATCCTGCGCCTCGTGTAGGAGCTCGTTAAGGATTTGCTGCGCTTCTTGAGTCTTGCCAACCCTTGCGTATGCACGGCCGAGATCCGCTTTTTCGAAGTATCCACTACCTGGCTTTGCCGCTTCCAGTACATACTCAGTTATTGCATCGCCGAGTTTACCCTGAGCTTCATATATGTTTCCGAGAAACGAGTGGACTACTGGATAGTCAGGATCAAGTTCGAGTGTCTTGCGGAATTGCTCGACAGCTTCCGCATCACGGCGCAGCCAAAAGAGGGTGATCCCCACGTTTACATTGATAACTAGTGATAAGGGATCGAGCTCTTGTGCCAATTTGATTTCCACAAGGGCTTCGTTTAGCCGTCCAAGAGAGCGCAACAGGTTGCTATACCAGTGATGAGCTGTAGGGTAGCGCGGATTGAGTGCGATTGCCTGCTCAAGTTCAGCCATAGCGTCGTTCCACTGCCACTGATAGTATTTGGTTACTCCCATCACAGCGTGGGCTTCGGCTATTGAAGGATCCAGTCTAAGCGCAATAAGAGCCACTGAATCGGCTCGAACGTAGCATTCTCCGGGTGGCAAATACGCATACTCGGGAAGCAACGCGTAAGTTGCAGCTAGTCCGGTGTACGCGGGCGCGTAGCTTGAGTCTATGTTGATGGCTTCACTAAAATAGGCAATTGCACGTTGCATGGCGTCCGCTTGGCGCTTATTCCAGTAGTAGCGTCCTTTAAGATATGCTTGGTACGCCTCGGGGTTGACCGGTGAGGTTTGTCGCAGTCGCCGGTACTCTTCGGGACTTACGACGGAATTAACTTCTTGCGCGATCGCTTTGGCAACGTCACTCTGCATTGCAAGAATGCCGCTCATGGGTCGGTCGAAGTTGCTTGCCCATAAGTGCTTTTCAGGCGAGACTTGAATCAGCTGAATCGTGATCCTAACATTGTCGCCCTCCCGCAGCACGGACCCCTCCACAATTGCTTTGACTGTTAACTTCTTAGCGATTTCTGACAATGATTCGTTTGATTTCTTGAACCGCATGACGGACGTGCGTGAAATCACTCGTAGCGACCTGATCTTCTGGAGTTCAGTTATGAGCGCCTCTGTCATCCCATCAGAGAAGTATTCTTGATCAGGATCACTTGAGAGATTTTGGAGAGGAAGAACGGCAAGAGAGTCGAGTGGTTCATCCCCAGGCCTGAGGACGTAGGTCTTGAGCAGGACGAAAGCAATTGCCAATATTGCCAGAGTGGCAATTAGGTAGGTCCATTTTCCTTTTAACAAAGTAGACCTACTCGGAGCACGAGTCGATGCAGAAGTCCCGCCAGTATTCCTAACTGACTTCAGATCAGCGGAAATCTCATCACCGTGCTGATAACGCAGGGTTCTATCCTTCTGCAACGCCTTCTGAATGATTCTCTGCAGTTCTGCGTCCACTCCCGTTTTGTATCTTGCTAGCGGCTCCGGTTCGTGATCGATAATGTTGCGCGATGTCGCCGTATCGTTGTCGCCTTTGAAAGGTTGTCTGCCAGTAATCAGTTCGTAGAGAACAACGCCGAGGGAGAAAATGTCAGTGCGATGATCAACATGCTCACCGCGAACCTGCTCGGGGGACATATAGCCGATAGTGCCGAGCGTTGACCCAGTCTTGGTCAGGTGGTCGACTCCTGCTACTGACGCCAGTCCGAAGTCGAGAATCCTTACGCGCCCATGAGAGTCGATCAGCACATTTGCGGGCTTGATGTCGCGATGTGTTACGCCCTTCTCGTGTGCAGCCTGTAGTCCCTCGGCAATTTGGATTCCAATTTCCAGAATCTGTGGGATTGTCAACTCTTGGGCATGAGCGTACTCTCGTAGCGACCGCCCCTCGATGTGCTGCATCGCAAAAAATGGCCGCTCTTGGAACTCTCCAACTTCATGAACCGTGACGATGTTGGGATGATCGAGCTTGGCGGCTGCCTGCGCTTCACGCTTGAAGCGCGCCTTGCAATCAGCATCCTGACAGAGATGAGGTGACAAGAACTTGAGCGCGACCTTGCGATTGAGTTCGGTGTCCTCGGCGAGGTAGACCTCGCCCATTCCCCCAGCACCGATGCGACTGATGATGGCATAGTGGGAAACGTATGTTCCCCGATCGAGGACTGCAATCCGCTGTGTTTTGTCGTCGTCCAATTGGCCTGCCTTCCCAAAGCGACGTGTCTTAGCGCGGAGCTGATTTCCGATGATGTTTGTAATCAGTTAAAGATAATATGGTTATGTTTGTCCGCAAACACATTTCTTACGGCGTTGTCGGACCGATTGTGTCGAGCAGTCGACGTAGAATAACACGGGAACCACTTTGATTCGTGACCGTTCTTCGCTTTCATCGGATTTGAAATGCATTTTGGCCGAGAAGAGGGTTACTTAGCGTGATCCTCTTTTCTTGTTGTGACCATCTTGTTTCCATCGACCATCAAAACAGACACAAACAGAGACAATCAGACACAAGCGGATGAAAACCAGTAAACCATTGTAATTGTTGATGTTACAGTACGATTTGTTGAGGTTCAACGAGTTGCAGGAATTGTTTCGCGGAGAATCCCTCACCCTCAATTATTCTAACTATATATCATACAACTGATTACGCTGACAAGAGACCGGACGAATTCCTTGAACCCCCGTCCGCCTCGCATATCCTTTAATAACATAGAATATCATGAAACAGAAAAAGTCACACTCTGGTCACGCTTGGCTCACAATTGTAGACCCGCAATTACACGTTAAGGATGCAAAGCTTGGTCGTCAACGAGAGAAGGTTCCGTGTGACGAATTGTTCGAGGTCACGTCTCCTCATCACGTCATCTACTGTACTCCACTGCTATAAAAAAAGCTATTTGTTGCTCAGTGGTCCCGATAACAATCGGATTCACTATGACGGTCTCAGCATGACGGTTTCAGATGTTCTTGGGGGACTTCCTATTCCTCCAGCCATAAGGTATTCCCAGCTTGTTCATCCGAGATCTAAGTGTACTTGGATGCAGCCCAAGGATCTGGGCGGCTCCTCCCGGTCCGTTAACCCTGCCACCTGCCATCTCCAAAGCCTGCCGAATATGCTGGGAATTGACTTCATTTAACGAAGACATAACGAGGTTATGTTCTGCCCTGTGCGCCAGTTCACGGCTTGCTTTAACCCTCGGGGCTGAGGGTGTCTCAAACGAGAGATGACCGCCCCGACTTTGGATTAACGCCCGTTCGATGAGGTTCTCGAGTTCCCGAACGTTGCCCGGCCAATCATGAGCCATTAACCCTTCCAGGGCGCCTGGCGCCAATTGAGGTTTCTGTGCAAACTTAAGCTCTTTGGATTTGCGGTCCACAAAATGATGCACCAAGGCCGGGATATCTACCCTTCTTTGCCTCAATGGCGGGATCATGATCGGGAACACGTTTAGCCGGAACCATAGGTCCTCGCGAAATTGCCCTGATGCGACCATCTCTTGGAGATTTCTATTTGTGGCCGATATTACTCGGATGTCTACCTGTATAGAACTTGTTCCCCCGACACGTTCAATTTCTTTTTCCTGTAAGACCCGGAGTAATCTGACCTGAGCCTGGAGTGGAAGCTCTCCAATCTCATCCAAGAAGATCGTGCCTTTGTCTGCCCTTTCGAACCTTCCTCTCTTTTGACTGATCGCTCCGGTAAAAGCTCCCTTCTCGTGTCCGAAAAGCTCACTGTCAAGCAGGGTTTCGGGGATCGCGCCGCAATTCACCTTGATCATTGGTCCGTCCCTTCGGGCTGAAGAGGAGTGAATCGCGTTGGCGATGACTTCTTTTCCTGTGCCCGTCTCACCTATCAGTAGTACTGGGCTGTCAAGTGGAGCTACCTGCTGAACCATCCTCATCACCGCCTTCAAACCGAAATCTGAACCGATAATCTCATCTCCCGAAGCTGACCGTAACTCTGCAAAGAGATAGCGGTTGTCGTCGGCTAACAGGTCTTTTAAGCGGATGACTTCCTGATGAACGAGAGCATTTGATACGGCAATAGCCAAGGGTCCATGAAGAAGTTTGAGCAGCCGTACATGGTCATCAGTATATCGATTCAGGCCTTTCGCGAATACGGCAAGGCTTGCGATCTGGCTTCCTTTGCTGAGCTTTAGAAGCATATTCATAAACGAAGTCTCGGGTTCTAGTCCGAGGATCTCCAGGATCTCCGGGATCCCTGCATCTTCGTCTGGCTGATTGAAAACCCGGATCACGTCTTCACTCTTAAGTAGGTCTTCCTGCAATTGAGAAGCCCTTTGTCGCCCACCTTTTGCGGGCAGGTACAGGACCCGCTCAGGTGTATCCTTCGAATCGTCGCTGGCCTCTGCTACGAGTCGCATCAAATTCTGGTCATCGTCAAACACGTGCAGAAGTACTCTATTAATCGGCATGAAATCTCTTACATAATCAAAGCACTTCTTCAATGCCTCCGTGACATCGAGGCTACTGCAGATCCGCAGAGTAGCCTCCCGAAAGAAAATGCTATCATCTACCTGCATTTTGTCCTCCTCGTTTTCATATCCGAGCTCGTTTTCCGCAGAGCCTGAGCGCTCTACGAAATATCGTAATAATTGCTAAATGTCGCAACAGAAAATGTGGTATTCAGCAAGTCGCATTGACGCTAACAGTGTAAGCAATTGGTATTTAAGCAATTATGTATTCCGGCACAGATTATGCCCATAGAGAGTGCAGATGAATGAACACTACGAGGCTACATGATATGAAATGGTTAGAAGTAATCACCCTGCGCTCAATGGAATCAATCAACCGACACGTCGTAGACGAACTGATTACGGAGATCAAGGACTCTGATCTCTCAATCGACGAATCAAGCCGCTTACTGGAAGTGAAAACCTACTACAACTTCCCAGTTGAAACAGACTTAAGCATCCACATTTACTGGGAATCAGAAACTCGTGATCAGAGGAAAAGCCCTCTCGCAATTAGAATCCATTCAGCCTTAACGAGCATGGGGCTGCTAAATCACTCGGTCTGGATTCAGAAAACTACGCGCGAGTTCCCTCATCGAGTCGCCCAACAGGTCCCAACAAGCAGCCATCCCAACGTGAGCGGATCGCTTGCGATACCCAAAGATCATAAACAGGACATGAAATCATGAGACTGACAAGCAGAGAAGTTCAGCCGAAGAAAGAAGTGCTTGAGGCCAAGAGGATCATATGAATAGGATTTTGAAGCCGGAACTGCTGGTTCATAGCAATGAACATTTCGAGTTCTACAAAGACGAGGGAATAGGAATCATCCATGTCAAAGGGTACATATACGAGATTGCCACGGATCTCGATCTGAAACACAAGTTTTTTGAAATCTTCCGAGTTGCAGAGGCGAGCACCGGGATCGCGGCGTTGGTCATTGTAAGCGGTCGTTCAGTGATGGGGGAAGGTGGTTACGCGCAATACAGGGAGTCCATATCGGGAACCAACAAGATGGAGGTTCTCGGTTATCGCGAGGAAAACGCGTTAGCTCAGTTTGCCCGCTTGATCTACAGTCTGAGAAAGTTTGTAGTTGCTGGCTTCGGAGGCTCGGTCATTGGGCAATTTCTTGGGGTAATTCTCTCTGCTGATTATCGGATTGCCGCTGAAAGCACAGTGCTCTCGTTTCCCCATGTTAAGTATGAGACTCCGCCTCCAGCTGCCCTCGCGCACTTTCTTCCTCATTTCGTCGGAACGACTGAGTCATGGCGATTGATATTGGAAGGCAAGCCGATCACTGCAAAAGCTGCGTTGGAACTGGGTTTGACGGATGAAGTTCTTACGGACGATCGTCTTGTGGAAGAGTGCATTCGAAAGGCAAAGCAACTTGCTGAAACTCCATCTCGCGTCGTGGAGATGTTAAAAGCATCCCAGAGAATAGATCTCCACGGCTTAGATGAGCGCTGCAGAATTGAGAGTGAGTTGCTTCGCGCTGACCATACTCACTCACAAGATCCAACATCGCTATGATCTGAGAATATGAAGAAGCTATTCAAACTCGTCGAGGCAATGAAACAAGAACACAAAGTCACTGGAGAATAAGGTGATAATCATGAAAGCAGTCTCAAGAAGAGTAACGGAATCGATTGACCAACAGCGTGAAGCTCACCACAGTTTTAGCGGCATTGTCGTAGCTGTTGGACGGATCTGCTTCTCGCTCATATTCGTCTTAGCTGGTCTAAACCACTTCACCTCCGAGAGCATCGCATCCGCTACTTCGCAGGGTGTGCCATTCGCGTCCATTGCTGTGCCGTTCTCGGGCATTCTGGCGCTGGCAGGCGGGTTGAGCATCATGATCGGCTATCGGGCCAAGCTTGGAGCTTGGCTTATCGTGCTCTTCCTGACCCCCGTCACCATTGCAGTACACAAATTCTGGGGAATTGCTGACCCGATCTTGGCCCATGAGCAATTGATCATGTTCATGAAGAACGTCTCTATGCTCGGTGGAGCGCTGACCATATCTCAATTCGGAGCCGGAACACTTAGTCTTGACGCTCGCCGATCGCGGTGATCGAGTTAGCCATCAAAGATAGGAGTAATTATGAATACCATCGGACGCAACAAGAAAGAAAGCCCGGCATCACCAGGGGATACCAATCCCGGGACTGTCGGTAACAGTAAAGCCAAGCTTCCTCCTGGCAACACCTGGTTCGTGTTCGCCATAATTCTGCTTCTGAATTACGTGGTGGCATCATTTCTCATTTCAAGACCCGAAAGCCAGGTTGCCATACCGTACAGCCTGTTCAAGGAAGAAGTGGCCAAGGGCAATGTGCGGGAGGTTTTTAGCCACGGCGATGTCGTTACGGGCCACTTCAAGGAGCCAGTTGCCTATCAACCGGAAGTCGAAAAGGGAAGAGCGATATTCGGCGTGGCCAAACCGGCGACGGCCTTCAGAACCACTTTGCCGACCTATGTGGATCCCGGTTTGGAGAAGCTACTATTGGAAAAGGGCGTAGTAGTCGGCGCCAAACCAATCGGGGAGGAGGATCACCCCTGGCTAAAGCTCCTTTACAGCTTCGGCCCGGGCCTGCTCTTCATCGGCTTCTACATATGGATGTTTCGCAAGTCATCCAAAGAGGGTGGCATGAGCGGCATGGGTGGACTTATGGGAATTGGAAAGAGCAGCGCCCGCCGCTTCGATCAGGAAAAGGAAATCAAGGTGACCTTTGCTGACGTAGCGGGTATCGACGAAGCCAAGAACGAGTTGGTCGAAATAGTCGATTTTTTGAAAGAACCCAAGAAATACACTCGTCTCGGCGGGACGGCTCCGAAGGGAGTGCTGCTTGTTGGCGCACCGGGGACCGGGAAGACGCTCTTAGCGAAAGCAGTTGCAGGGGAAGCCGGGGTGCCATTTTTCTCGATGAGCGCGTCGGAGTTTGTGGAAATGATTGTGGGCGTAGGTGCGGCACGGGTGCGTGACCTCTTTAAGCAAGCACGCGAGAATGCACCGGCGATAATCTTTATCGATGAGCTGGACGCCATCGGACGATCGCGCGGACAATTCGCGTTTGGAGGTTCCAGTGAACAGGAACAAACTCTGAACCAAATTCTGACGGAGATGGACGGCTTCTCCAGCAAGCAGGGCGTCATCGTTCTGGCAGCCACCAATCAGCCTGAAGTACTGGACAAGGCCTTGATGCGGCCAGGTAGGTTCGACCGTCGCGTCGTAGTAAACCTGCCCGACAAAACCGGCAGAGAAGCGATCCTCAAAGTACACACACGACAGACACCGCTCGCGATGGACGTCAATTTGTCCGAAATCGCGGCGGCGACAACTGGACTCTCCGGTGCGGACATCAGGAATTTGGTCAACGAGGCTGCGCTGCTGGCAGCGCGTCACGGTCAGGACGATGTGCGCTCGAAGGATTTCTTCGACGCCCTGGAGAAGATCATTCTAGGGCCAGCGCGTCCCCTCCTTTTGAGCCGCGAAGATCGTGAGCGCATCGCATATCACGAGGGCGGGCACACGATTCTGGGTCTGGTGCTCCCCGGCGCTGATCCGGTGAAGCGCGTGACGATCGTGCCGCGCGGGCACGCCCTTGGCGTTACATACCAGCAGCCGATCAGTGATCGCTACAACTACCCGGAATCGTACCTGCGGGCGCGCATTGTCGGAATTCTTGGAGGCCGCGCCGCTGAAGAGATTGTTTACGGTGACAAAACTACTGGTGCGGAGAACGACATCGAGCAGGCGACTCAATTCGCACGCATGATGGTGACGCGATGGGGCATGAGCGACCAACTCGGCATGGTGCAGTTGGCGCTCGGCGGCAATCCATATCTCGGCAGAGCCGGATCGTTCGGGGGCGAAAAACCCATCAGCGACGTAACCGCTCGATTGATCGATATCGAGGTGCAGCGCATCATCGACGAATGTCATTGCGAAGCGAAGCGCCTCCTCATGCTGCATCGTGCGCAGCTACATAAGCTGGTTGAATCTCTCCTGATCCAAGAGACACTTGATGAGAAGCAAATCCTGGAAGTGTCCGGACTGGCGTCGTCAGCCAGAGTTCAAATGCAACCATCGGGCGCTGGGGATCGCAATGAATCGCGATAGCTCCATGCGGAAGGTCAAGCGTTCCAAAGACGTCCTAACGATTCTCGTCCGTAACGGCTTCGGCGATCTGGTCGAAACCCTTCGCCACAAGCGAGGCAAAGCCAGCATCGGCGGGGAAGATTCCGGTGAGGAAACTCGTTCCTTGCGGCTGACGCGCGCCGAACGGATCCGGAAAGTCATCGAAGAGTTGGGACCTACCTACGTGAAGCTTGGTCAGGTCCTCTCGACCCGCTCTGATTTAGTTCCGCCGGATTTGCTTGCTGAACTGGCCAAGCTCCAAGACCAAGTCGGGTCCTTCCCATTCGATGAAGTCCGTAGGATCGTCGAGGTCGAGCTTGGTCAACCACTGGAAGTAGTATTCGAGTCCTTCGATTGCAACCCCCTGGCTTCGGCCTCGCTGGGTCAAGTTCATCGGGCGCGCTTGAACGGGCAGGATGTGGCCGTCAAGGTTCAACGCCCGGGAATTCGAGAGACTGTGGATGCTGACATTAAGGTGATGATGCGTCTGGCCAACCAACTCGAGCGGTATGTCGATGGCTGGGCCATTTACCAGCCTGTGCGCGTCGTTAAGGAGTTTGCGCAGAGCATCGAGGAGGAACTCGACTACCAGATCGAAGCTACTCATCAGGAGCGATTCGCGGAACGGTTTCAAGATGATCCGACGGTACATGTCCCGCGCGTTTTTCGTCGAGCGACTACTTCCCGCGTCCTCACCATGGAATTCATCGACGGTATCAAAGTATCCGACCTTAAGGCTCTGCGTGCGGCGAATATGGATCTTGAGAAAGTGGCTCGCAGAGGCTTCCACTTCGTGATCCAGCAGACATTGGTAGACGGCTTTTTCCACGCTGACCCCCACCCGGGCAACATATTTGTGCTCTCAAATAATGTCGTGTGCTTTATCGACTTTGGGATGATGGGGCGACTCAGTCAGAAGGTTCGGGACGACTTCGTAGAATTAGTCTACCATGTTATCGACCAAAAGCCAACTCAGGTGACAGAGGCCCTGCTCCGATTGACAACCTCCGAAGTCGGCATCACCGCGCCTGAACTCGAGCGGGACGTTGCACAATTACTCGATGCGTACGCTGGGCGCCCTTTGTGCAAGATCGACCTATCGATGCTATTGGGAAGAATTTCAGTCTTCTTGGATCAGCACGGATTGCGGATCCCGCCAGATCTTTACTTGATGCTCAAGGCCATCATTCAGATTCAAGCGACAGCGGTCGCTCTTGCTCCCGAGTTCGACCTGGCGAAGGAGGCGGAACCCCATGTGCGACGCGTTTTTTTGGATCGATATCGGCCTCGTCGGCTGGCCGAAGAGACGGCAGCAGTCAGTCGTGAGTTTGTGTCGATGCTTCGAGACGCACCTGCGACGATGAGTCAATTGAGCCGAGTCGTTGAAGGCGGCGGTATCCGAGTCAAAGTGGAACAAGACAGCATGGCAAGAATGCTTAGCGCGAACGATCGTATTGCCAACCGCATCGCCTTCGCATTTGTCTTGGGGGCAAGTCTTGTCGGTTCCGCCATCATTGCTGCGGCCAAAATCCCGCCCACATGGAACGGCATCTCGCTGTTAGGGCTTGGGGGATTCCTCGTCACACTAACGATGTCGGCTCGGTTGCTCATATCAATTCTCAGTCGCGACCAACTATGAGATCCATAGATAATATCGTGGAAGAGATTGATGTGACGTATGGCACTTGAAACGGTGTGTGATGATATGCAGATACATGCTGACAATAACAGACCAAAGTGCTTCGCACCCTGCAAATGATTGACGCATGATGTGGAGCAATGAACATACCAACTATTAACTGTAAGGAGAACAAAATGAACAAGATGCTGGCAGCCGTTTTCGACACGGAGAACGCGGCCTATGAAGGGCTCAGTGCTCTGAAGGATCTCCACAAGAACGGAGACATCACACTGTATGCTACGGCAGTCGTCTCAAAGGAATCCTCCGGGGTCATCAGAGAGAATCAGATTGCTGACGAGGGGCCGGTCGGCACCGCTCTCGGTCTACTAACTGGAAGCTTAGTCGGCTTACTTGCTGGGCCGGTCGGGCTTGCCGTTGGAGCCTCGGCAGGATCCCTTGCGGGCTTGGTTTTCGATCTGGACAAGTCGGGGGTGGACATCAGCTTTGTGGACGAGGTGTCGACGGCGTTGAGCCCGGGTAAAACGGCAGTCCTTGCGGAAGTGGATGAAACCTGGGTGACCCCGGTAGACACGAGACTGGGAAAGCTTGGTGGTCTCGTCTTCCGTCGCCTACGTTCCGAGTTCGTCGAGGACCAGTTAGCCCGAGAGTCAGCTGCGTTCAAAGCCGAACTGAAGCAGCTGGAAGACGAGCAGGCTCAGGCAAACGCGGAATCGAAGGCTGCGTTGCAGAAGGAAATTGACTCCGCCAAGAAGAAGCTGGAGGTGATGCAGACTCAAGCCAAGACGAAAATGGAGCAGGCAAAAGGCGAAGCTGATGCGAAAATCAGTACCATGCGCGCCCAAATGCAACAAGCCAGCGATTCGAAAAAGTCGAAAATCGAGAAACGCATCGCCAAGGTCAAGATCGACTATGAAGTGCGTAGTGCTAAGCTCGAACGAGCCCGTGAGCTCGCCAGGGAGGCATTGGCGGTCTAAGGACGGAACCAAAAGCTAGTCGCAGCCAATGACTGCAATGCAATACAGCTGTTGGCTGCGAATTCTCTCGGGTTGTTCTTCTGACCAAGATTGTCGCTATGGCAGGCTAGTTGTCTGCAACGCCGTTAACCATCAACCTTAAGGAGTTGATTGATTATGAGTACTTTAGAAGAGCAGTTAGCAGGAAGCCTATCGCGCAACTGGTGGGTGCTGCTTCTCCGCGGCCTCATTGCCATCGCGTTCGGCGTACTGATCTGGCTTCAACCAATGATCTCGCTTAAGTGGCTGATATTGCTTTTCGGCTCTTACGTTCTGGCTGATGGCATTTTCGGAGTCTGGATGGCCATTGTGGGAAACGAGGGGCTCGAACACAGGGGGGAACTGCTCCTTTGGGGACTCCTTGGCGTCGGCATCGGAATCCTGACGTTCCTGAAGCCGAATATTACTGCGATAGCTCTCCTGTTCTACATCGCTATCTGGGCCGTGGCAGGGGGCGTTCTCGAAATCGTGGCTGCGATCCGCCTACGAAAGGAAATTTCCGGTGAGTGGTTGCTCCTTGGCAGCGGACTCGTAAGGGTGGCGTTCGGTGTTTTTCTGATAGCGTGGCCGCTCGAAGGCGCTCTTGCTGTGGTCTGGTTGATAGCGACGTTTGGCATGGTCTTCGGGGTGCTTCTTGTAATTCTGGCGTTCAAGGCGAGATCCTTCGGCAGACAACTGGAGCGACTGTGAAATGGGCGGTAATAACACGCCAACCAACAAGAACGGAGACACGACAGTGAGCATCATCAACTGTTTTGTGATGGGAGTAGTATCAACCATCATGCAACTATTTCCGTATGGAGAAGGACCATGTCGGGCGAAAACAGACTCTTGACCATCAATCAATTTGCCGCACCGCTCCTGGCCTTGGCGGCACTCACAGGGCTTTGCTACTTTGCCGCAACGGTACTGGTTCCGATCGCGACAGCGATAACTCTGGCTTATGTGCTCTGGCCGGGAGTCGCCGCACTGCGACGACTGAAAGTGCCTCATCTAGTAGCGGTCATGATCATCATGCTGTTGGCAACCATCGCTATTACTGCCGTCGGAGTGGTGACTGTAAACGAGGTAGGGAAATTCTCGGCAGATTTGCCTGCCTACTGGGAGCAACTGCAGCAGCTAAGAGCCGAGCACGCAAAAGATCTGCCTAAGTTTCTCGACTTTCTGGGAGGTGATACCAGTAGTATCCTAAGCAGAATCGATCCGTCGAAGCTGTCAGAAATCTCGAAGTTTTTGTTCAAAGGCGCGGGTTCGATACTGAGCTTCATGGGGCAAGTCGTAATGGCTCTGCTTCTGGCTTTGTTCATGTTGATCGAACAGCCAGGGCTGCACAGTCGAATAGTGAGATCGCTGGGACGAGACAGTGTTGATGCTGCAACTAGCGTCATTGCAGATGTCTCGACGAAGATTGCCGGTTATCTCTGGGTGAAATCCGTGACCACAGTTGGTCTTGCGATTGTGTTCACCCTCGGTTTGCTGATCGGCGGCGTCAAGTATCCTTATATCTGGGGACCATTAGCGGCGGTGTTGAATCTGGTTCCGTATGCCGGCGCTTATGTTGGCGCGATACCACCGATGATCATGGCATACATTCAACACGGTACCTTTGTTTCATCAGTTTGGGTGTTCGTGTTCTTTATGGCAGTGCAATTCGTAGAATCCAATATTGTCTCACCCAAGTTGTTCGGCAAACAGCTTAATATCAATCTGTTGGCGCAACTGATTTCAACTATCTATTGGGGCTGGCTTTGGGGTGCGCTTGGCATCGTGCTGGCGGTTCCGATAACCGCGGCGCTGAAAGTCTTCTGCGATCACGTAGAGGCGCTGCATCCGATCGGTATCCTCCTTTCCGGAGATAAGAATTGACCGCGGAATGGCTGCAGCCAAGTGCCGCGCGGTATTGGAAATTGTGTCGCGTTCCTTCGCAGGCAATCGGGGAATTGCTGAAATTGTCCGAGAGTGCATCAGCGATGATCGCCGATGTTGCAGAGAATCTACCGGCAGGTAATAATCTGCGACTTTTGACCAATCGACAGATGCCCACGAGTTTACTTCGTCGGTTTCAAGCTGGGAGGCTTGTTGATTTGCATTGGTCGCTGATGAATCCTTGGCGCGTGAATGATAACAGACTAATGTTATTGCACAATAGGATCCGAAATGCAGCGGAGATGTGTATATGAGATTACTCGTCTTTCTCTTATGTAGCCTGATCGCAACCAACGCATGTGCTCTGTCTAATGATTTGCAGTCGTTCCTGCGGAATCAGGCCGGTTTTTCTCAAGTGGAGTTGCACCAACTGGAACAGGGCAAGGTCTTGACCAAATTGCTCGATACCGGCAGTAAACCGGAGGTTGCCGTCCTTGGTGTTATGCACGTGGACGTACCGGCAAACTTCTTTGTCGAGAGATTTCGTGATATTGAAACGTTCATGAAATCTGATCAGGTGATGGCAATCAGTCGGTTTGATGCCCCGCCACAGTTGAGCGACCTAGACGGGCTCACATTGGCACCTGGCGAACTCTTGGCCATCAGAGAATGTGAGGTTGGGAATTGCGACATGAAACTCCCGGCTTCCGTAATTGAACGTTTCAGGCACGATGTAGATTGGACGAGACCTGATTATCCGAACCGAGTTACCGCACTCGTCAAGCAGATGCTGCTCGAGTACGTCAAAGCCTACTTGATCGGCGGAGACGAGGCAATGGGGCAATACGATGATCAGAAGTATCCGCTTAAACAGGCTAATGCATTCCATGAACTACTGCTGGAATCCGACTACCTCTATGAACACGCTCCAGAGCTCTACGAGTATATAGAACTCTATCCCAAAGTCGACTTGCCGAACGCGGAAGACTTCATCTTTTGGAGCATGCGGAAATACGAACGGTTGAGACCAATTGTAAGCATCAACCATGTTACCATCTTCAGAAGATCGCATGGGGAAGCCAAGACTTTGATCGGATCGAAACAGATCTATGCAAATCACTACTTTGAAGCCTCGTTTGAGTTAACCGCATTGGTTGAGGAAGAGACGGCCGCTGATAGCTCCGGGTTCTTCTTGTTGTATCTCAATCGTTCGCGGCTGGACACGTTACGCAAGAAGGCTCTTCCCGGAATGCAGCACACAATCAGGAGCGAAATACTTAACAAGATAGACTTAGAGATGAGCTCGACCAAATCACTGATAGAGGCTCTTTACCAGATGAGGAATTCGCCGGCCATGGAACAGAAATGATACTGCGGCTTGCTCTTCATCGGGATAAGAGTTTCGTTTGATTGGGAGGGCGCAGCGTCTCATGAGTGAGCCTCATGTAGTCGAGCACAATCTATTATCGGTCTCTTGGAACAGCAAGAAAAACCGGTCACAGTTTGGTCACAATGCCATGTAAGTCCTTGTTTCACAACGCGAGTCGGGGGTTCGATTCCCCCACCTCCAGTAATTTACACATAGCGTTAACCCCTTGAAAATCAACGTAATGCCCTGTGACGCGGGGGTGTTCCATTTTGTCCCGATTCTGCCAGGATCCACGACATTCAATAGAGTCGGGCCACTACGACACCAGATCAACTCATCAAGGAAATAATTGAAACGAGGACTTGAAAATTGCGTACCATAGGTATATATTACTTTGAAATTCAAAGTGCTTTGATATAAGGAGTAGCATGAACGATTCAAAACGACCGGCAGAGCAGATTGACCAGATTCACTCCATAATGGCGAGATCCGCAACCTTCGTCTCGCTATCAGGCCTTTCCGGAATTTCCGCCGGTCTTGTAGCGCTGGTCGCCATCTGGTTTATGTATCGCAGCCTTGGAACATTATGGCTGACCGACGAAGTCTTCAGTACTTTGAGAAGCAGTCCAGATCTATTGCAGTCAATAGTCCGTGTGTTTGTTGCGGCTCTGGTTGCGGCTTTGGCCTTGGCATTCTTCTTCACTTGGAAGAAAGCCAGGCGCCATCAAACCGGATTGCTGAATCTTGCGTCGCGTCGATTCGGCCTGCACCTTGCCTTACCGCTGCTTGCCGGCGGTGTGTTTGTGCTGGTACTCGCAAGGCTGGGTACCTATGAGCTAATCTGTCCAGCGATGCTGGTGTTCTTTGGGCTCGCGATCGTAAATGCCGGCAAGTACAGCTTCTCCGAAACGTTCTTCTTCGGTTTGGTCGAATTGGCACTGGGATTGGCGGCTGCAGTTTGGATTGAAGGGGGACTGTTGCTGTGGGCAACTGGCTTTGGTCTGGCCACCGCCGGCTACGGTGTGATCATGTACCTGCAGTACGAGCGATGAAACAGATCATCGACCACATCAATAAGTGCTTTGAAAATCGCACGAGGCTGGGAATCATGGCCGCTTTGATGGTCAACGAGAGCATCGATTTTAAGGCGCTCAAGGTTTTGCTCGGCAGCACCGACGGAAATCTCTCGAGCAACATGTCGACACTCGAGCAGCTCGGCTACGTCAAGGTGAAGAAGCGGTTTATTGGCAAGGCAACGAATACTTCGTATTCAATCACGAATGCGGGCAGAAAGGCGTTCCAGTGTCATTTGGATGCTCTGGAGGCATTAATCAGGGGCGTATCTTTCGACGAAACGGAAACAAACTGAAACGAGGCGATGTCCTCACACACTCACATAACGAGAGGCAATCATGGAATTACCCCTTCGAAGGAAAATCATTCTCGTAGCACTCGGCACAGTGCTCATTCTGATGGTACCCTTAGTCGCAATGCAATTCAGCGACGAGGTTGACTGGGGGGGTGGTGACTTCCTAATCATGGGCACGCTTGTGTTCGGGACGGGGCTCGCTTATCTGCTGATATCAAGGATGTCGGACAGCGTCGCCTACCGCGCTGCCGTCGCTATTGCAGTGGTGGCAGGATTGCTGCTTGTTTGGGTGAATCTCGCAGTAGGCATTATCGGTGAACCCGGCGGCGTCAACTTGATCTACTTCGGGGTACTCCAAATCGGCATCATCGGAGCCGCCATTGCGCGACTCAAGCCTCTCGGATTGTCATGGGCCTTGTATTGCACAGCATTTGTTCAGGCTTTGGTACCAGTGATCGTGCTGGTCATCGATCGGCCTGCATTGGACGAACCACCCGGCATAGTCGGATCGTTCATTTTGAATGGGTTCTTTGTTGTGATGTTTGTCGTGTCTGCGTCGCTGTTTCGACAATCAGATGATTCGATGCGCGGAGGAATGAAATGAGCAACGGAATCGTGACACGAGAAGCAAATCTGACCTCACTCATCGTCAGCAGGACATTCGCTCTCGTTTTTATTGCAGTCGGCTTGCTGAATTTGTTCTTGGTACATCCCGTACCTGGTGTGTTTTATCTTCTTCTCTCGCTGGTGTACTTTCCCCAGTTTAACATGCTCCTCAAAAAGTGGTTCGGCTTCTCTATACCACTTTCACTGAAGATCATCCTTGGCCTGGTCGTACTTTGGGGAACTCTTGCTGTTGGGGATCTCGCCGAAATGTATGGACTGTAGGTTCGGAAGCGGTGCATTGCTGTTGAAATAACCACCTGCTTACGGCCCGATACTTCTTCGAGATAGAAGAACCATCGATTGTTGCACGGCGGTACTCCGAAGACTTCTGACAAAAGGCGGACACAAAGGTCGAGCGGACAAGTGTTTTTATGCTTGCGCAATCCGCATGTTCCTCCTATTAATGCGAGGATCAAATGTGCATTGAAAAAAAGACTCAACTATAAAACGCTAAGAAACGAGTCATAGGAGGAAACGACTATGGAATTTCTCACAACGTTGTGGGCGCCGATTTTGCTCTCCGCAGTGTTTGTTTTCGTGGTGAGCTCGATCATTCATATGGTCCTCAAGTACCACGCTAATGATTTCAAGAAATTGGCGGACCAAGATGCAATTCAGGCGGCGCTTCGTCCCTTCAACATTGCTCCCGGTGACTATATGCTGCCACGGTGCGATTCAATGAGTGATATGAATAAGCCTGAGTTTCTGGAGAAGCTCAACAAGGGACCGGTTGCTGTTATGACGGTGATAAAAAACGGCCCAAGCGGAATGGGGAAAAGCCTCGTACTCTGGTTCTTCTATTGCGTCGTGGTCAGCGTCTTTGCGGCATATATCGGCTGGCATGCTGTGCAACCGGGGAGTACATATCTTGCTGTGTTCCGATTTGTCGGATGCTCGGCATTCATGGGTTATTCGTTAGCACTTCTCCAAGGCGGAATTTGGTACGGACGCAGTTGGAGTACGGTGCTGAAGACTGTATTTGACGGATTGATCTTTGCCCTCGTGACGGCTGGTACGTTTGGCTGGCTGTGGCCGCAAATGTAGAATTTCATAGTCAATACTCATCGATTTTTCGGTCAACGACGAGCGTGTCGTTGACCGAGATAGTGCTCAAGAAGCGACGATCGTCAGCAAACCGGAGGCGACACCAACGACACATATTGTTGTCGCCGACTTTTAACCTTATGTCTTGCAACGCATTCTGGCTGATTATTGTGCCGGCAGATGTTTGTTAAGCCATATATTTTACTTACACAACTAGTTTGAGATACAGGTATGAAAAACACAAATCACGATAAGAAGAAGCTATCAGACGCACAGCGCGTGGAGCTTTACCGAGTATTGAAGGCGCGTTTTGAGAAGAATACGAACCGCCATAAGGGAATTAAGTGGTCGGAGGTGGAGACACGGTTAAACAGCAATCCAGGAAAACTGTGGTCTCTCAACGAAATGGAAAGAACCGGCGGCGAGCCGGATGTCGTTGCTTGTGACAAAAAAACCGGCGAGTACTTCTTCGTCGATTGTTCGGCGGAGAGTCCAAAAGACCGCAGAAGTGTCTGTTATGACGCGGAGGCACTGGAGTCGAGAAAAGCGAACAAACCAAAGAACAGCGCGCTTGGCATAGCTGCGGCAATGGGTATTGAACTTCTGACCGAAGAACAATATCGGCACCTGCAAACGCTTGGACATTTCGATTCGAAAACTTCAAGTTGGCTGCAGACCCCTTCGGACATCAGGACGCTTGGCGGGGCGATTTTCGGGGATTTTCGCTATGGCACTGTCTTCGTGTATCACAATGGCGCCGAATCGTACTATGCGGCGAGAGGGTTTCGCGGCTTACTACAAGTCTGATTTTTGGGACCAATTTCGGTCGGGCTGTTTCGATTCACCGCTTGACAACGTCTGCGTTTTAATCAGTCTCTCCCCGGCAAGGGCAAAATCGTTGATAGGTTTCTGAACTGCTGTACAGAATTTTTAGTTCATGACATTGTGTCTTGAATTGAAGTCGTTTGTTTCGCATCTTAGACTCACAGTTTCACCCTTGTCGTTTCACCTTCCAGGAGACGTCGTGTCAACTAACCAGAATACATTTGGAAACATCTTAGACGCATGCGGAAATACGCCGCTAGTTCGGTTAACCAAGATCACTGCGGCACTACCATGTGAGGTTTATGCAAAGCTGGAATTTCTGAATCCGACCGGCAGCATCAAGGATCGCACTGCCCGGCACATGATCCTGAAGGCAGAGCGTGAAGGTCGCATTCAACCGGGCGACACGATAATAGAGAATTCTTCAGGAAATATGGCAATGAGCCTGGCGCTTGTTGCTATCCAGCGCGGTTACCGACTGAAGGTAGTCGTACGCGATACCATCAGTAAAGAGAAGCTGAGCCAACTTCTCGCGCTGGGAGTCGAAGTCATTAAAGCTGACACTTCACTGCCGCCGGAATCACCGGATTCGTACAACAACATCACTCCGCGACTCGCGAAGGAAATGGCGCACTGCTATTTTCCGGACCAACACAACAACCGCGAGAACAACGAAGCGCACTATTTGTCGACTGGACCAGAGATCTGGCGACAGATGAACGGGCGGATTGACTTTCTGGTAGCCGGTATCGGCACCGGTGGTACGATTGGTGGAGTAGGACGCTATCTCAAGGAACAGGATCCTACAATTCGAGTGGTTGCCGTCGACGTGCAAGGCTCCATCTATACAGATTACTTTCGTTCAAAGAAGATGGTTAAACCGTCGCCATACTTATTGGAGGGATTGGGAGACGAGTTTTTGGTCGGCTGCGCCGATTTTTCGGTTATTGACGAAATAGTTCAAGTCTCAGATCGAGAGGCGTTTCTTCATGCACGAAGATTATCGCGTGAAGAAGGTGTTCTGGCCGGTGGATCAAGTGGCGCTGCGATCTGGGCAGTTTTGAACATTGCACGGGAGCTTGAACACCGGGCTCGGATTGTCACGATCTTTCCGGATGGGGCATCGCGCTATCTCAGCACAATCTTCAATGACGACTGGCTACGAGCGAAGGGTGTGCTGTAAAGTTTGGAACCAAGGCGAGAACAATTGGTCAACCGGGCGCTGTTCATCCCGAGAGCGTCGTGCAGTTTCGTCCACTTCTGCACCCCTAATACTTAGGGCAAACACAGAAGTCTCTCTTCTTATGCCCCAAGACTCTATGTTTGCCCTTGAAGGTGGTTAATCCCGCTTTACGCAGCTAACCAGCCCAAATATACAGCAAGTACTGCCGAACTATTTCTTCTTGTCCTTACTTTCGACTGCTGGCGCCTGTTCACGCCGTTCGATCAATGTATAGACGAAGTCCTTTTGGCTTTCGAGAATGATCTGATCATAAGCGGTCTTGTTGAATAGCTCGCTGTCGCGCTCAAGGTAATTGCTGCCGAATTCTTCCTTGGGGATGATCAGCTTATTTGCATAACGGTCAACGATTTTGTAAGGCGGCTTCACGCTAAAATTGTAACGGCCAAACTCGACATTGTTGAAGTCGAATATGCGGCCTTCATCCAGTCGCACCAACTCAAAATCGGACGGGGAGAGAGTGTCGTAAGTCACCCCTGATTCCGAGTAAATCGTCGCCACTGGAACGAAATTGAAGCTGTAATTGGTCGTTAAGTAAAGATACTGTGATGAGTCCAGCCCGGCCGAAAACTCTTTTGTATAGATGTAGTTCTTACGGTCGAAGATTTGATATTCTCCGGGCGGTACGTAGAAGTAGAAGAATTCTCGCTTCTCCTTCAGACGGCGGTTGAGATATCGCTCGGCGGTACGGATGACATACTTATCTTCGTCGTTGAGCATGCCCTGGCGCAGCTTGAGTTCGACCGGGTTATCGAGCAACTTCTTCTCGGGAATCAGCTCATTAAACGCATTGCAGGTCGCAAACTTGTACATCCAGTCCTTCCGGATGAAATTCAGTTGCTCCCGGTACGAGAGGTCTGTGGAACTGTCAATATAGGCACGATACGACGGCAGCAGCGTTTCCAACTCTGTCATGCCCCACCAGGCCCACGAGGGGCTGTTGAGATTGTAATGGAGAATAACGAATCGGGCATAGGATGATCCGAGCATTTGATCGTATAATTCACCCTTGTTTCCCGAATAGAACCAGATTGCCCATTGGCGGTACATATTCTGCACAGCCATGTCGGACACAAACAACCGGTCCGTGTCGGTGGTCATGACTTTAGAGACTTCCAGGAACTCCTGCATGTCTTCGTTTAGGTCAACGATCTCCTGATTATTTCCGAAGCCTGGAACCGCAAAGAGCGACAACAGGCTGATGACCATCACTGTGGTCTTGCAGTATGCTATTAGTGACTTCACTGCTATTCTCCTTACTATTCCGAGTTACCTAATTGAGTTTTGGTGTCGAGCATCTCGTAGAAGCTTTTCAGTTCCTGAAATAGTTCATCGGCACTGGCGTATCGTTCGCTGTCCTGGAGAGCGCGAATTGATTTCTCTCCCCAGAATACGGCTTCTTTTGAGACTGCTTCCATTTGGCCGCGATCCAGCACGCCCATTCCGATCAGTTGCTTGGCATTGCTCAAGATCTCCGGATAGCGTCCGGCCTTGTACAGGTGCTCGGCATACGTCGGCAGGAAGGTCACGCAGGTGGCGATGTAGATTTCACGATTGTAGTTGCGTGCATAGAATCCGTCGGTCGGAAAGCTGCCGGAATTGAGAAGTTCCAGACACTTGCGGAAGTAACTCCATGCCATGTCATTTTCGTGATTGGCGAAGGTCTCGGCGAGCAAGAAATAAGATATCGATAGACCATAAGGTGACGTAAGCGTATCACCGGCAATCGCCGCAAAATAGTTGACCATCCGGCGCAGAGAATCTTTGACGGCGCCTTCCTGCTTCATGGCAATGAACTGGTCGTTAACCCACACGGCCTTCGCGAAATTCGCGACGCCGAACAGGTTCGGATATTCCTGCTGAAGCATCTCGTTGACGCTGGCGACGTAGCTGCTTTGTACATCATACAGGCTGTCGCGGGTTGCCCGGCGAAGGACGTTTTTCACCAACGGCGCAAACGAATTTGCATTAGGGCAGTAAATAGCCGCCATCAGTACGTCTTTGATCAGGAATGCCGTATTTCCGGGCACGCTTGATGTTTGCAGTTGTGCCGGCTCGAATTTGTAATAGGCGTCGAGATACCGGTTGTAAAGCTGCAGCATTAAAGCGCGCAGCTTATCCTGCAGTTCGACGTTGTGCATGTCGCGCCTCAGCTCTTCCAGCGTCATCAGGAAGTGAATCTCGGCATTGTAGTAGTAGCCCTGAAAACGCAGAGCATCGGAGGCGTCCAATTCAATCTTGATGGCGTTGCGAGCCTGTTCCAAATCAGCGGGATTACCGGACTGGTAGTAGGAATCGAGGTAGTCCAGATAGCCCTTGGATTGCGCTGGTGTGGCGGAATTGCCAATCACGGACAGCACCATTACCAGCGTGGCTGTGATTAGCGTCTTTGTTGTGACGTTCATTTTCATCATATCTCTGACCTCATATTAGGAATCTACAATTTCGCGAAACAGTCATCGTAACGAAGCAAGTGACACAACTTGCGGGTGGCTTCTTCCAGAAGCGACTCCGCATCTCCCCAATTTGCCGGCATCCGGACAAAGTCGATGTTTGAGATGTCGCCCAGAGAGTTTACGTTTACATGCAGACGCACCCAGCGGCCGCCATACTTGAACTCAAAGTAATTGTCAGCAGCCCGTGTGACCTTGAGCCACTCCTTGGAGTTGGCTTGTTCCATTTCATCGAGACCGGTGTGCATGAACATGCTTCTGACACATTGACGCAGGCAGATATTGACCATCTGGTAGTGGTAGGGATCAAGCTGAATGCGGGAGACTCCGGCATCAGCGACTGCGCGGTTATTCCTGGTTGTAACCTCACCAACAGGTTCTCTCACGCGGTCGTTTCGCAACGAGGTCGTCGTACTGCGATCGGATTGTTCTTGCACATAGTCCCGCTGTGTGAACTCGTCGACTTCGGCAACTACTGGTGCAATAGTCGCGGGCATAGACCGCTCCGCTGCTGCCTCTTGTTGAGACACGCGCTGGGCGTCACGGGACGTTGTGCGGCCAGACAGCTGCATTTTTGGACGCAATACTTGTGTCGTCTTGTCAGGAATACTCCGCAGTCTTTCCACTGGCCTGGTTTCGAGAGGCTTCATAACCGGCTTTATGATCGGCTTTGGTTTTTGCGGTTGTGGTTTTGGCAGCTCAATGATGAACTTCGTGTTGATTTCGGGTGTCTGGGCGGTCGCCTGTGCGCTCCAGGGAAGTGAACCAAAGTATCCAACCACAAACATTGCCAGCACTGTTAAACCGGCCGTGGTTACCAGAGCATAAACTGCATTGCGCCGATTGAGAACGGCATCCAGAATGCCTCCCGGAGCATCGGTATGAGATGCCTCTTTCCCAACAATTGTGCCATATTCCAGGTCAGCATCATCGCGATCAAAGTATGCTTGCATCTAATTACCTCAACAACGCCATGACGTTATTCAACCTCGGCCCGATAGACTAAGTTGCAGGGATAGTCAAGCTTATAACAGGCGGCCATCGCCATGGCTACGAGACCATAATACGAGTGAGCAGAGCTGTAAACGTCGAATCTGACCGAGTCGGCAACTACACCCCTTGCGGCCATGAACTCCGAGATCCGGTCGCGGACGAAGAGATGGGCATCCGGACTGGCCAGGACCGTATTGGCGACGGAGACGAACGATGTCTCCGGCGGCACTGCTGAAGTATGGATCAGGACCATACGACTTGAATCGATCTGCGAGTCCTGATCATAAATCTCTATTCGAAACGGGGCAGAAGCTTGCTCGCCGACTTGACTGGTCGATTTGTAAGGCATCTCAATTCGCTCAACCTGAGTCGAACCGTTGCCAACGATTATGAAGAAGAAGAGCATGATGAAGGCAAGGTCCGATGCGCTGACTACGAACGGCGCCATGTATCGCTTTGCTTTACGACCGGACACGGATCTGCTCCTTGTTGGTAATGACTTCCATCTCAGTTTCAGAAACAGGCTCTCTGTCGGTGATGCGAAGAGTCTCAACCACTTCGCAAACGGCGACGGCACGGACGACCATTTGGTCATGAATCTGATCGATAATTCGTCGCGAGAAGTAAGTCGCGCCGATGGCCATTCCCAGATTGACAAGACCCCAGAGGCTGGTAATGATGGCTACCTTCAGACCCACAGCAAACTCCAGTGACTGCGAGAGATTCGCTGCGCTCTGTCCTTGGCTGAATATGAACAAGAACCCGATCAGCGTTCCGAAGAACCCGGCGGCTGGTGACGCGGTTGCAATGCTGTCGTAGAGGCTCATCTCGTCCATGTTCTCAGTGATGCGGTCAATGCGATTACGCAGGTGCAAGTAAAGATGATCGACCCGACCCGAAGCATCGGTTACCATTACCGAATCCTTGAGGACGCGCCAGAACCGTGACTTACGATGGTCGCGGGTTTGCGTATAGCGGCAGAACTCGTCCCACGTGGCAAACTTCTGGCTCAAGAAGTGATCGAGCTCAACATTGTTGGGATAGTACTGGTCTCTTTTCGTCGAGAACATGAAGAACAACGCAAAACGCACGACTACGGCTAGTGCCAGCGCAGCCAACACAAAATAGGTTAACAGCACGATCGTGGGATACTTGGCCTCCATGTAGTTGGCCAGATCAAACCCGACCGGATCGGTACTTGTCGTTTCGGCGAACTCCTGACGCTGGCTTTCGCTGACGCCATCTCGTTCTTGTTGCTGCAATGCCGAGTTGATTTTAACCACGGCGTTGTTGTGCATTTGCCAGATGATAATGGCGGCAATAACCATTACGGCTACGGTCGCCAGCGTAGAGACGAGATATTTGCCGCGTTTGTATACTGGTTCTGAATATTCCGCTTCTTGCCTTGACTTGGTCATTAGTTCCTCCGCTGCTCGGTATATTGTGAGCGTCCTGTTCGAAAGGGACGAAATTCTTACAGTCAAAAACACACTGGCCGGTCGAATTGAACCAGACCGACTTTGTACGAATCGTGAATCAAGCTGTTATCAAACGATAAATTCCGTGATTCCCGTGCCAAGGTAACTTCGTGAAACGTAAAATGGTTTACCCTGCACGCTACTCTCTGATTATCGCCTTTGAAGGGGTGAACCTTTAGAGATAGCCGAAAATACTAATTGGCAGCGCGAGTTCCCGCGGTAGCCAGCGATGGCAGTATGGGATTTTTCCCATACTGCTGAAGTTCACAACACTGTCGAAGCAAACCGCCCCGTTGATGCCAAATCAGCCGCTTTCCATGCTATCTCATTTATTCTAAATGTAGTTTGTTCAATCGCGTTTCTTTCATACCATGGGAGGCATGTCGTACCAGGTATATATCATCCGCTGTAGCGATGAGACTTACTACACCGGTCAGTCATCCGATCTCGACAAGAGGCTATTGGCTCATAATCGCGGTACCGGCGCCCGCTACACTCGCGGAAGAGGACCGGTGCAGTTGGTGTATCATGTCGAGGTGGCAACATTGAGGGAGGCATTTATTCTGGAGCACAAGATCAAGCGCATGTCTCGAGCCGCTAAGGAGAAGTTGATCAAAGCGGCATCAAGCGAACTCACCAGTTCAAGACACTGCCCGAATCCTAACAGCAGGGGAAAGGGTCATCAGGGAAGATCAGAATAAAGTCGAAACAACACTGCGAGCCCGAGCACGTAATGACATGCTCGGGTTTACTCTTTAAGTTTGCTTCCGGGCGAGTAGTGTTAATGGAACAGCCGATTCGCCCGCAAACGTTCACGCGCAAGTCCTGGTCCCGTAATGTGCACATCGAGTTCACGACCGCCTTTGCATTGAAACATTGGGATATACAGCCGGTGATATCCGGGCTTCAATGCGATCTGCCCAACCACATCGCCGCCGCCGTGCAGTCCGTCATTATCGACGACCAGCGAATCACCGACAAACACCTTGCTGCCGTCGTCGGAGCTAATTGCGAATTCGTATAGGCCTTCCGTTGGTGCAAGAAAGTAACCTGCGAACGTCAGCCCGAAGTCTTCCGCACGCGCCATCGCAGGCAGTGCGATAGAGTCTGCGATGAAGCTTTCTTTCGACTTCAGTGAGTCAAACGCCGGCAGTTTTTGCCATTCGCCTTCATAATAGGCTGCTTCCAACCCCGGCTTGAGATCACTGACTGACGTAGCTTCATGTGGAACAAGCTGGCGATAGGTGACGGCGGTGACAAACCCATCTTTGTCGTTCAGTCCCAGTGCGCAAGCTCTGACTGAAGTAGTCGACGCGATCCGCAGCGGCTCAGAATAGACGGGCGACCGCGACGTTGGTTGGCTTCCATCCAGTGTATAATGAATCTTCGTTCCCAAATTTGGAGACGTCATAGTAACTGTAGCGGTACCAAGGAAGTTCGAACTGTCAGCGCTGATTCGCACAAGTCTGCCGTCGAGCTCATCATATAAGGCAATCGGAGAGTGACCAACGCCAATTCTAGTGTCTGCAACATTCATGGATAGGATTTTGACATTTGGATTGTCAGGCAATTGAATTGACTTGGCATCTTTATCCAGCCATATTTCTGAATGAAAGAGGTATGTGAAGCGATACGCTTCATTCTCTCCATTGGCTGAATGTCGATGAGAACCGTACCACGCAACCGGTTCACGATTGATATACCCTGGTGCAATACCTTCCGGTTCTTCGACCAGCCGTCCGGCTACGAGTCGATTATTCCACTGTGCGATCGGTTCAGCGTAGTCCTGAAGCCAGAGGTATTCTTCCCTGTCACCAATTTTAGCCCTAGCTGTAACCGGCCCATTGGTTGCACAGGCGAGAACATGTAAGGTCTTGAAGTCACCTTTCGGGAGCTTAATCTTTTGACCATTGCAGGAAACTGCGTTCAATTCACCCGCACGCTTGGGACCCATTACGAAGTGAAGATTGCGATAAATCAATGTATCTGGAATCAGCTCTCCAGCCAGACTATTACCTTTGCCGTCGATATCGCCGTCCTTGCGGTCGCTGTCGAGACTGATTGCGTCAAGATTGTAGGGAAGTGCCACCGGTAGCCATTTTACAGCTGGCAGGTCGTCTGCCGCGTCGGTCTTCAATTTCACAGCAAATGCCTTCGGCTGGTACGGTGTCAACGAGAATGCCAGCGCGTTGCCCTCGAATGTCGCGGTACCGACCGGGTCTTCAAAGCCGTTGACTTCGCGCGCCGATTCGATCGGAAATACGAAGCTGATCTTAGCTGCGTTCGCTGACTTGCCTTTGGTTTCTTTGACTCGAACAATCAGCTCATCACCGGCTTCCGACATTTTGACTGCATTGACGAAAACATTGTTGTCGGATGATGTTGCATCGACATTCAGAAGCGAAAACTCGCGACCAAGTATCCCCGAGTGCTTTTCGGTAGCGAACGCCATTAGCGGCTGATTGAGGCGTGCTGCTTGCTCGGGGATGTCCGACTCGCTCCAATCTCCCTTGTGAGCGCAGATTGCAAACGTAAATTCGTGATGCCCCATGTCCTGCGACTTCTCATCACCGACCCAGTTCCAACTCTCGAAAACGCCCGGTGTGTGAATCAGGGTTAAGCGCAATACTCCTGCTTCCGGGTGATCCCAGCCGTACTTACAGTCGTTGAGAATCGCCACTCCATATTCGCCCGAGGGGGCGGTCATATCGGCCCACTGGTGTCCTGGCACTTCATACTTCTGTTTTGTGTTTAGACCGCGCTTGATTGCTCCCAGCCCGAGGTCGTATGTCACGCTGTCGTTGGCACAGGTCAACGGGAAGGCGACTTTGAGAAGTGTTTCTTTCTCGTACCAGTCGATTTCGTTCTTGATTTCAATCCGGTCGCTATTGGCGACGAGGCTGATAGTGGTTTTGAATGTAGAGGCGTCAGTCTTGCGAGTGATTTGGATAGCTGCGCGAACAGGGCCTTCTTCAACAACTTTGATCTCAACTGGGTCTTTCAGTACCGCTCGCGGAGGAAGAATAATGTCTTCATACTGGATTTCCCAAGCAGGCCACTGACGTGGTTTGTCATGAATCAACTGAAAATGAATTGGAGCCGTCAAGAGTTCCCGAGCCAGGATCTTATCCATGATCGACGAAATGTTGCCGTCGGAGTCTATTGTAACTATATAGCGGCGATTCTCTATCGAATTCGAAGTTATGCGGAGTTCACTTGAAGGTTTGCGAACCTCGCCAGCTTGTGAGAGATTGAAAACCGCGTAACCGGCTGGCACGGCATTGGCATTGACCAATAGGCCCTTAGCGTCGTTAGAAATTTGGCAATCGAGTTGGTGCCCATTGGAGTCATATATGAAGTTGGACATCCCCTTTGCAATACTTGAAGCCGGGAATTCGACAACGTCGTTACGCCATATTGCAAGCGGATTGTAAACGACTATCGGCGTACCATCCACCTGTGTATCAAGTTCATTCAGGACCATTGCCGACGCATTCTCCAGCGCTCCCGCAAATCGATTCTGACACAAGATCTCATCATTCCACGAAAACTCATACGCCTCCGGAATACTCGTCCCCGTCAAATCGTCATGGAACTGATGCCATAAGAATCTCTCCCATGTGTCACGCAGATACTCCGTCGGATAGGGAACACCTGCAGTCAGATGCGCGATCACCGAGGCGCGCTCGGCCGCATCCGCCAGGAGCTCATTCTTGCGGTTCCAGCGTTTCATTGCAGCCTGCGATGTGTAACATCCCACGCCATGACGTGTCATCAACAACTCGCCGTTGTATGTCGGCAGCTTGCTTTGATCAGTGCTGTTCACCAAATCGACCAAGTCATCGGCACCAACCGAAGCAACCCTGATCGGCCCATCGCCTTTAACAGATTTCTGCAGCCAATCGACTGAAAGCGATTCCGGTGAGCCTCCCGTGTCACCGGTACCGAAGTAGGTGTATCCCGCATGTAATCCGGTCGTCTCGCCCGACTTGGAGATCTTTCGCAACCAGGTTGTGTCGCGGCTTAGGTCGCCCTTGATTTTGCCCGTGTAGTCTCCGGCATTCAATCCCGCGATGATTTTGGATCCGTCAACTCCCTGCCAAAGCCCTATATCAAATGGCACTCCCACGGCCGAGCCCCAGGTAAGCTTCTGCGTCGTGAAGCTCTTCAATCCGCAATGTGCCGCGATCGAGGGCAACGCATACCCAAATCCAAAGCAATCCGGCAGAAAAATATCTCGGCTCGTCTTGCCGAATTCTTTTTTGTAGAATCCGTTTCCGTAGAGATTATGCCGGACCAACGACTCAAAGGACGGAATGTTTACGTCCACCGCATCAACCCAGCTTCCGGTAACACGCCATTGTCCCGAATCAACGTACTTCTTTAGCTTGGCATATTCATCCGGATAGTATTCGCGGAAGAGCTTGTAACGGAACGAACCCTCGAAGCTGAAGACATAGTCAGGATAGATATCCATCAGCTTGAAATTTTCCCGAAAAGTCAGCGGCACAAATTCGTTGATCGTGTTCTGAATCGTCCAGCGCCATTGCGTGTCGAGATGCGCCGTGCCGACGACTTTCAACTCCGGCTGTTTGGAGTCTGTCGCCTGCGCATAAATCGTGGTAAACAACAGCAGCGCCAATGCGGCCGCTTGCAGGAGTTTGTGTCTGGTCATATTCCCATCCCTATCAGTAAAAGGAACTCAAAATCATCAAGGTAAATCTCTTCAGGTCCGCACAGATGCCATCCGCCGCTGTTTGAGCCTGTCCAATAATACCGCCCCGAGGATAACGAGCCCAAGAACAACTTTTTGTGTGTAGCTTTCGACATTCACCAGATTCATACCATTCTGTATCACGCCGATTATCAGCGCCCCAATCAACGTTCCGAGAATTCGTCCTTCGCCGCCGGAAAGACTCGTCCCGCCGACGACTACAGCCGCTATGACATACAATTCGTAGGATAATCCATATGTCGGAGCGCCGCTCTTGAGTTGCGAGGCCATCAATACTCCGCCAAGGCCGGCGAGCATTGCGCAGATTGTATATGCGAAAAGTAGGATTGCATTCACACGAATTCCGGCCAAGCGGGCAGCTTCCGGATTACCGCCGACTGCATAGATGTAACGTCCCAGGGTCGTCTGCGACATCATCACGTGAGCCACTGCATACAACAAGATCATCAAAATCACCGCAGTCGGGATGCCAAAAAGCGGATCCACGCCGCGTCCGAGCCAGATGAAGCTGTCGGGGATTTGGTAAATCGGCCGACCTTGTGAAATAATGTAACCGATTCCCGCCGCGACCTGCATCATCGCCAGTGTTGCAATGAACGGCGGTATCCGGAAGCGCGTAATCATGACCCCGCTGAACGCGCCAACAGCGCCACACAATGCTATCCCGATTACTGCCGCCCCGAGCATTGCACCCACTCCCGCAGATTCCGCACCCCATTGACCGATCAACCAGGTGACGATCACGGCACACAATGCGATTAGACTTCCGACCGAAAGATCAATGCCTGCGGTAATGATCACTATTGTCATGCCGATAGCGATGATCGCAATGACCGTAATCTGATTGGCAACATTGCGAATATTCTCGGCCAGCAAGAAGGTCGGCCACCGTCGAGATTCAGGAGATACGATATCCGCCGACCGAAGGGACGCGACCTGCGCTTTGATTGCCATTACCACCGACGCAACGGCATTCGTCGTCGCGATCACCAAACTGTCACTGGACCATTTCACGGCATTCTCCAGGAAAGCGCGAATTACCTGCGGGTCGCCGTTGATAACGTCAACTTTGGCGTTGGTGATACGTCTGGATAGTTCCAGTGTGAAGAGACTATCATGCGGGTTTGCCGCACCGACGGCAATGATCTTCGTCGATGCCGGTAATCGGTAGAGCTGCGTCTCAAAGACCGATTCCGCCGCGGCCTTGCCGGTCGGAAACTGCTCATCGAGTGTCAAAACAGAGAAAAGAATACACAACAATAAGAGGACGCCAAGCATGCCATAATCTGATATTAATCGCTTGAATCGCGTCCGGCTGGTAATATTGCCACTGCTCATTAGTTGGCTTCAACCTTACTCTCTACGTTTTAGACTGCCAGAGCCATTACGTCTTCCTGCTTCGCCGACTTGACGTCGGTTACCTCTCCAGCCAGCTGTCCGCGCCGCATAACTAAGATGCGATCACAAATTCCCAATAGCTCCGATAACTCCGATGACACCACAATCACAACCTTACCCTGCCGCGCCAACTCGCCAATAAGCAAGTACATTTCATACTTTGCACCAACGTCAATTCCGCGAGTCGGCTCATCGAATATAACAACCTGCGAGTTTGTCTCCAGCCACCTCGCGACCAGCAATTTCTGCTGATTCCCGCCGGAGAGGTTCTCTGCAAGTTGTTCTGCGTCCGAAATTCGGATCTTGAGATTTGCCACGTGCTTTTGAAATCGGCTCAGTTCCTTTGCTTTGTTGATGAACCCGATTCGCGACCACCCTTTGAGATTTGGAAGTGCAAAGTTGTCTTTGGCGGCTGCCCGCAGAATTAATCCCTGCGTCTTACGGTCTTCGGTCAATAAACAAATTCCGTTGGCGATCGCTTCGCGTGGCGATCTGATGTTTATTGATTTCTCATCAAGTGAGATAGTTCCGCTCTCAAGTTTGTCCGCGCCGAAAATCAGTCTGACAACTTCCGTTCTTCCTGCGCCCATCAAACCGGCGATTCCGACAATCTCGCCGCGGCGGGCGGTAAATGAGACATCCCGAACGAAACCAGCTTTCAAATTGCGAACCTCGAGTCCGATTGATTGAGGCTTCGTTTCCGCTCTCGGGTACTCATCCTCAATCGCGCGACCAACCATCAATTCGATGAGCTGTTGTCTCGTGAACTCTGAGGTTGCTCGCGATGCGATTGTCGATCCGTCACGCAGAACTGTAATCCGGTCAGCTATTTCGAATATCTCATCGAGCCGATGGCTGATGAAGATCATTCCGATCCCTTGCTCCGCCAGTTCACGCAGCACATTAAACAAGGCCTTTACCTCCGTCGGCGTCAGCGCGGCGGTTGGCTCATCCATGACCAGGACCTTGACGTTGCTCGCTAAAGCGCGGGCAATCTCAACCAATTGCTGTTGGGCAATTGTCAACTCTGCAACCGGCATTTCGATATCGATATGCATTCCAAGTCTCGACAGAATAGTCCCGGCTTTCGCTGTCTCTTCTTTGGAATTAAGAAATCCGGACCTGGAAGACTCCCTGCCCAAAAACAGATTTGCACGAACGCTTAACGCGGGAATCAGGGTGAATTCTTGGTAAATCGTGGCAAGCCGGGCACGCTGTGCTTCTTGCGGTGAGTCAAAGGAGGTCGGTATTCCGTATAACTCGATTGAGCCGGAGTCTTGATGCTGTACGCCGGTGAGAATCTTGATCAAGGTGCTTTTACCGGCGCCGTTTTCGCCGACCAGCGCATGCACTTCGCCGGAATACAGGTCAAACGACGCATTGGCGAGAGCGACAACTCCCGGGAAGGTCTTTCGTATCCCGGCCATTCGCAGGAGACAGTTTTCGCTATTGGGCATCGGCCTGGGTAAACAACGCGCAGGGAATTAGGGTCATTGACTCGACCGTTCCACCGGCTGCATACGTGCGTATTGCCTCGATTGTTTTCATGCCGATTTCATGCGGCCGTTGTATCACATCCGCAAATATCTTGCCGTCTTTGATTGCTGCCCGCGCCTCCGGAACTGCATCGAAACCGATAATCTTAACCGTGCCTTGCTTACCTGCTTTTTCAATCGCCGCCAAGGCGCCAAGCGCCGAGTCATCATTGATTCCGAATACCGCTGCCAAATCGGGGTGGGATTGAAGGATGTCCTCGGTCGTTCGAAATGCTTGGTCCTTCATCCCTCTCCCTGAGAGCTTTGCCGCCACAACGATGTCGGGATAGTTTGCGATCTCTTCTTCGAAACCCTTAACCCGCTGAATCACTGATTCAACTTCGGGGTGGTCGATGATTGCAACCTTGCCCCGGCCATTGATGGCCTGTGCGACGGCTTGAGCTGCAAGTCGTCCGCCTTCAATGTTATCCGAAGCCACATGTGTAACGATTTTCGCATCTTCCGCAAGGCAGGCAATATCCGCCGTAAAAACCGGAATGCCTGCTTCATTAGCAGCCTTGATCGAAGTACCGATGGATTTGGAGTCACATGGCGAAACAATGATTGCATTTACCTTGCGAACGATGAAGTCTTGTATCTGATCCTTCTGCTTAGCTACATCAAATTCGCCGGCATTGATCAGGAGTTCATAGCCGGCGGCCTTGGCTGCTTCCTGTAACCCAGCTTCCAAGTCTTGGTAGAATGGATGAGTTCGCGTCAGGAGAGAGACGCCGACCGTGAACTTGGCGCCCGCCCCCGGTTGCTGTGTCCCTGCGTTGTCCTTCTTGCCGCAACCAAAAAGGAACAGAATTGCCGCAACAGCAGCCAACCCTACCAGAACATTGTTTTTACTTCCCATGATGACCTCTGTATTGACTTGCCCCGGTTGAGCCGGCGCGGTTTTGAGTGCATGATACTGCAATCAACTTACTGCATCGTGGACTCTCGCGCAAATGATTTGGCAGTCGAAAGGCACTGCGAATGCGATTGACAAAACGGCCCGGTGTCGCAATTGTATGCCGGATTTTGGGCATCAATAAGGAGAGAGAATGATCACATATTGGAAAACGACTATCTGGCAGCAATTTGGCGCCAGTATTGACATGCTTGAAAATGCGATCAGCGCTTGTCCGCCTGAGGTGTGGGGCAACCGCTCTGATCCGTCCGAATTCTGGTACATCGCATCGCATACCCTTTTTTGGCTCGACTTTTATCTTACCGAAGATGGCATTGAGTTTGCACCACCGGCTCCATTTGGGCTGGAAGAACTTGATCCTGCCGGGGTCATTCCTGCCCGCGCATACACACCAGCAGAATTATTGACGTATCTTGATCATGGGCGCAATAAATGCCGCGCTGCAATTCTGAGTTTAACCGATGGCAATGCCCATCAACCTTGCGGTGCAAAACGTCCCGGCTTGTCCAATGTCGAACTACTGCTTTACAACATGCGGCATGTTCAGCATCATGCGGCCCAATTAAACCTGTTGCTGAGGCAGAGAATTGATTCGGCGCCCAATTGGGTGGGGAAGACCAAGAAGTCAATTACCTGAGAGATCAGGTGGACCTGCGAATCTTGGCGAGAGCTTCTGCGTAAACGTGTTCAAGCCGTTCCGGCCTGTCCAGTGAAACTTCGAGATCGCGCAGGAGACCATCTCGCAGGTCGTAGATCCAGCCATGGATATCGAGCTCTTGTCCGCGACTCCATGCGTTCTGAACGATGGACGTACCGCAGATATTTACCACCTGCTCAATAATGTTGAGCTCGCAGAGGCGGCTCCAACGTTGCTCAACTGTCGGTAGTTCATTCAATACTGACCGGTGATTGCTCTGGATGTCCTTGATATGAGACAGCCATTGGCCGACAACGCCTGTCGATTCATCAAGCAAAGCCGACCTAACGCCGCCGCAGCCATAATGACCACAAATGATTATGTGCTTTACCTTGAGCACATCTACCGCGAACTGAATCACTGCCAGGCAATTTGTATCACCAGCTACAACTATGTTGGCGACGTTGCGGTGGACAAACACCTCCCCCGGATTCAGCCCGGTAATCTGATTCGCCGGTACGCGGCTATCCGAACAACCGATCCAAAGATACTCCGGCGACTGAATTGCCGCCAGTCGCCGAAAGAACTCGGGATCCTGGGCTGTCATTCTTGCTGCCCACGCGCGATTGTTGGCGAATAATTGCGGCAGGTACTTCATCCAGACTCCTCTGCAACAAAATCGATGGAAAATCTTGCTGCCACCCGGTCGCATAATATCAAATGCGACTAAATGAAGCCAGAGATTTGACGGATTATGAAGTCATCTTGCTGCGACGCGAGTCTTCTCACTCATCATAAATCCTTCCTTGCGCCTGAACATTTCAAGAATATAATATCTGAAGTAGCAATCGCCTCACGCAGCGATTCAACGGGTCACGGCACTCTTTCTGAACCGCTTCGCGAGAGTCTCGACAATTACAGCAATATTGCAGAAAACTGAAACTTGTATAACTCGAAAGGAGTTCGATATGGCTTACAAACCCGGACAGACTAAGTGGGGAGACATTGTCCTGAAACGAGGTTACGCACTCAATCCGGAGACTCCGGCACAGTTGGCTGCGTTTCTCATGGACACCATGAACAAAGAATCTGACGGCGAAGCGCTGACGCTTAGGGCCATCAATGAAATCGCTGATTCTGGACCAGCCGGATTGAAGTTGCTTGAGGATACTCGTCGACGCGACGATTACTGGTTTTCGGGCCGTTCCGTGGCGTCACTGGCACATTCGGTCGCCCGAATCCGCGCCATGATTGCCGGTCGCCTCGGTCGCTAACGACCTGTAACGGCAGTCCCGTCATAGACGTCGTCTGTGCTTTTTGCCGCCAGGGCGTGTCGCTGAACTTCGGTGTTTAAAACGCTGGAGTTCCAGCGGAAACTTCGCTTATCTTTGTTCAGGAATCTCGACCAAAGAGGAGGATGCGATGACTTCCGCCCTGAGAGCAATTAGTCCGAGTTCACTGAACGACAATGTCTTCAAACTGATTGCTGAAGACTGGATGCTTATTACCGCCGGTGATCTGACATCGTTCAACACCATGACCGCTTCCTGGGGAACGATGGGGGAACTCTGGAACAAGAAGATTTGCGTTTGCTTTGTCCGACCAACCCGCCACACTTACCACTTCATCGAGAAGGCCGATGCCTTCACACTTTGCTCGTTCGCTGAAGAGCATCGTTCGATATTGAAGTACTGTGGCAAGGTTTCAGGGCGCGATGTTGACAAAATGAGCATCCCAGGTTTGACTCCCAAGAAATCCACAAGTGGATCTGTGTATTTCGATGAAGCTCGACTCGTGTTTGATTGCAGCAAAATCTATACTGCCGACCTTGATCCCGCGCGGTTCCTGAAATCTGAAATTCACGACTGCTACCCCAAAAAAGACTATCACCGCATGTACATTGGAGAGATCGTAACGTGTCTGCATCGCAGTGATGGCTGAGAGTAGTATTCCTTAAAAGGGATAACCTCACTCCTGCAAGTCAAAAAAATAGACGGCCCTGCAGTACTATTGCAGGGCCGTCCATATGTCTATCCGGATTCCGGAATCTATCCTGTAACTTTATGCCGGCGGAGGTGCCGAAGTGACATTTGCACTCCGATAAATGCCCGTTTGCGCCTTCTGTGCTTTCTTACGTACTTCCGAATCAAGTATCGCCTTGCGCATCCGCACCGACTTGGGCGTGACCTCCACCAATTCGTCGGGACCTATCCATTCCATCGCCTGCTCGAGCGTCAATTTGCGGGGAACATCCAGAGCCACGCCGATATCCTTAGTTGATGAGCGGTGATTGGTCAGTGCTTTCTTCTTCGTCGGATTACAGGGAAGATCATCCGGACGGGAATTCTCGCCGATGATTTGTCCATTGTAGACACGATCCGTCGGTTCGACAAAAATCACTGCCCGCTCCTGCAATCCCTCGATCGCATAAGCGGTTGCAATGCCGGTCTCCATACTGATTACTGAACCACGGTTGCGTGCAGCAATATCGCCGCGCCACGGACCATAGCCGACAAAACGCGATGCCATGATTCCCATTCCACGCGTGTCGGTTAAGAACTCATTGCGATAGCCAATTAGGCCGCGCGTAGATATCTCAAATTCGATGCGCACAACGCTCGTGCCGGCATTCTCGACCGCTCGCAGTTCACCTTTCCGGCGTGCCAACTTCTCGATTACGATCCCCTGATATTCTTCCGGAACATCAATGATCAATTGCTCAATCGGTTCCAGTGTGTTGCCGTTCTTGTCCTCATGAGTGATTACTTCCGGCCGGGAAATACAGAATTCGAGCCCTTCGCGCCGCATTTCTTCGATCAGTATCGCCAGGTGCAATTCGCCGCGTCCGGACACTTTGACTCCATCGGAACGTCCAAGGTCTTCCATCCGCAGTGCGACATTGACGCGCAGTTCCCGGGTCAAGCGCTCTTTCAACTGCCGCAGCATGATTGCCGTGCCTTCAGCGCCTGAAAACGGACCCGTATTGACCAGGAAGAACATTGATACCGTTGGTTCTTCAATCTCCAGCGGCTTCAGAGCTGCCGACGGATCTTCGAGCTCGGAAAACGTGTCTCCGATTCCGATCTCACCGGGCCCTGCCAACCAGACAATGTCGCCAGCGCTGATATTGTCTGCCTCCAATCGCGAAAGTCCGCGCGTTACCCACAAATGAACGCATTTTTCCTTCGAGGATTCAACCAGATCCCAGCCTTCTTCCTGATTGCCCGGATCCTTCCACCGTTGCACAAAGCGGGTAAACTCATCACCCTTGCTGATCGATCCCCGCAGTACGCGACCGCAGCCGATCTGACCGATGTAATCATTCCAGGCGAGAGTTGAAACCTGCATCAGGAACGGCCCTTCCTGGTCGACGTTCGGATGCGGCACATGCTTGACGACCGTTTGGAATAACGCATCCATGCCTGTGTGCTCTTCTTTGTCAAGATCGTTGACAAACCAACCATCAAGCCCCGAACCATAGAGCACCGGAAAATGAGCCTGCTCGTCAGTCGCCCCCAGATCGAGAAACAAGTCAAAAGTCTTGTTTAATGCGTAATCAGGACGCGCGTTGGGGCGATCCACCTTATTGATAATCACAATTGGCTTGAGTCCCAGGCGGAGGGCACGCATTAACACGTACCGAGTCTGCGGCATCGGTCCTTCGTTGGCATCAACCAACAGAAGTACTGAATCGACCATCGATAACACGCGTTCGACTTCACCCGAAAAATCGGCATGTCCGGGAGTGTCGATAATGTTGATGAGATAGTCGTTCCATTCGACGGTGCAATGCTTCGCCCGTATCGTAATTCCGCGTTCGCGCTCAAGGGCGTTGTTGTCCATCAGGCGCTCGGCAACATGCTGATTATCGCGAAACGTCCGAGCCGCGCGAAAGACGGAATCAATCAGAGTCGTCTTGCCGTGGTCGATATGTGCAACAATGGCCAAATTGCGAATGCGTTCAACTGGAATCATATTACGAACAAACCTCTTAAAGTGCGGTTCGGTTCCCGCCTGAATCATTGTATTGCACGATTGCCCGCTGGCCGATCAACGTGAAGATCATCCATGCAATAAAAAACCCGTATCGGCGATGTGCCGACCGGGTCAGAACATAGTCACCTATAATACTGCTAAAACGACGATTCTGCAAGTAAATAATTCACCAATAACGACTGTCGAGTTCTCTGCTTGCGTGTACAGGTGCTTGCTGAACAGGTAGTTGCCGACGTCCTCAATTTTTCAGTAGTCCGGGTGCCACGTCCCTTGCAGCATCGATGTGTAATTCTTGTAACGACTTAACGTGAATAGCCCCCGACCGCAGTGCCTTTACAGCTTCAACGGCAGCCGCAGCGCCAGACAACGTGGTAATGCAGGGTACGTTGTGCTGAATAGCCGCAGTCCGAATCGCCCAACCATCCTTGAATGAAGATTCACCGAGCGGCGTATTGATAATCAACCCTACCTGACCACTCTTTATGACGTCCACAAAATTAGGTCGTCCTTCACTCACCTTTGCGACCGTTTCGACTTCAACTCCCATATCGCGCAAGAATGCAGCTGTGCCTGAAGTCGCCAGAATGGTGAATCCCATCCCTGCAAATTTCCGCGCAACAGCCAGTGCATTTCGCTTGTCCAGATCATTCACGCTGAAGAGGATACTTCCCGAATTCGGCAGGCGCAAGCCGGCCGCCAATTGCGCTTTGTAAAATGCGGTGCCGAAATCCTCGCCGCTCCCCATCACTTCGCCGGTCGAACGCATCTCCGGGGACAATTTTGGGTCAACACCGGGGAACTTCACAAACGGAAACACCGGCGTCTTGACGTAATAACGAGACACCTGCAAGTCATTTATTAGTCCCAGGTCCTCAAGAGTGTTTCCAAGCATGAGACGCGTCGCGATCTTCACCAGCGGTACGCCGGTCGCTTTGGCGACATATGGCACCGTTCGCGATGCCCGCGGGTTGACTTCCAGGACATATAAATCGCCCTTGGCAATTGCGAATTGCACGTTCATCATCCCGACGACTCCCAGTTCAATCGCCATCCGTCTTGTCAGCGTGCGGATTTCTTCCAGATGAGAAGCGCTGATCATATAAGTCGGCAACACCGAACTCGAATCGCCGCTGTGAACGCCGGCTTCCTCTATATGCTGCATGATTCCTGCGATGATACACTCTTTGCCATCACAAAGGGCGTCAACATCGACTTCAAACGCGTCCTCCAGGAACTCATCGACCAGCACCGCCTGTCCCGGTGCGGCGTCAAACGCCGCCGTCAGATATTTGTGCAGCCGCTCCTTGCCATAGACAATGGCCATTCCCCGCCCACCCAATACGTACGAAGGTCTTAACAATAGCGGGAAACCGAGCGCTTTCGCCAGTTCGTCTGCCTCCTCAAGCGAGCGCACCGTCGCATGTGCCGGCTGACGAATTTTGAGTCGATTCAGAAACTCTCCAAATCGTTCACGATCTTCGGCAAGATCCACCGATTCCGGCGGTGTCCCCAAGATCGGCACACCAGCCCGTGCCAAAGGCACTGTTAATTTGAGCGGTGTTTGTCCGCCAAACTGCACAATGACGCCATCCGGTTTCTCGCGATCGTAGATCTCAAGAATGTCTTCCATCGTCAGCGGCTCGAAGTAGAGTCGATCGCTGGTATCGTAGTCCGTCGATACGGTCTCCGGATTGCAGTTGACCATTATGCTCTGGACGCCTTCTTCGCGGAGCGTGAATGCAGCGTGACAGCAGCAATAATCAAATTCAATTCCCTGGCCGATTCGATTCGGCCCGCTCCCCAGAATCATCACTTTCTTTACATTATCAACTTGTGATTCGTCTTCCTGCTCGTAAGTGGAGTACAGATAGGGCGTGTACGACTCAAATTCTCCCGCGCAGGTATCCACAAGCTTAAAAACAGGACGGATATCTCGCTCCCATCGCAAACGACGAACATCGATTTCCTCGCAATTGGTCAGGTAAGCAATGCGTCGGTCGGAGAATCCAAACTCCTTTGCCAATCGCATTTCCAGTTCACTAATCTGCCTTAGCTCCTTAGCGCGAAAATCGCGCTGCAGGGAAGCAAACTGCTCGATCTGGTCGAGGAACCACGGATCGATATGTGTGAGTCTTCCAACCTCTTCGATGCTCCAGCCCAATTCCAAAGCGTGCACTATGTAATGTATTCGATTTTCACTTGGTGTTGCCAGAGCCGCCGACAATTTCTCTTTGCTCATCTCAACTGGCCGAAATGGCTTCACAGCCTCAAGTGAGCGCAATGCTTTGAACAGCGACTCCTTGAACGTTCGGCCAATAGCCATCACTTCGCCGACTGATTTCATCTGAATGCCCAATGTCGCATCGGCACCAGGGAACTTCTCGAATGCGAATTTCGGGATCTTGGTGACGACATAATCCAACGCCGGTTCAAACGCTGCCGGGGTCTTTTTGGTGATGTCGTTGCGGATTTCATCGAGCGTGTATCCAATCGCCAACTTTGCCGCTATCTTTGCGATCGGGAAGCCGGTTGCCTTAGATGCCAGCGCCGAAGAACGCGATACGCGTGGATTCATCTCGATGATCACAAGCCGGCCATCTCTCGGGCTAACAGCAAACTGGACGTTTGATCCGCCGGTCTCGACTTTCACCCGGCGCATGATTGCCGCAGCCGCATCGCGCATTCGCTGGAATTCCTTGTCGGTAAGAGTCTGCGCCGGTGCGACAGTCAGAGAGTCGCCCGTGTGAACGCCGATCGAGTCAAAATTCTCAATCGAACACACGACCACAAAGTTGTCTTTGCGGTCGCGCATTACTTCCAACTCGTATTCTTTCCATCCGATCAACGATTCTTCGATTAGGACTTGTCCGACCGGTGATAGTCCGAGACCGCGGTGCACGATCGTGTCGAATTCCTCCGAATTGTACGCGATTCCGCCGCCTGATCCTCCGAGTGTGAAGGAAGGTCTGACGATCACTGGAAAACCGTTGCGTTTGGCAAAGGTCTGTGCTTCGCCGAGGCTCGCCACGAGCACACTGCGCGGCACATCCAATCCAATTTCCAGCATCGCCTTCTTGAATTGATCACGGTCCTCTGCGATGGCAATCGCCTCAGCACTGGCGCCAATCATCTCAACACAATACTTATCGAGTATTCCTCCATGTTTCAGGGAGAGAGCCAGGTTCAGTGCCGTCTGCCCGCCGACGGTCGGCAGAACCGCATTGGGCCGGTCGCGCGCAATGATCCGCTCGAGAAAATCCACTGTCAGCGGCTCAATGTATGTCCGGTCCGCTATCTCAGGGTCGGTCATGATCGTTGCCGGATTCGAATTGACCAGCACAACTTCAATGCCTTCCGACCGCAGCGCTTTTACGGCTTGGGTACCGGAATAGTCAAACTCGCACGCTTGACCGATTACGATCGGCCCGGAACCGATCACGAGTATTCGCTTCAAATCGCGCCGTTTAGGCATCGCCTACACCCGCATTGTGGAATTCTTTCATCATGGCTGTGAATCGTTCAAACAAGTAGTGCGCATCATGCGGTCCCGGCGCGGCTTCCGGGTGATACTGCACCGAAAACGCCGGAACATCGCGCATCCGTAATCCTTCAACGGTCTGGTCATTCAAATTGATGTGGGTAATCTCGACTGCGTTTTGGGGCAAGCTATCGGCATCGACCGAAAAACCGTGGTTGTGCGAGGTGATCTCGACGTCTTGGGTTGCCACATCCAGCACTGGATGATTGCTGCCGCGGTGGCCGAATTTCATCTTATAGGTTTTACCTCCGGCAGCGAGCCCGAGTAACTGATGTCCCAGGCAGATTCCGAAGATTGGAACCCGCCCCAGCAATTCTTGAATTGTCTTAATCGACCCAAGAAGCGGTTCAGGGTCTCCGGGTCCATTTGATAGAAGCACACCACGGGGGGTGAGTTGGAGTATTTCTTCGGCGCTCGTCGTTGCGGGCACGACTGTTAAACTGCAGCCGGCATTAATCAGGCAGCGGAGGATATTCCACTTTACGCCGTAGTCAATGACAACAACATGTTGTCGTTGTCTTCCACTGTTGCCGAACAAATCCTGTTGCTGCCAGTGACGGCTTAATGGAGCGACATCTGCGTCCCAGCGATAGTTCTGACCCTTGGTTACGCTGATCGCCAGATTTCTTCCCGCCATTGAAGGAATCGCCCGAGCGCGATTGACTAGAACCTCGTCGCTGACATCGGCGTCTCCAATCACTCCTCGCAGGGCGCCTTGCGTCCGCAGTTTGTGCACCAACATTCGCGTGTCGATGCCTTCCAATCCCGGAATGCCTTTCTCGGAAAGGAACTCGTTTAGCGATTTGGCCGAACGCCAGTTGCTGGCAATGCGGCTGATTTCCTTGACGACCAACGCACTCAAAAATGGTTGCCGCGACTCGAAGTCATCCTGTGCAATGCCGTAGTTGCCGATCTGCGGGTAAGTCATTACGATGATCTGGCCGGCGTAGGAAGGATCGGTGATGATCTCCTGATACCCGCTCATCGCCGTATTGAAGACGACCTCGCCGCCGGCATCAGCAACCGCACCAAAACGCCTGCCCTGAAAGATTGTATTATCTTCGAGGACAAGCTTGGCGTTACTGCTAAGTCTTAACATCTCTATTTCTGGGAACTGTGTGAATGTCCTGACGCTGGCTGCAACTGCCACCCGCGAAAATCATCGGGGCGAAGCTATCGAAATCTGTGGTCAAAGTCAAGGAAACGCTTTGTCCCAGTATATTGTCTGTCGCGGGCATAAAAAGACCTCCGGGCTGTCTGCGACAGCTACCGGAGGTCTGGAAAGCCCGATTCAGGTTGAGTTAGGCGTGTTGAACCTCGTGGTCCGATGGCGGTACCGCGCCATTGGCATATTTCTTACGATTTCCTAGGTAATAGAGAATTGGTACGGCAACGCGGCTGATCAGCAGAGAAGCGACTTCACCCGCCATAAGCGCTATTGCCAGTCCTTGGAAGATTGGATCAAAGAGAATAATTCCCGCACCGACGATGACTGCTCCTGCAGTCAGCATCATCGGTCGAAAACGAACTGCTCCGGCATCGATAACGGCTTCATCCAACGGCATACCTTCGCGCAGCCGCAGTTCGATAAAATCAACCAGAATGATGGAGTTACGGATGACAATGCCTGCGCCGGCCATGAAACCAATCATCGAAGTCGCAGTGAAAAATGCGCCCATCGCCCCGTGCGCCGGCATGATCCCGATTAACGAGAAGGGAATTGCGGCCATAACCACCAATGGCGTCAACAGGGACTGGAACCAGCCGACCATCAGGATGTAAATCAAAAGCAATACCGCTGCGAAGGCCATGCCCAGGTCGCGGAATACCTCAATCGTAATGTGCCACTCGCCATCCCACTTAAGCGCCGGCTCCAAGGTTGTCGACGGCATAGTGGCATTTAGCACCTGCAGTTGGGGTGCACTTCCGCCAAAACGACTCATGTCAATCTTCGACAGTGATTTGTTCATGTCCATAATGGCATAGACGGGACTCTCCACCTCGCCGGCGACGTCGCCGATCACATAGCTGACGGGCATCAAGTTCTTCCGGTACCGCGTCTTTTCTTCCAACCCATCCTCGACACGAACCAATTCCGACAGCGGAATCAAGGTTGATCGTCCGCCGGCGGTGGACGTGCCGAACGGCGGGCGAATCATGATCCCGAGAATATCGTGGACACTTGTCTTTTGAGAACGGGGAAGTTCGACAACGAGCTGCACATCCTCTCGTTCGCGCGGTTGATGAGCAATATCGACTTGCATTCCGGTTACGGCGAGTCGAAGTGTCTGCGAAATCGCCTCGGCTGTTATACCGTGCATCGCCGCTTTCTGATGATCAATGGCAAACGTCAACTTGCGGCGTGAGTCTTCGCCATAAATGTCCACATCGACGACGCCGTTTGTGCCTTTGAATATTCGAGCTACCTCTTGAACCAGAAGACTGCGTGTTGAATCTGTCGGCCCGTAAACTTCAGCTACCAAGGTCTGCAGCACCGGCGGTCCGGGGGGGACTTCGGCAACCGCAACTCGTGCGTTAAACTTTGCCGCCACTTCAGCGACCTTTGGTCGGACTCGAGTGGCGATATCATGGCTCTGGTCTGAACGTTCACCTTTCGGGAGTAGGTTGACCTGTATATCAGCCACGTGCGCGCCGTTGCGCAAGAAATAATGGCGCACCAGTCCATTGAAATTGAAGGGAGAAGCCGTACCGGCATAGATCTGATAATTGACAACTTCGGGCTCACCGCTGACAGCCTGAGCAATCTCTCGCGAGGCTTGCACCGTCTGCTCAAGCGAACTGCCTTCCGGCATATTGATGATGATTTGAAACTCATTCTTGTTGTCAAACGGCAGCATCTTCACCTGTACCCAGCCGATTGCCACCAAACCCATCGCTCCCGCAAGCAAAATGGCATTGACCACCATGAACAAGTGTCGCGCTTTCTTTTCGTGGATCAATCGTCCCATCAGCTGCCGGTAGACTCGTGTGCTCCAGCCTTCCTTTGCAGTGGAATGGCCTGTTGCATGACCCTTGCCCTTACCCCAGGCTAGTACTCGCACAGCCGCCCACGGCGTCACAATGAACGCCACCACGAGCGAGAAGAGCATTGCTGCTGTCGCGCCAATTGGAATCGGTCGCATGTACGGTCCCATTAAACCGCCGACGAAGGCCATTGGAAACACGGCCGCGATAACCGCCCAGGTCGCCAGAATCGTTGGGTTGCCCACTTCCGACACTGCCTCGACCGCCACCTTTGCCCAGGTGCGGTTGCGATTTTCCGGAAGATGCAGGTGGCGCGTGATGTTCTCCACAACGACAATGGCATCATCGACGAGAATCCCGATTGAGAAGATCAGCGCGAATAGCGTGATCCGGTTCAGTGTGAAGCCGGTCAAGTAGAACACCAGCAGCGTCAGTGCCAGCGTCGATGGTATTGCCAACGCCACGATAATCGATTCCCGCCAGCCAAGGCTGATCAGAATTAGCAGGGCAACACTTACCACGGCAATCAGCATGTGGAACAGCAGTTCGTTCGATTTCTCGGCTGCGGTCTCGCCGTAATGCCGGGTAATGGTCATCTTTACGTCGCTGGGTATCAGTTTCCCGTGCAGCGCTTCAATCTTCTCGAGTACATGATCGGCGATTTGGATCGCGTTTGTGCCGGCGCGCTTGGCGACAGCCAGTGTGATTGCCGCTTCCTCTTCTTGCGAACCGCCCGCCGGCTGGCCGGTGCCGAACAGAACCACCTGGGAGAGTTCCTCCGGTCCATCACTGATATTGGCCACGTCGCGAAGGTAAATCGGACTACCGTTGTGAATACCCAATACTACACTGCCGACATCGGCCGCGTCCTTCAGGAACCCGCCCGTCTCGACAATGATTTCTTGGTTGCCGCGGATGAGCGTACCGGACTTCGACTGACGATTTGCCATCTGGATACTCGGTATGACACTGAGCGGGTCCAGCTGCCGTGCGGCCAGCGCATCAGGATCAAGCTGAATGCGTACTTGCCGCCGCAGACCGCCGATGATCGTCGTTTCCGAAACATCTTTAACTTGTTTAACCTCATTTTCCAGTTCGCCGACAATGCGCCGCAGCGCAAAGTGATCCAGTGAGGTACTGTGGAAAGTCAGAGCCAGAATCGGTACATCGTCAATTGATCGCGGCTTTAAGAGCGGGAACGATACGCCTGGAGGTATCTGATCAAAGTTAGATTGCAGTTTCTGGTTTAGCTTCACCAGGCTGCGCTCAACATCTTCGCCTACCAGGTAACGCACAATTACCAGCGCCTGTCCGGGTTGAGTAATCGAATAGACATACTCGACACCGGGAATCTCCCAGATCAGTCGTTCCATCGGTGCCGTTACGCGATTTTCGATCTCCTTCGCCGTGAAGCCCGGTACCGATACCATGACATCGATCATCGGAACCTTAATTTGCGGCTCTTCCTCGCGCGGGAGCAAAGCTACTGCCAGAACGCCGAGCAAGACCGAGGCGATGATCAGCAGCGGCGTCAATTTTGACTTAATAAACCCCTTGGCTAAGGCGCCGGCTAGACCCTGATGTTTCGCTGCGTTACTGTGTTGTTCCGTCATGGCAGCCGCTCGATTTGATCGCCGTCGCTAAGTTCCGACAATCCTGAAGTGACAATTTGTTCGCCCGGATTAAGTCCGGAGAGTATTTCTGTCTTGCCGGACATTTCGCGACCTGTCCGCACCATTCGCAAGCTCGCTTGATTATCGGTCGTTGCCACATACACCAAATCCATTTGACCACGGCGCACGACGGCGCCGCTTGGAACAAACAGCGCGTTGGCCTCCCCGGTTGGCAGAAGCAGCCTTCCGAACTGTCCCGGCCGGAGCTTCGTAGCCGACGGCAGATCAGCCTTGACTTGGTATGATCGCGTCATCGGATCGGCACTCGGTGAGAGTTCGGCCACCACCCCCGTCAAAACGGTGTCGGAGGCCGGTACTTCGATCTGAACAGAATCTCCGATCTCAATTCTCTCGGCACTCGACTCCGGAATCGTCAAAACGAAGCGAGGTGTTCCGTCTTGTTCGACAGTAAACAACGGTCTTCCGGGAATAGCCAGATCTCCGCGATCGATCATCTTTTCCGTAACAACTCCCGAAAATGGCGCCACGATGCGCGCGTAGCTCAGCATGGCCTCGGCTTCCTGGCGGTTCGCTTCGGCAACGGCGACTCGCATTTTCACGCCGTCATATTCCTGCTGGGTCGCTGCCTGCTGGCTCAAGAGCGTTTCAAATCGCTTGAGATCCTGCGCGGCTTGCTCATATACTGCCTGCGTTTGGCGATAGCGGGCGGTGATATCGCGCGTGTCGAGTTCGGCAAGCACATCGCCGGCCTGAACACGGCTCCCCAATGCCACAGCGATCCGCTCCACACGGGCTTGGACCTTTGTTTCGATCTGCGCCCGGCTGCGCGCCTCAACCGTTCCCATCAGTTTCTGTACATCCAACATTGCACGCTGCTCAACAGCCTCGACAGTGACTTTCTTCACACTGCGACTTCGTACTGCGCTTTGCTCTTTAGATGATCCGCTGCAGCCGATCATCAACAAAAGCAGCGCTGCTACTACAACTGATTGACTTAAAAACTTCATTTCAATCTCCGACAATCGGCAGACTTAACGCGCGTCGAAGCGATGCAATCGCGAGAAGTCTGTCAGCTTTAGCCTGGGCGAGACCGACTTCGGCCTGTACCAGGGCGTTTTCCGCATCTATTACTTGTGAGGTCAACATCAATCCTTGCTCAAATCTCTGCCGCGTTAAAGTCGCACTTTCCGAGGCCAGCATTGTTGCTTGGGTCATCACGGCGACTCGCTGCGTAGCTTCTGACATCGATGATCGCGCCGACTCCAACTCCAACGAAGTACGAAGCCGAGTCATTCGTGCTTCTTCTTCAGCAATCTTCAACGCGGCGCCCTTCTCACGCACCCGGGAGCGCGTCAGGAACCCGTCAAAAATCGACCACTGCGCGTTGATACCGACAGTCCAATTGTCATTCGTTCCGTCAAACTCCCAACCCTGGTATCGATCTACCGTTGCGAACAAATTGATGTTGGGAAGATAAGAACCCTTCGCCGCGGCAAGTTGCGAGCGTGCTGCCTTCGCAAATGCGTCACTTGCTTCTACTTCAGGACGTGGTGCTGTGGAGGCCGTGACGGCTTCCTCAATCCTCACCTGATCCAGTTTGGAAAAATCTGAATACGGAAGTGTGTCTACTCCAAGAGCGAACTTCAATCCTTCCTTGGCAAGCAGGAACGCGTTGGCGGCGCGAAGTCGCTGTTCTTCTGCCTGGATCCGCTGTACCTGGATATTGAGAAGATCTGTCTTGAGCGCAGTTCCGGCGTCGACTCTGGCAGTGATTACTTCCTCTGCCGATGCAAAGGCCGCGACGGCAGTTTCAGCCGCCCGCACGAACTGCTGTGCTGTCAGTACTGAAAGGTAGGATCGCAATACCTGCAGGCTTACTTCATTGTGCGTAGCCGTTTCAACGCTCCGCAGCCCCTGGGCGGAGGCGCTGGCCGCCCGCCGGTTTGCCAGATCACTGCCGCCGCTGAATAGCCGCAGTCCGGCTTGCGCCGACAACTGCCAGCTATCCGCGCGCGGAGGATTATTCACATCGGCCTGCATTGAGAACTTCCCCTGATTCAGTGCGAACATAAACGCCTGTACCGGATTGTTGCTCGACACATAAGATGAGGCAATTCCCAACTGCGGATAGAATGCCGCTTCAGTCGCCCGCACCCGAGCTTTGGCCTCGGCTACACGTTCCTTGGCGATGCGCGCTGTTGGTGCGCTCTGGTAGGCGATGCGCAACGCTTCGTCTAAAGTCAAGGTCTGCGCCAGTGTTCGTTCCCAAAACAACGCGCTTATCAGGACGATGGCGATCAGAGCCGACCGGCAAACTCTGTTCATGCTTTGTCTTTCCCCATCAGGCGCTTTAGAATCATTTCCGCTGGACAAAAATGCGTAAAAGCCGATTGGATCAGGTTAACACCGACGAACCCGGTCAACAGCAGCCACCAGGGATTGACTAGAATTGATAAGCACACACCAACCAGCACTAAGGTCCCGGCCATCACCCGAATTCCGTTTTCTACTGTCATTTTTATTTTTCCTTTCGTCAAAAAAACCGTTGACAACGAAATAAATATATAGTTATATACTTACATGGCAAGAGAAAAAACAAATGATTTTTCAGAACTTTCTGATCCGGCCCTTGATCTGGTTGCGGGGTGCTTCCAGGCACTGAGCGATCCGACCCGCCTTAAGATATTGCGGGCGTTGAAGAAAGACAACAAAACTGTCCAGGATTTGGTCGAGTTGTTCACCTGTACCCAGCCGAACATTTCCCGGCACCTCTCGATTCTGACGAAAGCCGGCCTGGTGAAGAAGACAAAGCAGGGTTCATTCGTCCTCTATAGCGTGGCCAATCCGCGTATTTTTAATCTCTGCGATAATGTCTGTTCGCATGTGCGTTCAATGCTGGCACTCTACGCCGAAGTCGATCTGAAAAAGTAGCAACAAAACGGCAGAAGCCAGTGGCTTCTGCCGTTACGATTTCCTCTTCTCCGCTAGTAATTCTGCCCGGAGCCTGATACTACATTAACCTTTTAAAGCAATGGTCTACTTTGAGATGCTTTGGCAACTGGTGTCGCTTTCGTGCGCGGTACACCATTTTCGGTATTCCCGCGCGCTTCACTTACCACCATGTTATGTCCGTGCATGTCCCGGCCTGACATTCCTTTAATAGCGGCTTTTGCTTCAGTCTCATTGAGCATCTCAACGAATCCGAATCCCTTGGATTGTCTTGTCGTCCTGTCAGTCATGATATTCGTCTTGTTCACTGCACCGTAGTCTGCGAACGCCAAACCAAGTTCCTTCTCTGTTGTATCACGTGAAAGATTGCTCACATGTATATTCATTTTGATCTCCTGGAGATTAGTCTCACTTGCCTTCTGGGAGAGTGTTGTCATCGACTGTCACCGAAGTGACTTTTCGCGTCCTGCGGATATCAAGGGTCCGTCCATGAATCGATCTGCCGGCCATTCCCATCAAAGCTGCATCAGTGCCATCTTGACTGGCCATCTTGACAATTCCGTATCCGGCAGAAACTACTTTGCCTGAATCGGTAATAATTGCCGCCTTGGTCACTTCGCCAAATGCTTCGAATTCACGGCGCAAGTCGGTGCTGGCGGTCTTAACGGATAAGTTACCTACGTAGATATACATGGCGGGCTCCTGAAAGGTTGTTGATTGCCGGACTGTGTTCCAGCGCGACGCACATTGCGTCATTCTCCAATTGTCATCTTTGCCGGGAGTCTATGATTCGGGGGAGAGTCGACAGCAATGGGCCAGGGGGAGACTCAGTGGTCCTACTTCTTATACGCAGCCTTGCGCCAATTACTCAACTATTACAGCCACCAATTAAAACGCCCAGAGCTGCTTGAACTCCGGGCGTGTCCTGCTAACTACAGGTGGGCTGACAGACTAGCCGCCGCAAGGCGCCGGTCCGCCGCTGAAAATGTAGAGAATCAAATAAACGGCATCGGAGATATTGCACGAGCCGCTGCAATCCACATCCGCCGCCTCGATCGGATCCGGTGCCGGCCCGCCCGAGAATACATAGTTAATGATGTAGACTGCGTCGCTGATATTCACCGTCTCGTCGCCGTTAGCGTCGCCAATTGTGAAGACCTGGCCGACACGCAGCGTTACC
>CAZQBX010000005.1:0-3087 GCA_964592145.1 uncultured Ignavibacteria bacterium
GAGTCGGCGGCGGCGATCTATGTGGGAATCGCCTCGGGAAACGGAATTATCAGCAACTGCAGCTTCGTGAATCATCGAATAGAGACATACGGTCAACACCAGTCAATTTACATGTTCTTTTATACATTTGGTGATGGCAACTTCAGTATTTCGAATAATATCTTCTCAGGCTACCAAGAAGCGATTAATGTAACGCTCTCTCCGGGCTTAGTCATAATTGAAAACAACATATTCAACAACAATGTGCTGGTGGCACAGCCAACTCCCGCTATTTCTGCACCATATCTGTTTCTTGGTACGCCAGATGTTGTCGTCCGCAACAACCTGTTCGAAGGCAACTATACTGATGAGACAGTCGGAGAAGATATTGTTTGCTTGGACTTACGAGCTTATTCGAACGCAGAAGTCTACAACAATGTTTTCGTCGGAGTTCAGCCGGGAATACGAGTTTGGCAGCATGCCTATTTTGGGATTCCCTATTCGGCAACTGTCGACAATAACGATTTTTGGCTGCACTCCGATTACCCGTCGATTATTCTTAGGGAGGGCGCAATTGGATTCCCAAGCACGTACGATTCACTTGCTTGCGAAGATTACCAGAAGATAACGGATTCCAGCTTTACATTCGTATCCAACAATATCTGCCGCAACCCGATGTTAGTCGATAGCATTGATTACTTCCTTCAGGCTGGCTCACCTTGCATTGACGCCGGTCGCGTTGGAATACTAGATGTCGATGGAAGCCGATCTGACATCGGTCCCTTTGGAGGCTCTGCAGGAAGCTTCTACAGTTATCAGGATTTTCCACCAGCAACGCCCGTCGCATTCGTCGGAGCCGCAAAATCGGAAAGTGCGACGCTGGTATGGGAGCGAAACAGTGAATCAGATTTGTGGTACTACGCGCTCTTCAAATCAACGACGGGTGTGGTTGCACTCGATTCGAACCACGTCATCGGCTACCTCGTTCAGGCCGATGACTTCTTGCTCCGACAGACACCCGATGATAACAGAACCCTTCTCTGGGTTGATACGACATTCAGCCCCGTCATTGGTGCAAGGTACACGATAGTCGCGGTGGACAGCAACGGGCTGGTTTCCGAGCCTGCGTCAGAAGTAGTTTTCGTCGGGACTGAAGTCAGCGATGATGAAGACTTGGTGTTGCCACAGACCATAGAACTGGAACAAAATTATCCGAATCCGTTCAATGCGACGACGGCGATTGTGTACAGCTTGCCGAATATTGGCGCGCAGCCGGCGGCGGTGAAGTTGGTCATCTTCAATTCACTTGGGCAACAGGTGAGAGTTTTGGTCGATGAGGCGCAGGCGCCGGGGAGGCAGGTGGCTTATTGGGATGGGAATGATGATAGCGGGAATGCGGTGGCTTCGGGAGTGTACTTCTATTCGTTGAAAGTTTCGGGGGTGGAGTTGGTCAAGAAGCGGAAGATGGTGGTGGTGAAGTAGGGCGCGGCTGTTGCATGACCTTCGATTCGGGTCCAGAATACACACCCCGTCTCGTCCGCCCTCATGCTTCGGGCGGCCGAGCCACCCCTCTCAAGAGGGGAATTTGCTGTCGAACAGAGGTTGTGCCCGGCAGTAGAGTGTGGCGATGCCCGCACCCGCACGAATCCGTTTCGTTAGCGTCAGACAAGTCCCACCGTTCCGGTGGGGGACATCGCAACGCCCTCACCCTGCCCCTCTCCCAAAAGGGAGAGGGGAAAGCGGGCGCGGAGACCCTGACAAATGCGGGACCTGACGCCGCGCCCCTACGGATTCTTTTCGCAATTGTCAGACAAGACCCACCGTTCCGGTGGGGGACAAGCTTCGCTGGGAATGCCGACCTACGAGTTGTCTGTGGGTGAGGGGTAAGCGGATGCGAAGATTTGTTTCACAGAGGTGAATCCCAGCGCTTCGCTCTGGGGCACCAAAACACTTGAATACTACGCGACTTGGTGGATTTCGGTGAAGAGTTCGTTGGTCATGACGCCGTGGCCGAGAGCGAACTGCAGGACCTGCGACCAATAAGCGTTGCCTTCGATGAGGAGGGGGCCGTCTTTGGTGATGGCTATGTCCCAGCCGAGACTGCGCAGGAAGGGTAGGCGCGATTGGGCCTCGAGTGCCAATGCGGTGACATCCTTGTGGAAGGGAAGAATCTCTCCGGCGATGGGGGCTTTGGTTTCGGGATGGTGAGTGTGATAGACAATTCCGGAATCAGTCAACTGGGCGCCGGTGCTCAAGATGCCGTTGTCATCGAAGCGCGCCGCCATGCCGGTGGTGCCGACATTGTCGATATGCTTGCCGGAGCGAGAGATCTTGAGCAGACGCATAAGTATCTGGATCTCGCCCTTGGTGGTGATATAGGTCACGACGCGCGCGGTTTGCGTGCAGTCTTTAGTGTAGCGGTCGAGAAAGGGGTGCTGGATGATGCGTTCTTGAATCAACCAGGAATCGGGGCTGTGCCTGACGATACCGAAGCTGGTGGCGGCGATCTTGTCGAAGAGTTCGCCGTAAGTGAATTCTCCCTCGTTGAAAGACAAAACACGGTCATTGCCAATTTTGCGGCAGAGGCGAAGGCCCTCACCACGGTCGGCGGACATCGCTTTGAGGACGAATTCGGAAAAGCTGCTTTCTTGCAGGAAGCGGATGAAGTCTTCGCGATTGCGCAAAGGGCGATTGTCGGCAGTGTGACCGGAGTGCGGGTTGTAGAACCCGTACTGCTTCGGAACCGGAATACCCAACGAACCCATCAGGCGGTCGAAGACCATTTTCTGCAAGACACCTTGATCGAATTGCTGGTTGATGGTGCGGTGCATGAGCCAGGCCTGCTCACGGCTCATATAGCGCGTCTTCTCGCGCCAGTCGACTTCCGGTCGGCACAATTCGTAGCGATAGTACTCATGGGGCTGGAGATCGTTTAAACGCAGGAGGCGGACGATCTCACTAATCTGGCGGAAAAGGCCAATGCGCGGGTGTTGCGACAGCCGGCGATTGCCTTCGCGGATTCGATTAATAAAACGAATAAGTGCGGCCGGTGAGAGATTCATTCGTCCAAGTGCTCCATGATTACACGATATTAACCGCTTGCTCGCT
>CAZQBX010000005.1:3097-60806 GCA_964592145.1 uncultured Ignavibacteria bacterium
CAGCGCCAGGGGCTGGACCCCCGCAAGCGCGCGCGCTTGCTCGCTGCGGGCGCAATAAAAAAAGACCTCCGAGAAACGGAGGTATTTAGAGAGATCGATGTAAGAACGAATTATTTTCTGCGGCGAAGATGAGCGCCGACGCCAAGGAGACCCATACCGAGGAGAACCATCGTTGCAGGTTCCGGCGTGATGTTGTGGGTTTCTTTCACGAGATCGTTACCGCACTCGATTGTGTTGCGGAAGTTGACCGTCGAGAATTGGCGGATGTCGAAGTTAGCACCGAAGGCGCTAAGGTCGAAGCAGTATTCCTTGACCCAGGTGTCGCCGTTGGTCTGGCTCGGATTGGCCGGGACAATCGGGTTGGGTTCGAGTTCATCGTAAAACGTATATGCGTTCTGGACTTCGCCAAGCTCGGTGCCCTGATTGATTCTCCACGGACCCATCGAAGCGACGATAGCGGCATTGTTACCGAATCCGCCTGGAACTGACGGGATGGTAAGGTAGCTGTCTACCTGATAGAGCTTGGAGGTGCCACCACGGGTGACGATAGCGTAGGTCGCATCGTTGCCATCAAAACCGAAGAACAGGTCGCCTTCGCGGTAGGTGTAGTTCCAAACCGACGAATAAGCGCCGTACTGGTAGCTGGCAGTTAACGAGACATAGAACTTATCGTTGGCGGTCGCGAAATTGAGTCCTTCAGTATCGAAGCGTTCGCCACCAAGACCCGCCTGGCCCGGATTAGGCTGGAACGGATCGGCCTGGCCGGGATATCCCGGAATGTCGATATCGGCTGTGTTGTTGTGCTCATCGAACACATTGTCGCCGAAATCATAGAAATTCCAAGTCACGGCATTGGCTGATGTGAAGGCCACAGCCACCAACGCGGTAACCAGAAGCTGTAATAGAGTCTTTTTCATCGATCTCCTCCAAAAATTACATAACTCAAACTATCTATTGCAATATGCAATCCATGTGCCAACGGCAGGCCTGATTTGCTTCCGGTAAGGTATTCTAATACAATGTCTTATGTGGGCTGATTTGAAGCGCGGCCGAAAGTTCCAGGGCAGATGATCCAAAGTGTTCAGGATATCGACAATGTTCAGGGAGATTTTAGCGGAAATCAACCTAAGCTATTGATATATAAAATCATACGAAGTCCGGGAAATCGTCGGTGAAGCAAACAGAAGGCCCTCGATGCCGAGGGCCTTCTGTTCCAATATAATCGAATGTCGAACAATTACTTACAAGGAAGAGCCTTCCCGTCAGCACCTGCCTTCGTGATAGAAAACGCTGGTTCGACGTTTTGAGCTTCCGGCGTTACGCCATAGAGCGTGTTCGATGGGAGGATAAACGTCGTGTCGACCAGAACATTGCAGCCGTCGATGGCACTTTTGGCATCGGCGGTGAAATAGAGAGTGGCCAGCTTGCCTTTTCCTTCGGCGAGCGGTGGCTTGGAGCCGTCGAGCGTTGCAAAGAGTCCAACCAGAACTTGCTGGAGAGAATCGAGCGGACGGACGGACTTAACGGCGAAGTAATCGGTTCTGGGGGTCCAGGAAACCGAATCATAGCGCATGCGGAAACCATTACCGCGAACGAGCAACGGGAACGCGAGCGCTGTCAGCTGCTGATCGTTTTCCCAATTCAGGTCAACGGCGAAAAGATTGCCTTTAACTTGACGGACAGAAACATCGGCCTTGTCAACGCGACCGAATGAATCTTTTGGTTTACCCTGGGCGACCAGCGCCACTGCAGCTACCAGTACGAATAGCGCGGTGAGTTTCCAGGCGATAGCTTTGTTCATCAATATCCTCCCTGTAGTTTGGACAATTAACTCAATTCAATTTTTTTGACTTCAGCCTCAACAGACGGTCTTACACCGGAAGTGGGGTATTGTTTCAGGAATTCCTGGAATGTCTCCAGGGCTTTGGCCTTGTTTTTCAGATCATTCAGATAGATATAGCCGATTTTGTATAGTGCTTCCGCCGCTTGCGGAGTTTTTGGGTATTGTTTGATCACTGTTTCAAATTGGACAATGGCATCTTCGAACCGATTGATGCGTTGGAGGTATGTGCCGAGATAGCTGGCCGCCTGCAGGCCGATGCGGCGATTGACGTTGTTTTCGGCAAGTCTGCGGATTTCCTGTTCCGAGCGGCGCAACCATTCCTGTTCGAGGCCGGGCTGGCCAATTTTGCGGAAGTACTCGGGCATATAGGCGAGGACTTCCAGAGTCTGGATGCTGGTCGGGAATTCGTTGATTAAAGCCACATACTCCTGCCGTGCGCGTTCATTGTTGCCTTCGTTCTCGAAACTACGCGCCTTGAGCATTTGTGCTTCGGCCTGAATATTCGCCAACCCGGGAAAGCGCTGGCGGAGATTATCAAGATGATTGCGGCCTTCCTGAAAGCGATCGTTGCTGAAGGAAATTGTCGCGAGTTTGATGTATGCAGTTGCAATCGAGAGCGAGTCGTTGCCATTGTTGACGATTTCGTTGTAGATTCGGGTAGCTTCATCACCGCGATTCAGGCGAGTGAGATAGAGGTCAGCCATCATCGAGCGAGCAGGGTCGAATTGCCTTCCGGCAGAATCTACAACAGTAGCAAGCAGATTTACCGCTGTTTGATATTCGCCAGTGGCGCTATACATTTCCGCTAGGAGGCGCGTTGCCATCATGGTCATCGGGACTTTCGGGAATGAGTCGACGATGCCTTCGTAGTAATCGATAGCCCAGCGCGCCTGCTTTAGAGCCTCTTCACGCTCATTGAGGTCGGCATAATGTTGGGCGATCTTCTTGGGCAGTTCTATGACACTGGAATTGGGCAGGACGCCGCCGACAACCGGCGGGTAATATTCCTTGAGCAATTGTCGGTAGAGCTGTTCAGCGTCGGCCCAGCGACCCTGTTGTTCGGCAATGTTGCCGGCAGCGAAGAATGCATCGAAGCGATGTTGCTTCAGCATTATCGGGGAGTCGAGGATGTACTCGAGGATACTTCTGGCGCTGTCAGTCGCCTCGGCGCTCAACAGAAGAGCGGAGGCGGACAGCAGAGCTTTACCGGCGAGATGAGCGGCATCGGCTTCCGGCTGGGACATGTTCTGCAGTGAAGTCAGGTGCGCGAAGTTTTCCTTGAATCGAGTGAACACCTGCATATAGGCGTTGATCATCAAGAAGTAGTCATCGCGAGTTCGCAGTTCCGGTTTAACGGAATAGTTGTCGACAAGCTTGTCGGCCTCGAAGTACGCTTTTTCAACTTGATAGCGTTTTTGTTCGATCTCATAACCTGAACATCCGAGGATGAGGCAGAGGATCAGGCAGAGAGTGGTTCCGATTTTAGTCATCTATTCTCGCATAAGACATTTACAGTATAATATCGTCTCTTTAGATGGATTCTTCAACAGTCAGTCGGGGTCGCGAACGAGAGGGAGGTTAGCGCCGGCCGTCATCCGTGTCGACCTCAAAGGGTAATTCGATCCTCCGATGCTTGTGCGAAGAATGGTAATATCCGATAGAATCAATGTCAAGATCAAAGCAAATGCGTTGCAAGTAAAGCCGATTCGAGTATTTTCCGTTTATGTCACAATTGGACCGTCATACTTTGGATTCGTTGGAATTCCCGCGCGTGAAAGAGCAGCTCGCCAAGTTGTGTTACTGCGACGGCGGTCGCGAACTGGTGAGTGAACTTAGTCCGGTGATTGATCCATTGGTCATCGAGAGTTCACTGCTGGAAGCGCGCGAGATGAAGGAGATCATCGAATTTGAAGAGGTCATTCCGCTTGAGCACTTAGAACGCATTGAACAACTGGTTGGCAAGGTGCGAATTGCGGGTTCGATTCTCGATGCCGAGCAGTTGAAGAAGCTGGCGGATTTTCAGAAGCTGATTTCGGCGTTGTTTCAGTATCGGGCGCACAAAGAAGATAAGTATCCGCGTGTCGTGAGTTATTTGTCGCAATTGAAACCGTTGACGGATTTGATTCTGCGGATCGACGGAGCGATTGATCGCGGCGGGGAGATAAAGGATTCGGCCTCGGATCGACTGCGTCGAATTCGCAGCGAAAAAGTCCAGGCACGAGCGCAAATTCTGACCCGTTTGCAGAAGGCGCTGGGGGATCGGTCTCATCGCTCCGATCGCAGCGACGACATTGTAACGATGCGAGACGGCCGGTATGTCATTGCGATTGTCGACAGTGAATTCAACCCGAAGACGGCAGTAATTCATGACCGGTCGCGGACCGGCGCCACGCTCTATGTTGAGCCGACGGAAGCGATTGAGTTGAACAACAAGCTCAAACAAGTACTGCTCGATGAGGCACACGAGATCGAGCGAATCCTGCTGGAGTTGAGCGAACTGGCGCACAGCCATGGCGAAGAGATTTCGAGCAACTGGTCGATCTATGGACGGCTGGATTTTCTTCATGCGAAGGGCCGGCTGGCGCTGGACCTGCAGGCAGTAATGCCGGTTTTGAGAACAGACGCTGTGGTGGCATTGCAGGCAGCCTATCACCCGCTGCTGTTGATGAGTGCGCGCAAGCGTTCGGATGTCGTGCCGCTGAACATCGAACTGGGATTCGATCACAACGTAATCATCATTACAGGTCCGAACACAGGCGGGAAGACCGTTGCACTGAAAACGGTCGGACTGTTGGTCTTGATGACGCAATCGGGATTACTGATACCGGTGGACGAGAAGTCACAGGTGGGCATCTTCAGGAAGATCTATGCCGATATCGGCGACGAGCAGTCGATTGAATTGTCGCTGTCGACTTATTCTTCGCACATCGCGCGCATTACGCATGCGATCAGGCAGTGCGATCAGAACAGTCTACTGCTCTTTGACGAACTGGGAGTAGGTACTGATCCAAAAGAGGGCGCGGCACTGGGTGAATCGGTGATTGAGTTCGTAGCGGCGGCAGGCGCGAAATGTGTGGTGACGACGCACTATTCGGCGCTCAAGGCGATTGCGGAAACCAACAAAAGAGTGGAGAACGCCTCAATGGAGTTCAACCGCGAAACGTTTCAACCGACCTACCGATTCCGGACGGGATTGCCGGGATCGAGTTACGCGCTGGAAGTGGCGTCGCGACTCGGGATGCCGGCGGAGATATTATCGCGAGCGCAAGAACTGGTTGGAACACAGGAGCGATCGCTGGCAGACCTGATTTCGCGGCTTGAACAGGAGTTGATGGCGACCGATGCAGAGCGCGAGCAATTGCGGGTGCGGCTTGCGAGGGCGGAGGAGTTGGAAACGGCGCGTCAGCAGCAGCAGGCGAAAGTCAATGAACGAGAGAAGCAGTTGCTACGCGAGGGACTGGACTCGGCAAATAAGTTGGTGGAAGAGACACGCAAGAAGATCGACGTGTTGATGCAGGAGATGCGCGAGCCACAAGTTACGAAGTCCGATGTCAAGCGAGTGCGCAAGACGATTGAAGAACTGCGGATGGAACTGGCCGAGAAAACGGAACAATTGCAGCCGAGGCGCGAATACGAGGGCGAGCCGCCCACAGCAGGTGAGGCGGTATTTGTAGAGCGTCTTCACACCGACGGTGAATTGTTGGAGATCTTCCCGGATGGCAAGAGGGGAAAGGTACGAGTCGGCAGGATTGTTTACACGATGGATCTGCGGGATCTACGCAAACTCAAGGCGGGGGAAGCGCAGCCGGAAATACCGAAGGGGGTCAATTATCAACCGTTCAAAGACGATGTGCAGATGGAGCTATCATTGCGCGGGTTGACGGTCGAGGAAGCGCGCGATCGACTCGACAAGTATTTCGATGAGATAGCTCTGACACATGTTCCTTATGTTCGAATTGTGCATGGCAAGGGAACGGGTGCGCTGCGGCGTTTTGTGCGCGAGTATCTGGCCAAGAACAAGATGGTCGAGTCGTTCCAGTTGGGCGAATGGAACGAAGGGAATTGGGGCGTGACGGTTGTTAAGCTGAAATCCTAACCAAGGCCTCAAAGTTCCTGGCGCAGCAGTTTGATTTCATTCATGTAGAACTTGATTTGTTCCTCATCGTTCTCGAGTTCAGCTTGCTTCAAGAGCCTCTTTAGTTCCGTCTGACGCTTAGTTCGATGGCGCCGATGAAATGCGATTACCAAGTCGGTATAGACTTGATTTAAGTCGGTGTTCTGAAAATCCTTGGCGGCCAGCGCCGCGATTAGTTCCTTCTTGTTAGCTTCAGAGACCTTGTCAATCAACTGCGAAGGGCTTAACGGTTGTTCGTCCTCGTGGAGCAGGAGAATCAGGCCGTAGATGTCCGAAAGCGTTTCATCTTCGAAGTCGGTAGGTGCAACTTTCTCCGCTGCGGATTGGACAAATTCGCTGCGCTGAAGAAGCAATGCGACGAAATCGCGATCGAGCGGTGAACCGGAGGACTCACGAGGGATCATCAGAGGCCGGCGCTCTTCGATGCGAACGCCGCGGCGCACCAGGTCGATGCCGATGTTGTACCACTGGGAGATTTCCTGAAGGAACAGCTCGCGGCGGATTTCGTCTTCGATGCGGCCGGCGAGAGTTGCCAGGCGTTTGATGGCGCGGTCCTTGTCGTTGAGGCTTAACTTCTCAAAGCGGTCGGGAAGAGTTGAGATCGTGTATTCAACATATGATTTGGCTTTTGACAGTTGTTCGTCGATCGCGGCTTTGCCGCCTTTACGGGCGATAGAATCAGGGTCCTCGCCTGGTGGCAGTTTGATGACTTTGACATCGAGACCGGCCTCAAACAGATAGTCAACCGAGCGAATTGCGGCTTGCTGGCCGGCGGAGTCGGCATCGAACATCAGGACGACGCTGGAGGCCGATCTGCCCAGAAGACGCGCTTGTTCCGGTGTAAAGGCCGTACCCGAACTGGCGACGACATTGGTGATGCCCTGCTGATAAAGGGACAAGAAGTCGAAGTATCCTTCGACGACGATTGCTTCCTCGGCGCGGCGGATGTCGCCGCGCGAATGTGACAATCCGTAGAGAATCGAGGCTTTATGGTAAAGGGGTGTCTCCGGCGAATTGATGTATTTGGCTTGTTCTTTAGGGTCGAAGGTGCGGGCGCCGAAGGCAATCGGTTTTTGTGCGGTGTTGAAGATGGTAAATGTCAATCGATCGCGAAACCGGTCATAGTAACCGCCGTTATCTTTCTTGATGACGAGTCCGGATTTTTCAAGATCGGATTCGGAGAGCGATTTCTGTTTGGCATAGTTCAAGAACGCGTCCCATGAATCAGGTGCATAGCCAATCTTGAATTTCTCGATGGTCGCATCGGTCAGTTTTCTCGACTTGAGGTATTCGAGCGACTTGCGTGATTCGAGAAGGTGCTCCTGGAAGAACTTCATGGCGACTTCGTGTGCCCAGTAAATCTGATCAAATTCGCGGGTTTCGCGGACGTCACCTTTCTCGGGAAGCTGGACGTTGGCGCGAGCGGCGAGAAGCTTGAGTGCATCCGGAAAGGGGAGCTTTTCGTACTCGATTATGAATGAAAAGACGTTGCCGCCCTTGTGGCAACCGAAGCAATGGAAGATCTGCTTGTCGGGCGAGACCGAGAACGAGGCGGTCTTCTCCTGGTGAAAGGGGCAGCGTGCCCAATAATTGCGTCCTTTGCGTTTGAGGGGGAGGTAGGCCGAAATGACATCCACAATGTCGGAGGCCTCGCGGACGCGCTCAACGATGTCGTCTCCATAAAATGGCATGGCGCTAAGATACGTAACAAAGGAGCGTCACAGCAAGGTCTAACATGGGACGGCGAAACCTGCACAAAATCGGGTCGTACGATATATTCAAATGAAACATCCATGTGCAGAATCGTATTATCACTTATGGAAATCTCTGGATTTTCCGAGGGAAATTGGTTTGGTACGGCAATTGCTGAAGTAAAAGTCCTGAGGACTTTCTTCACGGGAGAGTAACGTTGAATCGGGTTTTGTTTTCTGTTGTTGCATCAATTGTCAGTCTATTGGTGTTTTTCGGAAGTGCATTCGCCATTTCGATTGAAGGGAGGGTCTTCGACCGCGAGACGGGACAGGCTCTGCCTTATGCTACCATTCAAGTCGTGGGCACCGGCAAGGCGACTTCAGCCAATGATGACGGCAGGTTCAGGCTGGTATGTGAACCGGGGAGGCAGGTGCTGAAGATCAGCCATATCGGTTACTACACAGCCTTGGACACAGTAGATGTCTCCGACGCAGTGGCGCCAAGGGAGATCGCACTTCTGTCCACTATCGTATTAGGGCAGACCGTGATTGTTTATGACCGCCAGTTTGATGCGGCGCAATTGATCATCATTGAGGCGATTAAACGCAAAAAAGAGATCCTCGAAAGGTTGGGGGATTACAAATACAATTCCTATACGAAGATGGTGGTGCGCGACCTGAGCGAAGGCGACAGTTCCAAAGTCATGGCAATTACCGAGACACAGGCGCAATCGTTCTGGGAACGGCCAGACAAGTATAAGGAGATCATCACAGCCCGGCGACAGTCGGCCAACATGAGTGCGACCGACAATCTTGTGTCAATCGGAGAGCTGTTGAATTTCAATAAGAACCGGATCGACATCGGGAGCTATTCGGTCGTGTCGCCGGTCGCCGAAGATGCTCTCGACTATTACAGCTACTATCTGCTTGATTCGACTTACATCGACAGCCGCAAAGTCTACAAGCTCGAGGTTGAGCCGAAGAATCAGGCCGATGCGTTGGTCGAGGGGAATCTCTTGATCGCCGATTCGACTTTCGATGTTGTGGATGTTGATTTTGGATTCAACGAAGGGGTGCGAATTCCTTTTGTGAAGAATCTACGTTACCGACAACATGTGGCACAATTCGAGAATCAGTATTGGATGCCGGTTGAACTGCGGTTCACGGCAGACATCGAGATCAAGTTTCCGGGTGTGCCGGACCGAATCGGCATCGATCTAGCGGCTTCCATTTATGATTATTCGTTCGAGACCGGTCACGACGAAGGGACATTCGACGAGTATGCGTTTGAAGTGGCAGAAACCGCCGACAAGATTGACTCAACGAACTGGGCGTTGCGTCAGAGCATTCCGCTCTCGCTGCAGGAGCTCCGTGGCTATGCCCGGCTCGATTCAATCCAGCGGGCGCCAAAACCATTGTACAAGCAGTTGCTGAAAGTAGGAGCCGGCGCAGCGGTGCTCTTGACAGTGGGCGCTTATGATTGGTTCAGGTTTAACAGGATTGAGGGTCCATACGTCGGGTTCGGCGGTTCAATCGGAGCAGAGCGCCGGGGATTGCAGTTGGAAGTTAAGTCGGGATATGCTTTCGATGCGGAGCTGTATCAGTACAAATTCGGGGTGCGGTACCAGTTTCCGGGTCGACAGAGGCTGGCGGTAAAGGGAGAATACCGGCGTGAGGTTGCGCAGCGACAGACTCTCAATCAAGGCAATTACAATTCGACGTTTGAAAGTCTGTTTTTCAAGTACGATCCGGTGTCGTACTTTTATCAACGCGGGGGTAGTTTCGCCTTGGAGTTGGTGCCGATCCAGCATTTCAAGTTGACGAGCACGGTAAGTGACTACACGCAGAGGTCGCTCGCCAATGCAACGGACTTCAGTTATTTCAACCGCGACGATGAGTACCTGGTCAATCCGTCGATTGAAGACGGCCAATTGCGCCTGCTGACCGGCACCTTGGAATATGATTCGCGGAAACTGTGGCGGAATAAGGGTCAGGACCAACGTATCTGGTCACCGCAGTACACAACCGTCAAGTTTACGGCTGAACTGAGTTCGCCGGATGTTTTGTCGAGCGATTTTGACTACCGGCGGTACTTCGTTTCGGTGTATCGCCGCCAGCGTACCCTGGGGCTGGGAAATACGCACATCAATTTGTTTGCGGGTTCTTCAACGCGGGTATTGCCGCCACAGGCACACTATCAACTGGTCGATTATGCCGGCGTGGTGGCAGGAGAAAATGCGGCGTTCATGACTCTTTCGGATGACCGGGTTGCCGGCGATCGTGCGGCTTACTTCTACATTAACCATGAATTCGGGCAGTACTTATTCAAGAAGAGTGGTATACCGCTGATCAGATCGATTCCGTTCACGCTAGGTGTGCATGGCGGCGCACTGTGGGCGAATTTCGAAAATAGCGATCCGCGAGATGACGGGCGACGTCGACTGGCAGCAAGGAAGCCCTATAGTGAGGTTGGTTTCAGTCTCGGCAATTTGACGCCGTTTTTATCGGTGTTGAATTTCGGAGTGTACTTTACCTGGCAGATTTCTGACTACGACACAAACGATTTTTCGGCGAGGTTTGGACTCAAGTTCTAATCGACTATTTGATTTCGAAGCGTTTGATTTTCCATCCGCCGTCATTGACCAGATAGAGATAGGAAAAGTTGGAATCGGCGGGATCGGCGGTAGGGGTGAAGCTGACAGTAGCCGACTCGCCGTCGATGCTGAATTTTCGATTATGCATAGCAAAAGTGGTATCGCTGGCGGTGAGAAGGGAGATGAGACGGTTGGGTCCAGCGCCTTCGGGGGTCGGTTGGACAAAGTACCTATTTAACGTTCCGAGGTCGCCATTGTTGATCGCCGTGGTGATGGCTCCCAACGCATCGCGGATTTGATTGCGGTCGAGATTCGGGTCTTTTTCCTTAACGCAGGCAGCAAAGGCGACGAAGAGCCCCAGCAGCACAAACACGCCTTTTAATTGCCATATCTTTGTCAGCATCCATGCCTCCTACAACACGATACGAAAAGTTGTCGGCTCACCCTCAAGCAATTCCAATGTCCCGCCGTGATCGACGACGATCCGACGGCATATCGCCAAACCCAACCCAGTTCCGTCCGGGCGGGTTGTAAAGTACGGTTGGAAAATCCGGCTCCGATCTTCCGAAGGAATCAGAGCACCGGAATTTCGAATATCGATCTGCACATGTCCGGTGGGGACCTTTTGTGCCGTGATAGCTATATCGCCATCGCCAGAGATCGCCTGCAGCGCATTCTGAACCAGATTGACGAAAACTTTTTTCATTTCGTTTTTGTCTATCTCGACGGCCAAGCCGGCTTCGATATCAACCGTGATGGCAACGCCGCGTTTCTCGGCCTCTAAACGCGCCAACGAGACAATTTCGTTGAAGTAAGACTTTAACTCAACTAAAACTTTGGTAATCTGGCCGCCACGTGCGAGTGCCAGGAAATCCTTGATAATAGCATTGAGCCGTTCGATTTCTTCCCTAATGGTCTGGAGGAATGCGCGGTACTCGTCGGCATTTCCGGCCGGGGCGAATTCCATCTGGAGGCGCTGGGCGGCAATCGCGATGGAATTGAGCGGGTTGCGGATTTCGTGCGCCACACCGGCCGCCAGGTTGCCAAGTTCCGACAGTCGCTCGGCGGCGCGGGCGTTTTCTTCAAGGCGCTTCATTTCTGTGAGGTCATAAACCAGCGAGACGCCGCCGTTGACCGAACCAGCGCGATCGAATAGCGGTGCGGTTGAGATTAGCAAGTGCAGACGTTGAGAATCGGGTCGATTGAGTACCATCTCACCACGGAAGACCTGTGCCGGCTGGATTCGCGTGCGTTTGAGGGACAATTCATCATTGGCAAAGACATCGTCATATTGCGTGCCCAAGATGGCTCGCGAAGGACGTGCGAAGATCTTTTCCGCCAGAGGATTAAAAATGATCAGGCGACCGGACTTGTCGGTTGCGACCACTGCGGCTTCAAGTGATTGGACGATTTCGTCGGTCATTGATTTCAGTTGTTCGAGGCTGCCTTCGGTGACCTGAAGTTTCTTGATGGAGGTTGTGGCGTAGGCGCCGACAATTCCGAGAGCGAACAACACCAACGAAAGTATACCCAATTGCTTGAGCGAGTCGATGTATAGCTGATTATACACCTTGAGGGACATACCAATGCGAAACAAGCCTGACGGCATCACGTCGCTTTTGAAAGAGCGAACGACTTCAAGAACCTGCTCGTCCTCGAATACATACATGCGGTTGACGGTTTGTTCATGTCCAAGGGCACTCGCGAGGAATGGATCATCTTGAACGGCTACCATTGGCGCAATTGCACGGGATGCCAAGACAATACTTGAGTCGGTCTGGAGTACGGCATAGCTGATCGCCTCCTGGCCGCCTAACTGGCGAATGACATAGCCGATACCCAACGATTCCTGGAAGTCGGTCAGTTTGCGAACCGGTGCTTCCAGCAAGAGAATGCCGCGTCGAGTTACGGTGGCAAGGTAGGCGAGATTGTCCTGCGGTAGAGCCGACGGCAGGGGAACCGAGATTGCGGTGGTCTTGCGGTCAGAGAACACCGAGTCCAGAACAGCCATACGTTCGGGCGAGAACTCGATAGTCTTGCCGACGGACTCGCTCCATGATGAAGCGATGACTACTGAATCCGTTGCAATGAGGTCGATGCGTAAGAGTTGGAATCGTCGTTCCCAGTATTCAAGTGTATCGATCAGGTGAGGATTGCTGTCGAGAAGACGGCCAAGCAGATTGCCGATTTCGACCAAGCGCTGCGCGCTTGATTCTTCGACAATCGCAGAAGCGGCGAGGTTGTTTCCAGCGGAAGTGACAAGCGCCTGCATCATCGATTCGCCGTTTTGAGCGATCAATTGCCGCATATTGCGGCGACTGGACTGAATTCCCGAGTAAGCGAGAATGAGAATGATCACGCCGACGAGAATGGTCAGCGTGAGGACAATGCGGCGGCGCATCATCGCCTAACCCACTCTAAATTTTCGTTTGTCTTCACGATGCGAATATGATACTTTCCAATAGTTCAACCAAGCAATTATGCGAGTAGGATTTCTTCAATACAATGTAGTCTTCGGCGAGCCGGAGGTGAATCGGCGCCGTGTTTCCGATCTTATCGGGGATGCGCAGTTTGATCTTCTGGTGCTGCCGGAGCTGTGTTTCTCGGGATATTATATGCCCTCTCGAGAGGCGACCTTCCGTCTGGCGGAACGTTTTGAGTCCGGCGAGAGTTTCGAGTTTGTGAAGGGGATTTCCAAGCGTCACGGGGGGGCGGTCGTTTTCGGGTATCCAGAGTTGAGCGGCGACAAGGTTTACAATTCGGCGGCGCTGGTTCTGCCCGACGGAAATTGTCATGTTTATCGGAAAACGCACTTATTCAATCTGGAGAAACACTGGTTTGATGCGGGAGATTCTGGATTCTCGATTCATGAATTCCGCGGAGTTAAAATCGGACTGATGATCTGTTTCGACTGGCGATTTCCGGAATCGGCCAGAACACTGATGCTAAAGGGTGCGGATATTATCTGCCATCCATCGAATTTGGTCTTGCCAAGTTGCCAGGACGCGATGGTGACACGATGTCTGGAAAATGGGGTATTTGCGATAACCTGTAATCGATGGGGTGCTGATCGACAAGACGGCGAGGAGATCCGGTTCACCGGGCGGAGCCAGATAACTTCGTCTCGCGGGGAGGTTCTGGCGCGCGCAGGGGTCGAGGAAGATGTGATAGTGATCGTGGAAATCGACCCGCTGAGCGCGAGGGACAAGTCCGTAAATGCTTTGAACGACATGGTTTCCGACCGAAAAGAAGAGTTCTATTTCAAGTAAGACTGCTTCCGTCTAAGCTCCAAAAGGCACAAAGACCATGTTTCCCGCACCAAAATGGGCTAAAGAACAGGGCTTGGGTTCCGATAACTTAAGGGAACCGTTTTCAAATTGGATGTGCGGATATGGCCTTAAGAAAAGCAAAGATTCTTGTCGTCGATGATGAACCCGAGATCACTGATATTCTCGAGGCGTTTCTTAGCAATGCCGGTCATACCGTCGTAGCTGAGAACTCCGCGGTTATGGGTCTGGAGCGGGCAAAGACCTTCAAGCCCGACATGATTTTTCTCGACATCATGATGCCGCAGATGGACGGCTACGAGATCTGCAATGAACTCAAGAAAGATCCACAAACGGAGAATGTCCCGGTGATTTTCCTCACTGGAAAAGACACTTCAGACGATCAAGGACGAGGCTTCAAGGCCGGCGGCGACATGTTCATCAAGAAGCCGTTTGTCTGCGAGCGTTTGCTTGAGATAGTCAATGTTGTGCTCCTTAGTTTTGCTAAGGTATAGTATATATATACCTTCAGGGTTGCTGTAGGATGGCTGTGGTGGCAGCCATCCTTTTTTTCTTGACAAGGTTTGTGCAGTGCACAATATTGAAAGTGTAAATATGAAGACCATTAAGCGTTACCCAAACCGATTGCTTTACGACACGACGGTCAGCCGATTTGTAACGGGACCGGACCTGCGTGTATATATCAGACGAGGCGAGGCTTTTCAAATAGTCGACAGTCGAAGCGGCGAAGATCTGACTGTGCCGGTGTTGGGTCAGTTGTTTATTGACGAGATAACGGCGAAAGATAACAAGAAATCAATAATCGAAACGTTACGAGGCTTTATTGCCCTGGGAGGAGAGTTTAACATGGATATTCTCAAGAAAACAGTGCTGGCATCGATTGGTGTGTTTGAGATCACCAAGAGCAAGGCGGAGGAGATAGTCGACACGCTGATTAAAGAGGGAGAGATTGCCAAAACGAAGCGGTCGGAAGCGATTCTGGAGCTGCTGGACAAGGCCGAAAGCTCAACGAAGGATTTGAAGGAGCGCATTTCGAAGGACGTCGAAGTGACAATTGAGAATCTTAAGGTTGCCAGGAAGAAGGATTTGGAGGAATTGAGCCGTAAAGTGGACGATCTTGCCGATCAAGTGCGCAAGATTGCGGATAAGCTGGCTTAGTTTGCCGTTAAACACAGGCTCGCCGGCGCCGTCATAGGTTTGCAGCATAGAGCAAACTCGTTTCGACGGAGCACTTGACAGTGGCTAAAAACAGGGTGGCGGCGTATATTGTCATTGTGGAAGTGGAGTGTTGGGAATTTGGCAGGAATTCCGCGGGAGGTGGATGATTTTATGCGACTGACCAGATCAGCGATGATCTACTTCTGTGTCTTCTCGGCATTGACTTCGGCCGTAAGTGCAATCAGTTACAGTTCAAAGGGAGCGAACTCCGGGCAGACGCAAGACTCCCGGCGTGTCACGTTAAAGGTCCGCAGATCAGATGAGATTGCCAAGAGCCGGACTTCGACAACACCTGAGTCTGCTCTTGCAGAAATCATAAGCAGAGCCAATCCGATATCAGTAGAGCAATTTGCCGAATCCCGTCCTAATTATGACACGGGTGACAGGTTCGAGCGAGTTCGGGTCATCGAGTTTGCGACGGCCGCGGAAGCTCGCGACTTCATTGGAGATTTGAGCGGCTCTGGTGCAGTAGAATACGTCGAACCCGACTATCAATTGGAATTATTCGAAGTTCCCAACGACGTGTTATTTACCTACCAGTGGAATCTGCTCAATGTTGGCCAGGAGTACTTCTCGGTATTGCGCCTCGAAGGGGATAGTAATGACGTCCAGACTGTGGTTGCCGGCAGTGCCGGCGCTGACATAAAGTCGACCGGCGCGGTAGTCAACAGTGGTGCCTCGGATGTAGTTGTGGCAATCATTGATTCGGGTCTGGACCGATTTCATCCGGACTTGAACGGCAGCGTGTGGCAGAATGTTGACGAGTTACCGGCGAATAATGTCGACGATGATCACAACGGTTACATTGATGATACCTGGGGTTGGGATTATTCGGCCAACGAAGCTTCGATCCCGATCTACTCTGATAACGACCCGAACGACACTTTTGGCCACGGCACGCATTGCGCAGGCATCATCGGCGCCAGGATAAACAACAACTATGGAATTGCTGGTGTTTCGAAACATGCCAAGTTGATGCCGCTGAAGATATTTCCGACGATGTCAGTTTCTTTGGCCGCCAAGGCAGTGATTTATGCCGCTGATAACGGTGCGGATGTAATCAGCATGTCGTGGGGAATGCCATACGAGTCGTTGTTGTTGTATGATGCTCTGCAATATGCGCGCGAGAAGGGCGTCGTCCTCTGTGCCGGGTCCGGCAATTCCGGAACTGAAGATCTGTTTTATCCGGCAGCGTTTGAGTTTGTAATTGCTGTCGGCGCCACTAATGGCAGAGACTTCGTCGCAGATTTTTCAACTTTCGGTCCGCACGTTGAACTTTGCGCACCGGGCGAATCGATATTGTCCTTGCGGGCGGGAAGCTCTGACATGTACGGTGTTGCGCCCTCATACGAGCCGGGAGTGCATATAGTTGCAGACCGGTTCTATGAAGCGTCCGGGACGAGTATGGCTTGTCCGCACGTAGCGGGAGTCGTTGCCGAAATGCGCGCGCAGTCGCCTGGCCTTTCGTCAGACAGTATCAGGCGCATCTTGAGAGTCTCAAGCGATGATCTGGTTGATCCTCGAGGCGAGGGAACCGATCACGCCGGTTGGGACCGGTTTAGCGGGTATGGCCGAGTAAATTTAATGAGGGCACTAGAAGCCACTCCGACAACGCAAGCTCGCATCGACTTTCCTGGCGAGGGTTTCATCTTGAGCGGCATCATTGAGATTGTTGGACGAGCGTTCGCTGACGGCGACGGGAGCTACAAGCTGGATTATCGGCGGATTGACGACACGCAATGGAGTCTGATTGAGGAAAACCAAGCGACCGTTAGTTCGGGTGAACTTGGCACTTGGGATACGGGGCAACTGTCCGGGCTTTACGAAATCCGCCTTCGAGTGGGCGAGGCGAATGAGTCCCGCAGAGCGGTGTTGTTGGTTCCGGAAGCTACCGTAGAACTCTACCTAGCGGAGAACCACGAAGTCCTGTCAGGCGGTGCCGACATTGGACTGAAATCGATTTGTCAGGACTTTGAAAGAACGGTTATTGATTATCGGTCGTCCTCGAGCAGTGCGGACTGGGTTGTCGTCGCCGAGTTGACCGCGCCGTCAGTCGGCGAAACGAGCGTTTTCTGGGATTTGATGACTGTGCCAAACGGGGACTACGTCATACGTGCCCGCGTCTTCGGTTCGAATGGGGAGGAAGACTCATTTGAAGAGCATGTCACAGTTGTTTCGCCGTTCTCGGAAGGTCGCGGCTGGCGCGCCGAGATCGGAGCCAGAGCAACGATTATGGCAAACTATGGTGATTTTGACGGCGACGGGAACAATGAAATCGTGGTCGGGACAGATTCGGGACTTGTGTTCTTCGATCTCTCCGGAAATCGCAGGTACGCGGGAATGCCGAATTTGCCGGATGAGAATTGCCTTGTAGTCCCGGCTGTATGTTCCATTGACTCTGATTCCATTGATGACCTGGCGGTGATCTCAGAGACCACGAACCTCATTTACGGACTGGCTTCAGGAGGGAGGATCTTTCGAGATGTCGTGTACAACTCACCGCGCACCTCACTGTATGGATCTTTAACCGAGGCGTTCTTTCCGCTATTGTTTGCGCAGGATCTCGACCATGACGGGTTCGATGAGATCATCTACAAATCGGGCGGTACTTTGGCCAGTCCCAGCCAAATAAGAATAAGTAGTCCGAAGCGAACGGCCGGTTCATGTTTCCCGCTCGAACTGGATGGAAATCTGGTTCAGGCAGCCGATCTGGATCGTGACTCGCTGGACGAGTTGTACGTCATAGGCCTAAATGGACTGCTACGGAAAATAAACCTGTGCGGCGAAACTCTGCGGACGATAAGCTTTGCCTTTGGCGATTATCAGCTGACTCCTTCGGGGCTGACTGCTGCAGATGCTGACGGCGATGGTGACTACGATCTTGTCCTGATGGGGTACTTGTCGAAAGAGACTCAGAATTTTGGTTATTACATCTTGGTGATGGATTCCGATCTGCGCGTGTTGAGACGGGAAGCTCGATATCTCGGTATTCCCGGTTTTCTCGATCCACCGATGGCAGTTTTTGGAGATATCGATGGCGATGGCGAGCCGGAGTCGGTTGTTTCGTTTCACGATGCCAACCATGGATACTTGTTCGCATGGAACGCAAATGGCGATCCGGTGCTTGCGGATCAGCCGATGGACGGGTTGATAGCTGCGATTGAGCATCCGGGGATTGCCTCGATGCCGCTTCTGGTTGATGTCAATAACAGCAATGGACCCGATGCAGTCGTGGCGGTGGGGCGGGATTTATTCGGTGTGTTTCCGCGACAGAGAGTTGAAGCCTTCAGCGCGACCGGCGATCTGCTGACTGGTTGGCCGCTGTTTACGGCGCCGCATCCACAGGACAATCCAACCAAGGCGAATGTGCCGACGTTTGGCGATCTCGATCGGGATGGCTGGACGGATATGATCATGATAACACCGACAAACGAGTTGGTGTTTACATCATTTCCGGGATCGCAGTGGGATGAGAAGAAATCTCCCTGCCCGATGTGGCGATACAATCGAAGGTTGAACAATGTCGCGCCGATCGACTACGATGTTGCCACGGCTGTTGAATCGGGTGAAGACCAGTTGCCGCGAGATTTTGTCACTGCCGAGAACTTTCCAAATCCATTTAATGCAGCAACGACCATCGAGTATTCGATTCCAATGTCGGGTGATGTCAACATCAGCATTTTCAACCTGTCGGGACAATTGGTTCGCAGAATTTTCGCTCCCAGACAGCAGGCCGGAAGTCATCAAATTCGTTGGGAGGCTGTTGATCAAAAGGGCGTAATATTGCCGTCAGGAGTGTACTTCTATCAAGTTGAAAGCAATAACTTGAGAGCCAGTGGCAAAATGGTGTTAGTCAAATAGCGCTTATCCAGTAGCGCACCGGTTAAATGAAAACAGGGACTTCGTTGGAAGTCCCTGTTCGTTTAACGAGATCGCTAACAAACTTATGAGCAGAGCGTCGGTTCGGGTCCGCCGTTGAAGATGTAGTTGATGATAAATACGGCGTCGGAAATCGTGATTGATCCGGTGCAATCGCCATCTGCTGCAGCGAGCGGCGAAGGGGCGGTACCGGAAGCGAATATGTAATTGATAATGAAGACGGCATCCGAAATCGTAATGGAGTTGCTGCCGTCGGCGTCGCCGGGCAGGTAGGCGGGCGGAGCAAACACATAGTTCAGGGCGTTCCAGGTGTTGATGATTCCCCAGCCATAGTTATTATTCGGAGTCAGGGCGTTGTTAGCGGTGAGCATGAGAGCTTCACGAACCTGCATATTGGTCCAGCTGGGGTTAGCGCCCCACACGATGGCGGCTGCACCGGCGGTCAATGGACATGAGAACGAGGTTCCGCTCGAGAAACCGTAGGAAGCATCGCCACCGGAACTAGCTACACTCACGTTCGACCCTTGAGCACAGACTTCGGGCTTAGTACGACCATCCGCTGTCGGTCCACGGGATGAGAAACTGACGATGGTTCCGGAGGAGTTGACGGCGCCGACGGCAATGATGCTGTCGGCATCAGCGGGCGCGCCAAGAGTCTGCGGTGCTGAGCCGGAGTTACCGGCCGAGTTGACAACCAAGATACCATTGGAGGCAGCAATATCGGCTGCAACTGTCGTAACGCAGAAATCGCCGTTGTAATTGGCGGTCACATACCAGTCAGTATATCCCAGAGACGAAGTAATAATATCAGTACCGATTGAATCACACCATTCGACCGCTGCGACCCAATTGTATTCTTCCTGGATGGTTTCGCTTCTCACGTCTTCAGTCTTGCAGAGAATGAACTGTGCCAAATATGCCGGACCGTAATGCACACCGGAATTGGCGCCACCACAGGTTGACCACGTGCTGGTGCCGTGACTCCAGGCGCTGGCATCGTCACCGACTTCGTTAGAGACATTGCCATCGTTGAAGACGAAGTCGTGTTCAGCAATCACCCGACCATCGAGGTAGGCTTGTCCGAACGAAAAGTGGGTTTTGCGGAAACCGGTATCGAAGACCGAAATCAGGACTCCCTGGCCGGCATAGCCGGAGTCATGACAGATCGGGACGTTGATTTGCGTCAATTGTCCGAGTGAGTTGCCATAGGAAAGAGAAGTAGGCTGAAGTGCCTGTTGGTCGCCTTGCGGAGACGTCTTCTCGTACGAGACTTCCTCCACAGACCGTTTGAAAGTCGCAGCCGGTTGAACCCGCGCAACGAATTCCATGCCGGCAATCATGCCGACCCGATCGAGATCGATTTCGATCGCGGCAGAATTCAACCACTTGGATGTGCTTAGCACTTCCGCCCCCATTGCCTGCAGTTGGCTGACGTAGCGGGCGTTTACCGGTAGATCAATGAACTGAATTCCGGTGACTCCGTGCTTTTCGCGGCGTGCTTTGGCACGCGGAGTCAATCCAGCATCTGCGGCCAACGCTGCGGCCGTAAACTCTGATTTGTTGAAGATGCCTTTATCAGTGAAGAAGACCCAAACCTTGACTTTACCGCCAATCTGACTTTTAGCCAGGAAATCAACGGCGCGGTCAGTAATGGGAGTTTCGCTCTTTGCCCGAAAATAGCTCGGATCCTGAAAATCGGGACGCTGTTTTGCGACAGTCATTCCGACCACCAAAAGCAGGCCAATTAACGCCCCAGTGCCAAAAACCTTCATGTTCACCTCGTGCGTGGTCCTATATTGAAGTAGACGTTACATCTCCAAGATATCAACTAATTTCAATTCTGTCAACACTTTAGTCGGTTGGACCGGACTTGTTGGCGCAGTTTTTTTTGCGATCAACCGGAATCCGCTCTGTCTGGTTTTCCGGTAATATGTATTACATCGGCTGTCACGACATTATTCGTCAGTTTTGTCTGGACGATTTCAGGTTCGCTACGTAATCTAACCAACTGAATGCATAAGAGTTTCCTTAAATTGATCACTTGTGCGGTTTGCACAACGATTTTCATCGGCTGTTCGCGAAATAGTTCCGAGGTGACGCAGAGTGAATGGGAGAAGTTGATTGCCATTCGCGGTGAAGCTCGTGAATATTGCCGAAGTGAGATGTTGGCGAAGTACAGCCGATATTTTCAGTCCGAATCGGATTCGGTTGAGTCCAGCGTTGAGCAGACAAGCGAGAGCCTGATAGGCGACCTGACCAGCCCAGAAAATCTGCGCCTCCTACAGAAGATTGAGGATAGTTATCCACCTGATTCGGAAGACGAACGGAAAGTGCGACGCCTGCGCCACTTCTTGATCGAAATGATTTTACAGAGGAACACTCAAGAGGTACGAGGGTACCTTGAGGACATGCGAGTAACGGACTCCGTCAAACTAAATAACCGGCTTGTTTCGCTTGATGCGGTGCAGCGGATTCTGACGAGTGAAAAGGATCGGGACTTGAGGCAGCAAGCTTATTATGCCTGGATTTCGGAGTTGCAGAAGGAGAACGCCGTCACAGCGGAGTTGATCCGGATAGAAGATTCGACTGCATTCGATCTCGGATACGGTGACCTGTCGGCAATTTGTCAAGAGCGCCAGCAACTCGATTACTCGGTGTTGAGTGATCAGGCACGCAACACTATTCGGGAAACAGATAGCCTCTTCAGACAGTTGGCGACAGAAGTAGTTCCGAAATTGTCGGGACTCAAGTTTGACATGTTGCGCGGTTATGATATTGCCTTCCTGATGGGGACTTCACATTATGACGATCATTTCCGTAACATCAACCAGATGGAGCGTTGTGAAGCAGCTTTGGCTCAAATGGGGCTTGTGCCGGGTTCCTCGTCAAGATTGAAATTGGTACGCCAAACGAATAGGCCATATTCGCGGCCTGCGACTTATCCGGTGACAATTCCGGATGACATTCGAGTCATTCTGCCCGCAGATTCCGGCCATTGGGAGACGTCGGCACTTATGCATGAGATCGGGCATGCACTGCATTGGCTAAACACGGAAGAGCGGGAGTTCGAGTTTACGCAACTGGGAGCTGGTGCGCTGAAAGAAGCGTATGCGTTTCTCATTGAAGGTTTACTTGACGAACCGGAGGTGGTCGAGAAGGCGTTCGGAGTCACGCAGAGTGAAATCAGGGACTTCTTGCGTCAGCGTGCCTATGTTCAATTGATGGCGACGCGCTCGTATTGTGGCGATTTGCTGTTCGAGCAGGAAGTTCATGGCGGCGCAGTCGATCTGCGCAAAGCCTATGAAGAAATCAAGCGGCCGCTGGGCAGCTATGGCTGGAGTGAAGCCGATCAAGAACTGCTTTACCGGCGACTTGACCAATTTGCATCGGCGGAATATCTGACCGGCTGGTTTTTGGCGGCGCAATTGCGGGAGCACTTGCGCGACGAATTCGGCGAGCGTTGGTATACTCTGCCGGCTACGGGTGAGTTTCTGAAGGGGCTCTGGAAATATGGTACCCGCAAGTCGGAGTTTGAGATTGCTGCGATGCTTGGCGACAGTACGATTACGCCCGATGCGCTGATTCGCCATCTGAATTCTTTGTCTGCACGATAGACTCTTACCACCTTTCGTCTCCAACCAGAATCTTCCCAAACAACGGGAATAGTTTTCCGCGTTGTTCCCATCACAGTCTCCAAACGAAATCTTGTCTTAGTTCTGAAGCACATGCCTGCAAGCGGCTTAGGAGCTTGGTCGTGAAATTGGCATTACTCTTGCAAAGCAGTTACACGGCAAGAAGGCGCAATACGCCATTTGGAGGAAAAGTAATGGCCGAAAAAGACATCGAGCAACAGCCGCAAAGCGAGTCGCCAAAGGCGAAAGCGGGCGGAAAGTCTCACCTTATGCTGATAGCCGCAGGCGCGATCGTGTTCGTGGTAGCGGTAGTTGTGTTTTCGCTCCAATTTGGTGTGTTCAGCTCAAGCAATGTAAAGCCCTCAGCGGAATCCCCGGATAAACAGGCACAGGCAGTTGACTCTTCCAAACAAGAAGTTAAGGAAGATGAAGAGCATGCGGATCCCTACCAGGCGCTGTTCGATGGATACGACGGCGGTGAAGAAGAACTGCCGTTGAACGATACCGCAGCAGTGCGCGATTCGATTGAAAAGAACACCTGGTATGAACAGCAGAAACAAGAGATCGACCGCAAGATGGCCCAACTTGAGGTGGAAAAGACCCAATTGAATCAGCTCAAGAGCCAAGTGGAAGCACTCTTGGATCGCAAAAAAGCGCTGGAAGAAGGCAACATCACGCAGATGGCGAAGCTCTACGAAGGCATGAGCACGGATGAATTGGTGCCAATTTTGAGCAACCTTAGCGATGCGCAGGTTAGTGTGATGATCAGCAAAATGAAGAAGCAGAAGGCCTCGGAGGTACTTGGCAAGATGACTCCGGAACGAGCCGCCAAGATCACGCAGTACATCATTTCGATGAGTGAATAGTTAGAGTCAATGAATCCGATACTTGACATATTTGCAGCAGCACAAACTAATGCTTCACCGATTCCGGTCGGAGCAGGTTTGATTGGTCAGCCCGCCGAGGACGGCCAATTCGCGCAGTTGTTTGCCGATGCTGTCGCTGCAACCCCGCAGCAGACTCAGGTCCCGGTTGCCGGAATTCTGGCAAAGGGAACTGGCGATCCCGAAGTTGCGAAACTGGCGCAAGAGTTGACCGCGAATCCGATTATAGCGCAGGCTGAAGAAATCGTCAGTGAAGTTGTCGATCAAGTTTCCACTACCGAACGGACTTCGACGCCGACGGGCGATGTAACGCCGCTCCTGGCGCAAGTACAAACAACTCCGGCTGTCGCCGGCAATGGTACTCCAACGATAATCAGTGTCGTGAATGTGGACCCTGTGCCAAGCATGGAAGTACTGGTCAGGCTGACTGCAATAGAGATGCCGCAAGACCAGGAAACTTCGTTGTTGAATTGCGTCGAATCCGAATTGTCGGCGCATTCCGGGAAGCAGGCAAACGGCATATTAGTCAATGCCACAATCGAAGTCTCCGACGAAGCAGCGAAAGCGCTGGAAGATGTCGAGACCGAGTTCGTTGCAAAGAAAATGTCCGAGTCGAACAACGAGACTTCACTTAACGATCAGAAGGCGACGGGCAAGACAATTGCAGTAAAATCGCACTCGCTTAAGAGCCAACTGCAAAAGGCATATCCCAGCTTGAACATCGAGTCGGCTACGGGCAAGGCCATCGTACAAGTAAACCTCACCAACGCAGACAAAGAAGCACAAACGAAAGTTGATCTTCCGATAAGCACCAAGAAATTGGCCGTCACTAATGGATTGCCAATCGCAGTAGCGCCACAGATTGTGGCTGCACCGAAGACTGCAGCGGCCGTGCGTACTACTGGACCTGCAACTAAACCAACGCGTGTTGTTCGTCAGGTTCAAGCGACAGGCAAGACACCGATACAGAATCCGGCAAGAACAGTGGTCGATAATGAGGCTCCGGCTCGACTGGAGAACCGAATTGAGATACGCAAGCCCGTGCAGATGGCGCTGAAGTCGCAAGGATTTGACATTGAGAAGCTTATGGGATCCGCGGGTAGTGCCAAAGATTCATTGGCAGAGAATGTGGCGATCGACAAGGCAGACGTTAGAATTGCGGTCGAAAAACACCTGCAGCAAGCGACGGATAGAAGCCTTGAGATCAACGGTACCGAGCGCTTCAAACTGGACATCAAGCGCGGACACATTGAAGCACTACTCAAGAAGGGTGAAATCAAACTTCAATTGCAGCCCGAGCATCTCGGACATCTCAAGATCAAGTTGACGACGACCCCGACGGAAGTCAGCGCGCGAATGGAGACCTCCAGCGAAGACGCCAAGCGTGCAGTCGAGCTGTCGCTGCCGCAATTGCGGGAGAGCTTCGAGCGTGCGGGCCTGAGACTAAATAGCATTGAAGTTTTGGTCAATGATGACAATGACTCACGCCGTCAACATGCCTTTCAACAAGGGTGGCGAGGGCGCAGTGGCCGGTCCAACGCCTCTGAAGACCGATTGATTGTCAACGTTCCGGCCGCAGCCGAGATTTCACAAAATTCAAGTACCGTTTATGGCGGTGCACTTAACCTGGTGGCATGAGGATAAGATGGAATCACAATCTATCAGCTCATTACTTTCGCCGCAGACGACCGAAACGGCAAAGAAGACGAATGAAGTACTCGGCAAGGAAGATTTCCTGAAGATGCTGACGGCGCAGATGCGGTATCAGAATCCATTGGAGCCGATGAAGGATCAGGAATTCATCGGGCAGATGACGCAATTCTCTTCGCTTGAACAATTACAGAATCTGAATGAGACCATGTCGACAAGTTCGCAGTGGAACATGTTGTTGTCGCAAACAATCAACAACACCATGGCCACTTCGCTGATCGGCAAAACGGTGACCGCCGATGCGAGCGTCACAGCGGTCAGCCGCGACCACACTTCGCCAATCAACTTCAACTCGAGCGGTTTCGCGTTATCCGGTGTCGTGAGCATTTACGACGCCGAGGGAAGCATTGTGCGCACAATACCGTTGTCGCAGCTGCAAGCCGGTGAGCACAGCATTTCCTGGAATGGCAAGGACAACAACGGCAACGATCTGGCGCCTGGCAACTACGGCTATTCAGTCGAGCTTCGCGATCCACAAGGCAATGCCGTGAGTGCGGCTGGATTCAATAAAGGACTGGTGACCGGAGTGGACTACATCGACGGCCAGGCGTATCTGCTGATCGAAGGCGGCATGATTCCGTTGGCCAGTGTCCGCAGTGTGAGCGGAGGTTAGGCGATGGCGATGAACTCGATCAATCACTTGCCGGGCGTTGGCGCGGTCACTTCCGAGCCAAGGTCAATCGGCAAATCGCAGGCGTCAGAGAATCACATATCAAGCGATGGCCTCACATTTTCGAAGCATCTCAATGATCGCATAAACCGGCGTCATTTGGATATGGGGCCTGAACGACTGGCACGGTTAACCGATGCGGTGGACCGGGCTTCGGACAAGGGCGCACGCGATTCGGTGGTGCTGCTGGATAATCTGGCGCTGCTGGTGAATGTACCGAGCCGCACAGTTGTAACGGCAATGGAAACGGAAAAAATGAAGCACGGTGTTTTCACCAACATCGATGCGGTAGTAGTTGGATAATTAAACAAAGAACCACAGGCCGGACCTCCATAGAGGAAGCCTGATTTCGGAGGTAAAGGATATATGTTAGCATCACTTTTCGCAGGTGTCGCAGGACTAAGAAACCATCAGGTTCGTATGAACGTGATCGGTAACAACATCTCGAACATCAATACGGTCGGCTTCAAGTCGGGCCGTTCGGTATTCCAGGAAGCGTTGGTACAGACTCTTCGCGGCGCCGGCCGTCCATCGGCGGTATCCGGCGGTTCAAACCCGGTTCAGTTGGGATTGGGCATGAACGTCGCGTCGATTGATAACCTTTTCACCCAGGGTGGACTTGAGTTGACCGGCCAGATTTCCGATTTGGCGATTCAAGGTAACGGCTTCTTCATATTATCAGACGGCAATCAGAAGTTTTACACACGCGCGGGAGCGTTCGGATTTGATGCGAACAGTTATCTCGTCAATCCGTCGAATGGCCTTTATGTGCAGGGTAAGATGGCTGATCCATCCGGTGCGATTCCATCAACATCGACGGTTGGCAGTATTCAACTTCCATTCGGTCAACAGGATCCGGCGAAGGTCACGACGCGCGTTTCGTATGGCAACAACCTTGATGCCTCGGCCACACGCTCGGAGGCTTCACTTACCGACAGCATCACGCCCACTAACGGAATCACTCTCGTATCGGGAGTTTCGCGTGATGGCGCCGGCGGCACTCATGCAATAACCATTACCGGGTCGAATGCGACGTTTGCCAATGGAGTTGGAAACAACATTCCAAACGCAGTCCTGACCGGGAACGAAACTTTGGGATCGCTCGGAGTCACCTCGCCGACATTGACATTGACGGTAGATACGGGATCGCCGATCACGATAACAGGACTTACGACAACTTCGACCGTTAATGAACTGGTTAACTCAATTGACATTATCGACGGTATTGATGCCAGCATCGTTGGCGGAGAAATCCGCATCGAACGGACGAAGGCAGGCGCTTCATATACTGTGGCAACCAATCCTGCAGTTCTCGGTGACATTGCGAATCGCATATTCGGAGCGGGAGCAGCGGCAGCCTTCACCGTGAATAACGGCACCGATCACAATCTGGTCGCAACCGACGTATTTACTCCTTCGGTGGGAGGCACGCCGGTATCGACCATTCTCGGAATAACCACGAGCCAGACGACCGGTTTGGCGACGGGAGTAACCGGTTTGGGCGGCGGCGGTGTGACGGTCGGTTCGGCTGACACCGGTCTGACGGCCGGAACGGCTTCGATAACTACGAAGGACACAGCCAAGGCGACATCGCTCACGGTATTTGATTCTTTGGGCGGTACCCACACCTTGATGACGAACTTCATTAAGTCGCATGAGCCAAACAAATGGTACTGGGAATCGTCGCTGCAGGGTGGAGAGATCATCTCTGCCGGCGGAACAGGAACCGTGGAGTTTAACGCCAATGGTTCGTTGTTGAGATGGAGTTTTGACGGCGGCGCCGACAGACTCATCTTTGATCCCAATAATGGTGCGCAGTTAGCGGAGATTGACCTGTTCGCAGGCACATCGGGCCAGTACGATGGACTGACCGGATTCTCCGGAGTCGAAACGGTTGCCGCGATCAACCAGGATGGTTATGGCATGGGAATTCTGGATAAGATTTCCATCGACCCGACCGGATTGATCATCGGCATATTCACGAACGGTGTGTCACGCAACCTTGCTCAGATTACGCTGGCGGACTTCAACAATGAGGCCGGTTTGCTGAAATCCGGCGAGTCATTGTTCCAAACTTCGGCCAACTCCGGTGAAGGTATCGAAGGAGTTGCCGGCGAGACGGTATCGGCGACGATCTCCTCGGGCGCGCTCGAATCAGCCAACGTCGATTTGGCGCAGGAATTCACGAACATGATTATCGCGCAGCGCGGATTTCAGTCGAATGCCCGTGTGATCACGACATCCGACAACATGCTCGACGATCTGGTTAACTTGAAGAGATAATGAGTTGAGGCATAAATGATCAAGGTCACACGATTGAATGGAACGGCCATTGTCATCAACGCCGATCTCATTGAGTTCGTTGAAGAGATTCCGGATACGATTGTCAGTTTGACGACCGGCAAGAAGATCATGGTGAAAGAAAATTCAGAAGAGATCATTGATAAGGTAACGCGATACAAGCGGTCGACACTGGTTGGTTATCAATCAGTACCGATTCGGGAAGCATAGGAAGCCGATTATGCCGGATATCAAAGAGAAGACCGAGGTTGTTGATCAACCGGCCGCCGCAAGGAAGAGCCTGGTGCCTGCCAATCTGGTAGCGACTCTGACCAAGGTGGCAATGTTCGGACTGATCGGCCTGGTGGCTGTGTCCGCGGCGTATCTGCTTACCCTCAAGGTTCTCAAACCGATGATGGCGAGCGATGCACCAACGGAACAACAGCCCGAACCGGTGAAAGCCGAGCCGGTCAAAGAAGTGAAGCGTGAAGAAGCTCCAGCGGGTCATGGTGGCGGCGGTGAGGGAGAGCATGCGGGTTCAAATCAATTCTTCACAGTCGAGAGCATTGTTGTCAACCCGGCGGAGACGCAGGGCACGCGATATCTTTCGTGCAGCGTGAGTTTTGAAGTTGCATCGCCGGAAGACTTGAAGGCGTTCGAGGAGAAAGCCGTCAAGATCAAGGATCTGCTGATAACCATCTTGTCATCCAAGACGGTTGACGAACTTGCCGACATCAAGGTTCGCAATGATATGCGGCGCCAGATTCTGGCGGTGGTGAATCGCTTCACGACGCCGGCGCAGGCGACCGCGGTGTATTTGACAGACTTTGTTTTGCAGTAAGGAATGAGAAGGTAGAAGCGAAGTGGCGAAGATTCTTTCACAAGACGAAATTGATGCGCTGTTATCGACGGTATCGACTTCGGAAGAGGTAGATCCCAAGCTGGCCCGCCAGGACGATTCGTTGCGTTCGGTAGTCGCCTACGATTTCAAGCATCCGAATCGGGTATCCAAAGATCAGATTCGCACTTTGGAGAATCTTCATGACAACTTTGCCGGGCATCTCGGTTCCAGCCTTTCGGCAATTCAGCGAGCTATGGTGGATATCGAGCTGGTCAGCGTTGACCAGATCACCTATTCCGAACTGATTATGTCGCTGGTCAATCCATCAAATGTCTTCACCATTACTCTGGAGCCACTTGAAGGACGGTGCCTGGTCGATTTCAATCCGACATTGGCGTTCTTATTCATCGATCGCATGTTTGGCGGAGTCGGTCGCATCATGGAGACCGAGCGCGAACTGACCGGTATCGAGAAGGCGGTTCTTGCCAAGATTTCTCGAAACGTCTTCAAGGAGCTCGAGCGGACATGGGCTTCAGTCGTTAAGGTACAAATTCGCCAACATTCATTTGAGACCAATCCGCAGTTCGTACAGATCGTACCGCCGGGGGAAACCGTGATCGTGATCGGATTCCAGATCAAGATGCTGGGTAATTCCGGGCTGCTGACGATCTGTTACCCTTACGTTACGCTCGAACCGATCATGAAGGATTTAGTCGGCAACACGTGGGCAGATCAATCAAAGAAGGGTGACATCGAGCAGAATCGTCTTCTCAATGTGACGAATCTGCAAGACGTAAAAGCTGAAATGACAGCGCGCCTGGGCACGGCCACGCTGACAGTAAGGGATTTCATATCGCTCAAGGTCGGCGACGTCGTCCAACTGGATCAGCGAATTGAAGACCCTTTGGAGATTTTTGTACGTGGAAGAAAGAAGTTTTTTGCCCGCCCCGGCATCGTCGGACGGAAGACAGGATTTCAGCTTACCGGCCGCGCCGAGGAATAGGAGACCATAGATGGCAGATGAGATCACACCGAACACACCGCTGGATGATGATTCAATCTTAGGCGGACCGCCATCGGGAAGCGGCAGTGAAGCCGCACCGATTAAGGCAAAGGCACAATCGATACCGGCGGACCAAATATCTTCGTCTTCGTCAGTGGATGATGAAGTCGAGGCGGCGATGCTGGCGGAATTGGCGAGAGTTGAGGCAGAAGATGCTACGCGACTCGGTGCAATGGGAGGACCCACTGTTCAACCGGTCGAGTTCGATCATTTTCAGCGGTCCCAGCCGGTCGGCCAGGCACAGAATATTGACATTCTTTTGGACGTCAAACTTCCGGTCGCCATCGAGCTTGGCCGAACCGAGATGAGCATCCGCGACATATTGGAATTAGGCGCGGGCTCGGTCGTCGAATTGACCAAGCTTGCCGGCGAGCCGGTGGACTTATTGGTAAACAACAAAATTGTAGCGAGAGGTGAAGTCGTCGTCGTTGACGAGAATTTTGGATTGCGGGTCACAAGTTTGATCTCGCCCGAAGACAGACTAAAGAGCTTGTAACATGAAATGGACTATATTCAGCATCGGATCGCTGATTCAGTTCTGCAGTGTGAAACTGTTTGCTCAGGAAGAGCAAGTCCCCGACTTCGCCAGTGAAATGGGCCCAACCCTGCTTCAGTTGGCCGGAGCGCTGCTACTGATCATCATCATCATCTACGCTTCGGTTTGGGTGATGAAACGTTACTCTACCGGAAAGTCGCCGATTGCCGGCGAACTGATCAAGGTCGTTGAACGACGACATCTCACTCCAAAGCAAGCGATATACGTGATCAAGGTTGGAGAGAAGCATGTCCTTCTCGGTGCAACGGAGCACGGTATCAACAAACTATGCGATGTCGAGATCGCCCCGCCACCGGCCGCCAAGATTGGCGAGGTTGCGCGGAATTCGACAAAGTTCGGACAGTTCTTACGACAAGCGAAAGAGTCGCTGATGCCGCGGGCTGCGATCGAGCAAAAGGGAGTCGACGTATGAGACTTTCCTGGCGCATTATCGCGATCGTTGTCATGTTGCTGGCAATCGGCAGCGCAGAATTGATGGCGCAATCGGTGCCGCAGGTGTCGATTTCCATCGGCGGTCAAACCACTGACGGAAAGGGGTTGTCAACGACGCTGCAGATTGTGCTGCTGTTGACGGTGCTGGCATTAGCGCCATCGATATTGGTGATGACGACCTCGTTCATTCGAATTGTGATTGTCATGTCGTTCTTGCGGCAGGCATTGGGGACAAACCAGTTGCCGCCGTCGCAGTTGATCATGGGGATATCGCTGGTGATGACGGTTTTTGTCATGACACCGGTAGCGACTCAGATCAACAACAACGCGCTGCAGCCGTATCTCAAGGGCGAGATTTCGCAGACGGAGTTTTTTGAGTCAGGCGTCAAGCCACTGCGAGAATTCATGCTGAAGCAGACGCGCGAAAAAGATCTGGCGCTGTTTGTGAAGTATGCCGGTATGGAGAAGCCGGCGACGCGCGATGACATTCCGACGCATGTCGTCGTGCCGGGATTCATTCTGTCCGAGCTAAGGACTTCGTTCCAAATTGCATTCGTGATATTCATACCATTCCTGGTAATCGATATGGTAGTGGCCTCGGTGTTGATGTCGATGGGTATGATGATGTTACCGCCGATTCTGGTGGCACTGCCATTTAAAATACTTCTGTTCGTGATGGTCGATGGCTGGTATCTCATCGTCAAATCACTGCTGGAAAGCTTCAAGATAGCGGGAGGATAAGTGACTTCACAGTATGTAATCGCGCTGGGCAAAGAAGCAATCATGCTTACGCTGATGGTATCAGCGCCGATGTTGATTCTCGGGCTCATTGTCGGTTTGGCGATCGCAATCTTTCAGGCAGTCACTCAGATTCATGAAATGACACTGACCTTCGTACCCAAGATCATCGCGGTTGGACTGGCGTTGTTAATCTGCTTCCCGTGGATAATCAACATGATGGTGGGCTTCACGACGAGGTTGTTTTCTTCGATTCCAACCCTGGTGGGATGAATTCTTTTCCCCGCTGGGAAGAAAAATACTCCTTTGAGGCGACCTGCCGGCCCCAATCGGCTGCCACAACTGTTGTTATTCCAACAAGTTAGAACTGCGTTCCTCTTCGGCACAAGCATTGCTAAAGGTAGTGCGAAGAGGAGAAATCTAACTCGTGCAGACAGAAGCAATATTCGGACTCACACTTGACAACATAGCAGTCTTTCTTCTGTCAACCTTCCGGGTCGGCGGGTTGTTTGTCGCCGCACCTGTCTTCGGTCAAACCACAGTTCCCGTCCAAGTCAAGATCATGCTGACCTTGATGTTCGGCTATTTCCTCTTTCCGCTCGTGGGAACGCAGACTTTCCAGCTCGATCCGGGTCTTTTGCCGTTGGTGCTGCTCGGGGCGAAGGAATTCATGTTCGGATTGATCATCGGATTTCTATTCCAGTTGATCTTCCTCGGTGTGCAGTTTGGCGGCGGTGTTCTCGGATATCAGATCGGTTACGCGATGGTGAACGTGATTGATCCGTCAACATCAGAAAGCGTGCCGATTATCGGCCAGTTGAAGCTGATTCTTTCGACTTTGATATTCTTCATTATTGATGGCCACCATGTGATTCTGCAGGCTCTGTTTGAATCATACAAGGTCGTGCCGTTGGGTCATGTGTCGTTCAATCCGCTGGCGATGGATGCGGTGATGCATGCCTCGGCGGCGGTGTTTGTTGTCGGAATCAAGATCGCCGCACCGGTGCTGGTGACGTTGTTCATTACAGACATCTGCCTGGGGATCGTTGCCCGTACAATGCCGCAGATGAACATCCTTATTGTCGGGTTCCAGGTTAAGATCGGTGCAGGACTGATCATGCTAGCCCTGGGGCTGCCGTTCTTCCAGTTCATGTTCACCAAAGTTTTCAACCAGTTGAGTATCGATGCCTTCTCGATTACGAAAGGTTTCGCAGGATAGGTCATGGCCGACGAATCGTTCCAGGAACGGACTGAAGAACCCACCCCTAAACGGATCAAGGAAGCGCGGGAAAAGGGACAGGTTGCCCGATCTACCGAGCTTAGTTCGGTGGTGATCATGATCGCATCGGCAGCTTCGCTGATTGCTCTTGGTCCATTGATGTCCTCGGCGAGCCGCGACATGTTGACGTGGGTATTTACCAATTTAACGACTTTTGATCTGTCGGCAGCTACGGCGCCGGCGTTCATGTTTCAAATCGGCCTCATCTTCGTGAAGATCTGCGCGCCGATAATCATCGTGCTGGTAGTGATAGCCTTCGCGGTCTCCTATGTGCAAGTCGGCAACGTGATCTCGACCCAGGCTCTGGAGCCGAAATTCGAGAAGCTCAATTTCATTTCGGGAATGAAGAAGCTGGTGAGCATGAAGTCGATGCTAACGGCGCTGCGCGACGTGATCAAGCTCGTCATTATTGCGGTCATCGCCTATTACGCGATCAAGAAAGAAGTCCCGAACATGGTCGGGTTTGTTGACATGAATGTCGGGGAAATTGCGACTGCAATGACGGCGATCACGATCAAGATTTCATTCAAGATTCTGCTGGCATTAGTGGTCATCGCAATTCTGGACTATGTCTATCAGAAGTGGGATTACACAAAGGGCCTGCGGATGTCACTGCAGGATATCAAAGAAGAACTCAAGCAGACTGAAGGTAACCCGCAGATTAAGGGCCGTATCCGTGCGATCCAACGCGAACAGGCGCGCAAGCGGATGATGCAGGATGTGCCCAAAGCGGATGTGGTGGTCACCAACCCGACGCACATTGCCGTGGCGCTCAAGTACGACACCGATGTAATGGACGCTCCGACGGTACTGGCCAAGGGCGAGCGACTGATTGCGGAAGCGATCAAGAAGATTGCTTACGAGTCGGGTGTGCCGGTGATTGAGAACAAGCCGCTGGCGCGGGCGCTGTTCAAGACCGTCGAAGTCGGAATGCAGATTCCGGGCGACCTGTACAAGGCAGTTGCCGAAGTCCTGGCCTACGTCTACAACCTCAACGGCAAGAGTAAGAGGAAAGCCTGATGAAGAGTTTCAGCTCCTACTCTGACGTAATTCTGGCTATTGCTGTTGTCGGAATCATCGGCGTGCTGATCATCCCGGTACCGACCGGTTTCCTCGACCTGTTGCTTGCCGCTAACATTTCATTGTCGCTGGTCATACTGCTTTCGACGCTTTACCTGAAGCGTCCGCTCGAATTCTCGGTGTTCCCCGGATTGCTATTGGTGGTCACGTTGTTCCGACTCTCGCTGAACGTGGCTTCCACCCGGTTGATACTCGGCGAGGGTTACGCCGGAGCGGTTATCGAGTCATTCGGTAATTTTGTGGTAAAGGGGAATTACGTCGTCGGGTTCATCATCTTCATCATCCTGGTGGTGATTCAATTTGTGGTGATCACTAAAGGCGCCGGCCGAATCAGCGAGGTTGCCGCAAGATTTACTTTGGATGCAATGCCCGGAAAGCAGATGGCAATCGATGCCGATCTCAATGCCGGTTTGATCAATGATGACGATGCGCGTCGCCGTCGCCTGGAAATCACAAAAGAAGCAGACTTCTACGGAGCAATGGACGGCGCGTCCAAGTTTGTCCGCGGCGATGCAGTTGCCGGTATCCTGATTACGCTGGTTAACGTTATCGGCGGATTCATTATCGGCATGGCGCAAGAGGGGCTGACAATTACGGAAGCGTTACGCCAATACACGCTGCTTTCGGTTGGCGACGGACTGGTCACGCAGATTCCGGCGCTGATCGTGGCAACGGCTTCGGGTATTCTGGTTACCCGTGCGGCCGGCGACTCGAATCTCGGATCAGAAATGACCAAGCAGATGACACTGCAGCCAAAGGCGTTGGCGGTGGCATCGGGAATCGTGTTCATGCTCGGTATCGTCCCGGGGATGCCTTTCCTGCCGTTCACCATTTTCTCAATTGTTGTGGGCGCGGCTGCCTATCTGACAGCGCAGGCGGTAAAGGAAAAGGAAGTCGCAGCGGCAACCGGCGAGGTACGCATCGAACCGGAAGAACACAAGACGCCGACACAACAAGCAGAAGAATCCTTACATCTGGACACACTGGAATTGGAAATCGGCTACGGGCTGATTCCGTTGGTTGATGTGCAGCAGGGCGGCGATTTGTTGGAGCGCATTTCGACAATCCGCAGACAGTTGGCGCAGGAATTGGGAGTAATTGTTCCGCCGATTCGCATTCGCGACAATGTCCAGCTTAAGCCGAATCTTTATGAAGTGAAACTCAAGGGCAACAGCATTGCCCGCTACGAATTGATGGTTGACCATCTGCTCGCGATCAACCCAGGTTACCTTGACGACGACATCGACGGTTTTGCGGCAAATGAGCCGGCTTTTGGAATGAGCGCCAAGTGGATCATCCAGAACTATAAAGAACTGGCCGAGATGAAGGGCTACACGGTCGTTGAGCCGGCGGCGGTGATGGCGACTCACATTACAGAATTGATCAAGAGCCATGCGGCAGAGATTTTCACCCGTCAAGACGTCAAGAACCTCGTGGACCGCGTCAAAAAAGATTTTCCGGCAGCGGTGGAAGATGTCGTCGGCGACGTTGTGCCGATTTCAACTTTGCAGAAAGTGCTGCAGAATCTGCTCTCGGAACGCATCAGCATCCGCGATATGGTGACAATTCTCGAGTCACTAGCGGAATACTCGCAACAAACCAAGGATGCAGATGTCTTGACCGAATACGTGCGGATGGCATTGCGTCGGACAATTACCCAATCCTATTCGACCAGTGACGGGACGATGAATGTCTTCACGCTGGAGCCACGCACCGAGAAATTCCTATCGGACAACGTCCAGGCGACCAAGCAGGGGTTGATGCTCGTGATTCAACCGGCGAACGGTGAAATCCTGACGCAACGAATCGCGAAGGCCGCCGAGCGGATGAGCAGAGAAGGGCACACGCCGTTGTTGTTGGTCAGTCCGAATGTGCGGATGGCGCTACATCGCTATTTGCAGGGTGCGATCCCGAACCTCGTCGTAGTCTCGTACTCCGAGATTCTCCCTCAAGTTGAAGTTTTCTCAAAGGAAGCAGTGAGCATATACGATGCTAATTAAGAATTTTCAGGCAAACACAATTCAGGACGCGCTGGACCTAGTCCGCAGGGAATTTGGCAAAGAGGCCGTGATTCTCAAGACGGATGTTGTCCGCAACAACGGTTCGCGCCTGTTCAGTGTTACAGCCGCACGCGATTATGACGCCAAACAGGTCGCAGCGGCAAAGGTACTTCCAGCAGCCACGGCAGCTCCGGCGGTTGGTGTACCGGCGACAAGTTCGATGCGGCTAGAGTCGGCCCTTCTGGATGTTGTGATTCCCGAGTTGCTGAATGGCGAAGTGAAGCAGATTTACCTGTCGATGCGCTGCCATGATGTGGAGTCCCGGCTCGCGCTTGATATCTGCCGTCAACTCCAGCGCCTGGAATCTGCGAATCGCGAGAGCATAGCCAAGATCATGGCTGCGATTGCGCCGCAATCGATCGGCTTGCCGGAAGGCAGTTCGAACATCGTGTTTGTCGGGCCATGCGGTTCGGGGAAGAGCTCGATGCTGGCAAAATTGGCGACGGAGTTTGTGTTCCATCGCAAACAGAAGGTGACTTTACAGACGCTCGACAATTTCCGTCCGGGTGCCGAAGAAGAGATAACGAATCTTACCGAAATTCTCGAGTTGGTTGTCGAAACGAATGGACACAAGGCCAAACCGCGGCCGGTATCGCATCACTTGATCGATACCACCGGATTGGTGCTTGGCGACCAAAGCGGGCGCGAAGCTTTGGGAAGCGAGCTGGCGAACATCGAGAACCGATTCACGGTACTTGTGCTGGCGCTAACCACCGGCTGGACCAATATCCGCCATTACATCGAATTCGCCCGCCCGTTAGGAATCGATGCGATTGCTTTAACGCAACTCGATGCCACTGACAGTTGCGGGACGGTGCTGAACCTGGCGGTTGGCGAGTACCCGCCGCTGTTGTGCCTGAGCGATTCCCGGTTGCCGAATGCCGTGATTTATGATTTCGACGTCAATCTCTGCCTCAACAAGCTGATCGGGGGAGAGAGTGTTGAGTAACGGTATGCGTCCGGCGAATCGCGCATTCTATGCAACAGTTTGTTCCGGAAAAGGCGGCGTCGGCAAGTCGACGATTGCCGTTCTGTTGGCCTCCCGACTGGCTGACGCCGGGTACCGGACACTGTTAGTTGATGCCGACTGCGGACTGGGCGATCTGGCAACTTTGACCAATTCGATTGTACGGCGGGGTTTCGAAGCAGTTTTGGCAGGGGCGGCGACGCTGGAAGAAGCGACGGTCAAGATTGGGCCGCGGTTGTGGCTGATCGGAACCGAATCCGGTGCCAGACTTTCGGGACAGGCGCCGGAGTCGGCGGGGCTTAGTAGTTGTGCACAGATCGACACGCTATTCGATGTAGTGATTATTGACACGCCGTCATCGCTTGATCCATTGATATTGAATCTGATCGCTATGTGTGATTTGAGCATCAGCGTGACGACACCGCACATACCGGCGATTGCAGATTCCTACATACAGATCAAGCAGGCTTGCGAGGTCAGCGACCGGGGCTCGGCGGCTTTCATTGTCAACAAAGCAGATTCAGAAATTGAAGGGGATCAATCGACCGCGAAATTCGCCGAGTTGGTTGAGAAATTTCTGACGCGGACGATGCTGGCGCTGGGTTATCTCGAGTTCAATCCGCTGGTACAGAAGTATTCGGAAAGCCAGTCATTGACGACGATACCGACTGAACTTGACGGGGCTGTTAAAAAATTGGACAGAATGGTTAAGACCTTGCGCGAACAACACATAGACAAGGCAAGGCGGGGAGCATCACTGTGGGAGCGGCTTGGCGAAGCGATGGCGTTAAAACGCGTTGTCGGCTTTGACGATACGCAAGTGATGGTTCATAACTAAACGTATGCGCGAATTTAAATGGATTTCTATTTCGATATTAACAGGAAAGGCGTGAAGAGCTTATGAACGTTGCAGATGCATGGAAGGACTACCGCAGCACGGGAAACCCGGAGATCCGGCAACAGTTGCTGTCGCACTATCTGCCGCTTGTCCGAAATGTCGCGGGGCGCCTCGCGATGGGCTTCCCCAAGACTGTGGAGCTGCCGGATCTGGTCAATACCGGCGTCATCGGACTGATTGAAGCATTTGCGAATTTTGATCCGACTCGCGGAATCAAGTTCGAGACGTATGCAGTGCCGCGAATTCGCGGTGCGATTCTTGACGAATTGCGCAGTCTCGACTGGGTGCCGCGGTCGACGCGCGCCAAGTCGCGCGAACTTGATCGTGCTCATCACGAGCTCGAAGGCAAACTGGGACGCAAGCCGTCGCATCGTGAACTGGCGAAGTTCATGAATGTCACCATCGACGAGTTCGGAGCGACGCTTTCCGATGTCAGCGGTGCAACGCTGCTCTCGCTTGACGAGATGATCTACCGGGAAGAAGACAATCGCCAGATTCCGCGCATCGAGACGGTCGAAGGTCCGGCGGAGTTTTCCGTGCTGGGAGAAATCGAAGAGATGGAGCTGCGCGCTTATCTCGGAGTGGCAGTCGCCAACCTCACCGAGCAAGAGCGCCTGGTGATAGCCCTTTATTATTACGAAGAACTGACACTGAAGGAAATCGGGGAAGTGATGACGATTTCCGAATCGCGCGTATCGCAAATTCACACCAAGGCAGTGATGAAGCTGCGGAATTTAGTGCGCGAGAAATTTGCAATGTAGGCAGGTGATGCGATGTGGTAAAGCCGATTGCCTTCGCTGACAATTTGGCGAAAACGCCGTTAGCCGAGCGGGTCAACCAACTGCAAAAGACGGCACCCGACACCGACCAACGGCAGGCCGCCCAGATTGCGGAAGCACAGCGAGTGCAGAAGCACCGCGAGGCGCAACCGACGGAAAAGACCGATGAGGCGATCATTCATCGGGACAAACAGCACGCGCAGCAAGAGAGCAAAGAAAAAAAGCAAGAGAAAGACACGGACAAGGAAAAGAAGAGCGGTCTGGATGTGACCGGCTGACATAGGAGTCAATGATGGATACATGGAACGTAGCAAGACTGATATTGGATAGCGCATTCGCGATTGTCATCGTGAGCTTCGTTGCTGTCTTCTTTTATCGTCGCGAGAAGAGAATCAGGTCGCTGATCGCACAGTACGTCATGAAGGCCGCCGAGCAGGAAGCTCCGGTGGTCGCGCACGAGCTTCTGCGCGAGCCAGTTTACGAACCCCCAGTCAATCTTCGGACTCCGGCACCTCGCATGGTCAAACCCGACCTGGTGGCGCAGTACGAGTCACAGCGGAATTTCGTCCCGCCGCCGCCGCCAGCCCCGACGATCAGGAAAGCGACGCGGGCAGAGAAGTACTTAGAAGCCGTGCGCATGTACCGCCAGGGCAGCCGGCGTGAGGAAATAGAGAAGAATCTTGGCATTTCATTCATGGAATTGGAACTGCTGGGTCAACTGAAGTAGAGACACGGAAGATTAAGGAGAAGGTAGGCGAATATGGCCATGGAATCACCGTTTTTTCTGACCAAGGTTGAATGCCCGGTCTGCAAAACGATCAATGAATTTGAGAACATCAAAGTCGGTGCCTATATAGAGGAAGATCACGACACGGATTTTTGTCCAGTCGGCCGTCAATGGCGCAATCCCAAATACGAAGTATACAACCCGCTGTTGTTCTTCATGGCAACTTGCGAGAACTGTCTGTATACGCGGGAATTCAATCAGGCATTTAAGGACTGGAAGAACGACAACGCGTTCCGGAGTTACCGGCTCAAGCCAATTCAATCGCGTCACCTTGAAGCGCTGGCTGTTGACGGATCGGTATTGAAAATGCTGGGACAGGCACGCGACGCGCAACTCAATCCATTTGCGACGGCGGTGACCAAGTTCTTACTGGGAATTTATGATGAGCTGCTGCTGGAGCACCCGCGAAAACTTGATTTGGGGCGTTTCTATCTCCGCATCGCGTGGTTGTATCGCGAGAATTTCGGGCAGGCTCCGGTCGCTGCAGCCGATGATCCTTCGCACTTTGCCTATGATATCGAGAAGGCCTATGCCAAGCTGAAGCAGGCGCGCGACTACCTAACCCTCAATGTCAATACGATATCGCAACTGGTCGACGAGGCATTTGCCAAGAACAGCCCATCCGGTTCCGGAAATGTCGAATTCCTGACAGTCCAGGAAAACTTCAGGTCCGAGCTTACCCGCATCAACGAATTGCAGAACGCTCTGAATGGCGCGATCGGTGAAATGGCGTCGGCGGTCGAGAAGAATTCACGGCTGCGGTTGGACAGTGCTCCACAATCAGAACGCGGTGCGGTAGCCTATGGAGGGTTTGCCTCCTTCGAGGAGTTTATCCGCGAGGTCAAGTCGCGCTGGGAGTATGCGCCGATTAATGAGCAGGAAGCACTACTGTATGCGATCGAATTCTACAAGAGCGCTCTTGAGGATGGCCACGAAATCCAGCCGGGAAATCAGCAGATCCAGGCGACGTATTTAATTGCCGAGTTGTCGCGCAGAATCGGCCGCAATACGGAGGCCAAACTTTACTTTAACAACACTATCAAAGCGGGTCAGCAGTTTGTCTTTGACAACCGAGGCGACCAAACTCGCACCGCGCTGGCGCGCAAGATCATCGATCTCGCCGTAGCGCAGGGCAAGAGCAACCTTGAGGCGAGTCGAGGCAATTGATCGTGGAACGAACGAGAGAGCGCGCGGTCACAGTCGGCGGGATGCTCGAACTCTGGGATAAACTGGAGTTGGTGTTTGAGGAAAAGGGCAAGACGGGCAAATACCGTACCCGGCTGGAGGACGTCACCGACCAGCATCTGGTCATTGACAGGCCCAACCTGATATCGGGGGATGCGCTGTTTGCCGAAGGAACGGATTTCACGGCTTATTTGTACAAGCCGGACTCGGCATATACTTTCAACGGGACGATTCTCGGGAAGAATCCGCACGGGCGGGATACATATCTCATTCCGAAGCCCCGTTCATTCGATCGAAACCAGCGGCGTCGGTACTATCGAATTACCGTCGACTTGCCTGCGGTCCTGATTCCAGCCGACGAATTGCTTGCCGGCAAGATCCAAGAAGACTCGCTGCGGGAGTTTGAAGCCCAATGCCTCAACCTTTCCGGCAACGGCGCTTTTGTCCACACACGATTTGAAGCGGAGACCAAGGATAAGCTCTTTGTGATGATGCGCGTCACGGAGATGAACCGCAACCTCTGTGCTTTTGGCGTAATTCGGCGCAGCGAATCACCAGAGCCAGGGTGGCACCAGTATGGAGTCGAATTATTCACCCTGGAAGAACAACAGATGTTGCTCTCGACCAGCCAGCTGCAGCGCGTACCCAAACGTTTTCAATCATTCACGGAAACCCAACGCACAGCACTACTGAACTACATTTTCGCACAACAAGTAGCCCTGAAAAAACGAGGGCTGATTTAATCAGACAGGAGAAGTCAATGAGCAAACAAGAAACACATTCAAAGGACGAGAACTTCGTCATCAAGCAGCCGCTGCAACTTTACAAGGAACGCAAGCGCAGATTTGTCCGGTTGGAAATCGCGGCGCCAGTGACCTACGGCGTGCTGAATATCGACCGTCCCTTGGAAGAAGCGCTGCAGAACCAGCGGAATGGCACGATGCTGAATTTGTCCGGAGGCGGTGTCCTAATGGTGATCGACCAGAATCTCACCGAAGGAACTTACCTGACAATGAGCTTCGAATTGGCCGGGAGCGACTTGATCACAGGTATCGCAGGCAAGGTAAAGCGAATCGATGACGACGGCGAAGGTGGTTATCTGGTGGGTATCGAATTTTGTTCGGAGACGGAATTGAATTCGATATTCGGCAACGCCAATATCGGCAGCGTAATCTCGAGTTTTGATACCAAGGTGAAGCGCTTTCTGCTCAAGTATATTTTTGCCCGCAAGGTGCAAGAGCGCATGGAGCAGAGTTCCGATGAAGAATAATCGAAGGGTGGGACTACTGACCGGGCTGCTGATTGCGGCGTTGTCATCGTTGGCATTTGGCCAGACCGAAAAATCAGTCATCATCATCGTCAACTCGGCGGGTTCGAGCTGGCCGGACGGTAACTTTCAGGAGCGGCTGAACAGCATAGTTGCCGAGCAAAATGGGATTGAAATTGCCGAGGCGGAAGAAGCATGGGCACTTCTCGAAGTCAGCGGCGGCCGCTTCAACAAGCAACAGGCCATTGACCATGGTGTTGCCGGTGCACATCGTTTTGTACTCTGGTGCGATGTCAAGCGCGAAGACATGCGAGTCGAAAAGGGATTTGCCCTGCCGTTCTTTGCGAAGCAGCGCCGGGTGACCGCGCAGATGGAGATTGAATATCGAATTGTCGATTGTCTGCGTGGCAAACTGGTTGTCAGCGAGAAGCTCAAGGTGAAAAAGCAGGGGCCATCGACGATGCAGTATCTCGACTTCACTGATGCCGACCCGAATCTGTATCTGTCGTACCTCGAGCGTAAAGAGATGTTTGACAATCTCGAGCAGGAAGCTGCCGACATATTAACGGACGCGTTTGCTGAACTAGCACGTCAAAGATAGCCAGTATGAACGGGTCATTTCCGGACGAGTATCGCGGAGTGTTATCAGAGCCCGGCCACCTGGTGTTCGACAACCTACCGCTGGCCGCCTTTGCCGCCGACGCCAAAGGGCAGATTGTCTACACGAATCCAGCTTTCCACCGGTTGATCGATCCAGAGCACTACTCGCACGATCTGTGCACGAAACTTGAGGATCTGGAGTCGCTCTTTGACACCGACTTGAAGCGGTCATGGCAGGAGATTTTTGCCGGCCGCAACGTTGCCCAAATAGAACCCTTCACATTTACGAATCGCGGCGGGCGGATCTACTACTTGTCGATGTCGCTGTCACGGTCGAAAGTTGAGGAAGCGACCGGTATCATTTATGATCTGACCGAATCGAGCGAGGCAACTGCCAAGGTCGAGCGGCACTTGCGCGAACTGAAGATCATCGAAGAGATTTCGCAAGCGCTGCACTCTACCATGCGTTCGGAAGAAATACTGCGAATTATTCTGGCTGCAGCAACCTGTAAAGAGGGGCTTGGATTCAATCGGGCGTTTCTCTTTTTGCGCGAAAAGCAAACAAAGGTCCTGGCGGGAAAGATGGCGATAGGGCCATCAACCGCCGATGAAGCCGGACGGATATGGGCCGGCATGAATGGCGGGCATCGGTCGCTTTCAGAGGTGTTGCAGTGCTACCTTAGCAATGTCGATCAATACGACATTGAGGTGAACCACATCGTCCGGTCAATGCGGTTCAATCTTGAAGAGGAAACGTTAATCAGGGAAGTGGTTGAGTCAGGGCAGTGGACGAATGTCGACAGTGACGAGAGATACCGTGAAGCCAGCCAATCAGAGGCGCTGCGCAGTCTGCATGTGTCGTGGTGCTCGATCGTACCGGTACTATCGCGCGGACAGAGCATCGGCGTGATTGTGGCCGACAATTTGATTACCGGCCGACCGATCGAGGACAGCGCCGTCAGACTTCTGCAAGTATTTGCCTCGCATGCCTCCACCGCAATCGAGCATGCGCAGTTGTTTGAGGAAGTCGAGCGCAAGGCGCATTCGCTGGAGGAAGCCCAGAAGACGATCGAGCGGGTCCAACAGCAGATCAATGCGATTGAGCGGATATCGCTGGCCTCGGAGATATCCCACAAAATCTCACACGAATTGCGAAATCCGCTGACAATCATTGGCGGGTTCGCGGCGCTGCTAAAAAGCAAGCTTGATCCTGCCGATAAACTAAGTGAGCATGCGCAGATCATAGTTGAGGAGACGGCGCGACTTGAGAACGCCATGACCGATGTTTTGAACTTCTCGAAGTCGTTTGCACTCGAGAAAGAAACCGTCGATCTGGCCGAAATTGGCCGGGTGGCGGCCGACGTGTTTGCTCGACAGCATGCAGTTCGAAGAATCGAAGTTGATTTGAACGCAGAGCCGGCACAATACGTTTGCGTCAATCGGGATCAGGCGGTGCAGTCGCTGTATGACATTCTGGAGCACATCGATTCGGCTTTGCCTGCGACAGCGAGTCTGAGCATGAAGCCGGGAGGGCGCGAAGGAAAGCACCGTTTGGACATTTGGATACGCGCAAAATCGAGTGAGGAGTCCGAATGTCGCCGCGCCTTGGCGGAAGCATTTGATTCGGAGTTGCAGGGCTCGTCGCTGCGGATGACCTTGGCTTTTGAAACGATTCGATACAACGGCGGAGAGCCGGGAATTGAGATTGGCGACGACGGACAAGCCTGTGTCTACATCGCCTATCCGGTACTGGAGGTACAAAATGTCTAAGACAGTCATGTGTGTTGATGACGAAATCAATCTGCTCAAGCTGTATCAACAGGTCCTGACCGACGAAGGTTACCAGGTGTTGTCGGCACGCACGATCAAGGAAGCGATGGAACTGCTTGAATCATTTCCGATCGACCTGGTCGTCCTGGATATCAAGATGGAAAAAGAGAACGGGCTTGACTTGCTTGAGGAGATCAAGCGGAATCGTCCCGAAGTACCGGTAGTGCTAAACTCCGCATTCAATACATACAAATCAGACTTCAAGAGCTGGCTCGCCAACGAGTATCTGGTCAAAAACAGCGACTTCGGCGAACTTAAGACCAAGATCGGAAGACTGCTGCATGAATAAGACAGAGTCGATGGTCAGCTTTGCACAATTGGTGGAGCATGTAACGTTACTGGTTGATGAGATCAAGTTGGTTAATCTGAATCTCACGATTGCAAACGCCCGGCTGCGATTAACTGATAACGCGTTTCAGGCGGTTGGCGGGAGTTTTCGGCAATTGATCGACACCACCACGGAGACACAAGAGGCGGCGGAAATCATACTGAAGAGAGCGCGCGGAGAGAACCTGACGGAAGAAGAGCGGGACTTCATGAAGCGCGAACTTGATCAAAATCTCGAGAAGATACAGCGCGCTGCCGAGAATATTATCCAGACAGTTATGTCGATTAAGAAGGGGCAGCGAGTAAATCGAGAAGGCTGACGACAGGAAAGGAAGTTGTTACCAGTGCGACTAATTACCATTGTGACTGACATCGGCGGCCCGGTTGCTTTGCACGATATCCTTTCGGAATTACCGCGCGACTTTGGTGCGCCAATTGTAGTGATGCAACCGGCCGGAGGGGTGCTGGTCGAATCGGCGATAGCGGCACTGCGACATACCTCGAAGCTGAAGATTGCACGAATACAAAACGAAAACCAGCTTGAGGCAGGAACAGTTTACTTCGCCGAATCAGGCAGTGGATTTTTGCCCGGAACTGATCGCAACCGAATAACGCTGGCGCCGGCGCAGGAAAGCGGAAAGCACACGGGGATGACTGGAACGGTGGGCGCCCTGGCGCGTCTGTTGGGTTCGGAGTTGACGGTGATCTTTTTATCCGGCCGCGGCGATGCTACAGAAATCAAGCATGTGTGTTCCGCACTGGAACAATGTGGATCTCCGGTTCTTGTGTTGGATCGCAAGGAGAGCGTTGTCGATGAACTGGGGCAATGTGCTTTGAAATTCGCTCCTTCGGCAAGGGAACTGGATGCCGCGAAGATCGTTGCCATTCTCTCTGAGGTCTCGAGCCTACCGGCTAAACGTCGAATTACGACTGAAAGTGTCCCACGAAAGTAAACGACCCTGAATAAGTGCCGATAACAAGTAAAGATACTGTGCCAGGGAGAGGACCATAATGGAAGATTTCGATCCGATAAAAGTTCTGGTTGTCGACGACGAAGAGGTCATGAGAAGTCTCATGACGAAGATTCTTGAGAAAGCCGGCTACAAGGTAGTAACCGCAGGTGGTGGATTTGCCGCCCGAGCGATCTTGGCCGAGCAGCCGATGGATATAGTTCTTTCTGATGTCAAGATGCCGGATATGGACGGATTCGAGTTGTTGAAAGAGATCAAGTCGACTTATCCCCACATTGCTGTCATTATGATGACGGCCTATGCAGACTCCTACACGATCAAAGATGCGCTGATTTATGGTGCAGATGAATATATCACCAAGCCCTTCAAGCATTATGAAGTAACCGTCGTAATGGAGCGGGCTTACTGGCGCAGTCAGGCGGGGCGCAGCCAGACACCCAAACAAAGTCCATAAAAGGAGCAGCCGTGGCCAGTGATATCAAGCATCTCAAGACACCCAAGGGGCTGGTACTAACGGTTAACGGCGAAGGCACGATCGCGCAACTTAGAATCGTAATTGCCGAACTGGAGGGTCAGCCACCCACAGCTGAGAGCATTAAGAAAATACTGGCCGAAAACGACGTCGTTTTTGGAATAGACGAAGACGGCATCAATCATGCGCTCAATATAACCGAAGGGATTGAATCAACTGTAGTTGCACGAGGTATCGCGCCGATACCCGGTGAAGATGCGCAGATTGAGTTGCTTTTCGAAGTTCAAACGAAAGCAGAACCGAGCGTCGATGAGCGAGGCCGGATCGATTACAAGAACCTCCATTTCATACAAAATGCCCGCGCAGGACAGATTCTGGCGCGCAAGATCCCGGCCACGCCGGGGACACCGGGTAAATCGGTGTTTGGTACACCGGTAGCTCCCAAGGCGGGTCGCGATCGGCAACTGGGCAAGGGCACGAATACCGAGATCAGCCCGGACGGCCTTGCATTGGCGGCGACTATCGACGGCACCATCGCATACAAGTTCAACACAATCAGCATTCATCCCAATGAGAACATACCGGCATCGGTCGACACCAAGACCGGCAACATCGACTGTGTCGGATCTCTGAAGATCGGTAGGGATATCTCGTCCGACTTTACCGTGATCGCCGGTCACAATATTGAAGTGAGCGGAAATGTTGCCGATGCGGTGGTTCAAGCCGGCGGCAGCATATTGATTCATGGCGGTTGTTTCGGAGCGGGCAAGGGGAAGCTGATTGCAGGTGGAGATGTCACCGCGAAGTATGTTGAGAATCAGAAGATTCGGGCCGGTGGCAGCGTCATGATTGGCGGCGAAGCTCTAAACAGTGATATCTACGCGGACGATTCAGTCTACGTCCAGGGCAAGCCGGGAAGTATTATCGGCGGCAGCGTTGCAGCGAAAAGTTTGGTGCGCGCCGTCCAGATCGGCAATGAGGCTTCGGTCCCGACGCATGTGCATGTGGCTTACGACATGAAGACCGTAGACCGCCTTCGCGAGGTCGGACATGAGTTAGAGCGACTCCAGGCTGACGAAAAGCGAATCAAAGACGCGATGGTGTTTCTATATAAGTTGGAGATGAACGGCAAACTGCCTGCCGACAAGAAAGAAGCTCTTGATCAATTCAAGGCGTTTATCAAGGATATGCCGAATCTGATGAATGAACTGAAGCAAGAGCAGGAGCAACTGCGAGTAAAGCTGCAACAATTGACTGAGGCGCGAATTATAGTCGAGGGCAAGGCGTTTGCCGGGTCGGTTTTGCATTTTGGTTCTATTTACAAACAACTGCTTGAAGATGAAAAGGGCCCCGTTGTGTTCGAGAAGGCGGGTGACACGATCATTAAGGTCGCGCTGGACTCCAATTATGAGCGAATGCTTGAAGAAGAAAAGAAACGGCGCAAGCGCGAACAGGCAAATTCCGGCGAAGTTCCAGAAGGACAGAAGGTCCAAGAAGCTGCTGTCGCAACTGTGAAAGCATAGAACGAAGCACCACTATAACGCACTCCGTAATTTTCGGTTTAGAGATCCACACATCTATTCACTCATTGAAGCAGCGGCATTCGCCAAGAATTCTCTTGCTTAGGGGCGGATTCCGCCGTAGGTTTCAGGGAGTTCATTGCGGGTGTAGTTCAGCGGTAGAACGTCAGCTTCCCAAGCTGAATGTCGAGGGTTCAACTCCCTTCACCCGCTGATTTTTTTGTCTTTAACGAATTGAGTTATGCCGTTACCAGTAGTAGCCATAATTGGCCGGCCCAATGTGGGTAAGTCCACATTCTTCAATCGAATCATCAAAGATCGTCTTGCAGTTACAGACGATCAGCCCGGTGTGACACGAGATCGACTCTACCGGACGATGGAGTGGGCGGGCAGATATTTCGTTGCGGTCGACACAGGCGGGTTTTTGCCGCGATCGCATGAACTATTCGACCAACGAGTTCGCGAACAGGCGGAAATCGCGATCCAGGAAGCTGACCTGGTGCTGTTCATGGTCGACAGCAAGGTCGGACCGATGGAAATCGATAAAGAGATCGCGAAGATGTTGCTTAAGATGAAGCAACCGACGCTATTGATCGCGAACAAGTCGGACAACGAGACGCTGCAGTTGGAGGCGAATAGCTTCTACTCGCTCGGATTGGGTGAGCCGTTTCCGGTGTCTTCGACAGATGGGTTTAACGTCGGGAACGTACTTGATGAAATTGTGGCACGATTACCGAATGTCATGGAGGAGAAGGAGTTTCGCCCAGATGCCATACGCGTTGCGGTCATCGGACGTCCGAATGTCGGCAAGTCGTCGATTGTCAATAAGATGTTGGGCGATGACCGACTGATCGTAACGGACATTGCGGGAACGACGCGTGATTCGGTCGATACGTTTCTGGAATACAATAACCAGGATTTTGTCATGATTGATACAGCCGGATTGCGGCGTCAAGCGCGGGTCAAAGACAATCTGGAAATGTACACGGCACTGCGTTCGATTCGCACTTTGCAGCGGGCGGATGTTGCACTGATTCTGGTGGAGGCTCCGAATGGAATTACAGCGCAAGACATCAAGATTATCGAGCAGGCCGAAGAAGCGCGCAAAGCGATTGTTGTGGTGGTAAACAAGTGGGACTTAGTGGAGAAAGACACATACACGGTCGATCAATTCACACGCACGTTTCATGACAAGGCGAGAACGATGAGCTATATTCCGTTGGTATTTGTGTCGGCTTTGACGGGTCAGCGAGTGACGAAAGTACTCGACAAGGTGATCGAGGTATACAATGACCGGCAGAAGCGGATACCGACGGCCGAACTGAACAATTTTCTCGAAGCTGCCGTGGAAGAGAGACATCCGCCGGCACATCGCGGAGTACACATCAAATTCTACTATGTCACCCAGACCGAGATTGCACCGCCGACATTTGTGTTTTTCGCCAATTATCCGGAGCAAATCGACATCACTTATATCCGCTATTTAGAGAATCGCTTGCGCGAGCGTTTCGGATTTGTCGGAAATGCATTGCGCATGAAATTCAATCCGCGCTCAAGTCGGGCCGATCTGGAATAGAAGGATACTGCGGCGGCGTCACCAGCAAAAGTTTTATGGTACAGCCCTAAACTTTCCGAGTATGTGGGGAGTATATTTGAGACCAGTGATGTGGTTGACCGTTAGTGGGGCTGCGGTCTCTGATTTCTTGAACGTGGTGAAAGGAAACTGACAATGAAACAGATGATAGCCGCCATCTTCGCCGGAGTGCTACTTAGCGCGGCTCCTTCGCAAGCTTTGATGATCGGCCAAATGCGCAGCGCCGAGACGTCAGGATGGGGAAGTCTCAACTTGACGACCGGAATCGGGATATTTGACAATGTTAAGCACATCTTTGGGACAGTGCGTTATGGAGTCGCCTCGCAGGTAGATTTATCCGGCTCGCTGGCACTTTTGGATCATGAAGCCAACGATGATGCGTCGCTGCTCTTTAACGCCGATATTCAATACCAGTTTATGCAATCGAAACTGGGATATTCATTCGATATGGCGGGCGGGGCGGTATTTGAGTACTTCTCGATGGGATATGGGAACGTTGATGCTTCAACGTGGACTATCGGGCTGAACTACATTGTTAGCAAACCGGTAAAACTCGAAAATGGGTTTGCGTTTACACCATACGGACGATTGAATGTGCGGTCGGATAATTACAGTGCCGATATTGAAGTGCCGGATACACCTGTAATTGCCAAGCGGTTGGCAGTAAGTGCGACGAATTCGGTTGATGAGTCGGATTTCAATATTGGTGTAAATCTTGGTTCGATGTTTGCGATTTCGAGCAAGATCAGCTTGACCGGTGAAGTTCAAATTGATGACGAAGTTGGATTTCTGGGCGGCATCACGTTCTTCATGTGGTAGCATAGACAAATAGCGAATGAACATGATTGACGCCATCATCCTTGGAGCGGTACAGGGGGCGACGGAGTTTCTGCCGGTTTCCTCCAAAACGCATCTGATTATCGGCCAGAAGTTGCTAGGGATAAATGAGCCCAGTATCTTTCTGGAAGTGGCGCTTCATATTGGCACGCTGCTTTCGGTCTTGATCTACTATCGTAATGATGTAGCTCGATTACTGGCGGCGTTTTTCGGATACGTCATTGGCTACAAAAGGCAGGCTAACGAAGCGAACTTCAAGCTGTGCATGTACATAATCATCGGATCAATCCCTGCTGCAATTGCGGGGCTGCTATTCAAAGACTGGATCGAGGCACAGTTTGATTCGGCCACACTCGGGGGATATCTCTTGTTGGTGACGGCCGCGGTATTGATTTCGACACACTACATAAAGAGGAAGCGTAAGCCGTTGCGGATGACGAGTTCAATCGTCGTGGGCGTTGCGCAAGCCTGTGCATTGCTGCCGGGAATATCGCGCTCGGGTTCGACGATATCGGCAGCACTTTATCAGGGAATTGAGCCCGCCCAAGCAGCAAGGTTTTCATTCTTGCTCTCATTACCAGCAGTTGGAGGGGCAGTATTACTCAAGACTGTCGATCTGCTCAAGGCGCCCACGGCGATTACCGATTTGGCGAGTTTTGGGGTGGGAATAGCGGTATCGTTTATTGTCGGGTTGTTGGCAATTTACTGGCTGTTGAAAACGCTGGCGGGCAGCAAGTTCTATATGTTCGGATTCTACTGCGCAATTGTTGGAGTCTTGACTATAATATACCTGTAAATGCAAGACATTCTGATAATTCGATTCGGCTCGCTGGGCGATATCGTTCTGACGGAGCCGATTGTTCGCCAGTTGCGCCGACTCCATCCTGACAGCGAAATCCACTACCTGACCAAAGCACGATATGGCGAGCTGCTGTCGATGATTGCCGGCGTCGACCACGTGCATCTCTGGGAATCAGAAAAATCAGGCAAGAAGTTAGTCAAGGAACTGAGGCGACTAGATCTCGAACTCACGGTAGATCTGCACGACAATCTGCGGAGCCAAAAGGTCCGGAGCGCCATTGGCGTGCGCTGGGAATATACGCGCAAAGAATGGTTCAAGCGGTTTGCGAGTGTGCGAATGAAGTGGCTGCATACCAAGCCGAGCCATGCGATTGAACGATATGCAGCGGCGATTATACCAACGCGGAGAACCGTCAAGCTCGGCACACCGAATTTGCATGTTAGGGAGGAATTCCGGAGGAGATGGGCTGATGTCAGAGCGGCGGGCAGTATTCCAGAGAGCTACTTCGTTATCGCAGCCGGTGCCGCGCACGAGACGAAGCAGGCGCCAGGTGAATTGTGGGCGCAAGTGGCAAAAGAGATAGCCGAGGACAGCGGGCTGAAGGCGTTGTTAGTCGGGGCTCCACATGAGCAGACGATGATGGAGAATTTGAGGACAAGGCTTACGCCCAATTGTGCAGGAATTCTCTGCGAGGAGAGTATCGGGTTGTCGGCGGCGGCCATGGCGGGATCGCAATTTGTGCTTTCGAATGACTCAGGTTCTGCGCATCTTGCTGCAGCGGTTGGAAGACCGACTCTGGCGTTGTTCGGGCCGACGCATCCGATACTCGGTTTCGCGCCGCGAGGTATTCGAGCAGGATACTATTCGGTGAATGAATATTGCTCGCCTTGCAGCCTACACGGCAAGCGACCGTGCCATCGCGAACAGCGGTATTGCTTCTCGAAGATGGATGCAACGAAAATTGTGGAGCGGATCAAGGAATTGGTCAGTAAGGAAGACGATGATGAGTGAGCGGGCGATATTCTTTGATCGAGACGGAACCGTCAATGTTGAGAAGGAATACATATACGACCCAGCGCAGGTGGAATTGATTGACGGTGCTTTAGAAGCGCTGTCAATGGCGAAGTCAAAGGGATTTAGAATTTTCATTATCAGCAACCAATCGGGGATTGCGCGGGGGTTGGCGACGGAGACGCAGGTCAGCCGGGTGAACGAGCGACTGGAGGAGTTGGTTGCGGCGGCGGAAGTAAAATTCGATGGTATCTACTTCTGTCCGCATCTGCCGTCCATTTCAGGCCGTTGTACATGCCGCAAGCCGGCAAGGGGAATGATCGATCGGGCGCTCGAGTCGTTTGATCTCGACCTGTCAGAATCTTTTGTAGTTGGTGATCGGATGCTGGATATGGAGTTGGCTCACAACATCGGTGCGACGGGGATACTTGTGCGGACGGGTTACGGGTCAATCGAAGAGAAGCAGTTGCCCTCCGGGGGCGGCCCGCATCACATAGTGGACAATATTCTGGCCGCAGTGAAACTGATTTTCAACAAAATCCGCGACTGATCATGAGACCGCGCAGAATCAACATCGAGAATTGTGCTCAATTCGTAACTAAAGATACATCAAAGATCCGCGAGATACTTGCGCCAAGGAATTCGATACTGAGGCAGCAGTCTTTGGCCGAGGCGATTGTGCCGGCGGGTGGTGCTACAGAAGAGCACTACCATGCGACTTCCGAGGAGATCTATTACGTCTTAAGCGGCGCCGGCGAAATGCGCGTTGAGGATGAGACGTTCGTGGTGCGAGAAGGCGATGCCGTGGCACTGTTACCAGGCGAGAGACACAAGATTTGGAATCGTGGTAATGCGGATTTGGTGTTTCTCTGTATCTGTGTGCCATCGTACGAACATGACGATACAGTGATTACAGAAAAGTAAGCAGATAGAAGAAGGGCTACTTCTTTTTGGCCGGTATCGGGCCGATCATCGGTTTAACACAATCGACATTGCGCAGGAAACCGATCAGGTCATCGCGGAATCCATCTTCATTGATCGCATAGATGACCTGTTGTCCCCGGCGTTTGCAGACGACGAGGCCGCTTTGTTTAAGAACACGCAAATGACGCGAGATTGTTGGCTGCGAGACGCTGAAGAGGTCGACAATCTCCCCGACCGAACGCGCCCGCGAATTCAGCATGAGAACGATTTTGACTCGTGTTTCGTCGGACAAGGCCCGGAATATGTGAACTACTTGATTTGTATCTGCCATCTTCGATTATCGAGTTAAAGGTGTGGACAGAGTATGTAGCATGACTGCTGCAGTGTCAAGCGCTTCTAAGCGAGCGCCGGAGAATTCAATTGACAGCATCGGTCTTGACAGTTACAATTCCTTATGGATGGGCGAGAAGATACAATGATTCATCCGGAAATGGTATGTTATGAGTACTCAAATGGCTAACAAGGCGGCAAGAATAGCGGAGCTTTCGCAGCGTGCAGTCGAGATGCAGGCATCGCCGATTCGGAGACTGGTGCCGCTTGCCGATGCAGCAAAGAAGCGCGGAACCAAGGTTTATCATCTCAACATCGGACAACCCGACATCATCACTCCCGATGAAATCATGCAGGCGGTGCGCCATTTTGACGAGAAGGTGTTGGCTTACGGTCCTTCACAAGGACTGCTGCCACTGCGAGAGGAGATTCGCAAGTATTTCCATCGATTTGACATCAATGTCAGTGTCGATGAAATCGTCGTAACGACCGGCGGCTCGGAAGCGATACTGTTTGCGTTGATGGCGATCGGCGACGCGGGGGATGAAGTACTCGTGCCGGAACCATTTTACACGAATTATAACGGCTTTGCGACGATGGCAGCGATGAAGCTCATTCCGGTCCCGACGAAAATTGAGGATGGATTCTCGATGCCGGCGCGGGAGGAGTTTGAGAAGCGAATCACTTCGAGAACGCGCGCCATTATGTATTGTTCGCCGAATAATCCGACCGGCGCAATTTTCGGCCGCGACGATTTGAAGATGCTGACGGAGTTGGCGGTCGACCGCAATCTGTGGATTATGGCCGACGAAGTTTACCGCGAGTTCACGTACGATGGTTGCATTCACACCAGCATTCTCAGTTTCCCGGAGGTCTCCGATCGCGCAATTTGTCTGGATTCGATATCCAAGCGATTTTCCGCCTGTGGAGCCAGGATCGGCTGTTTGATCAGCAAGAACACCGACATTATTGCCAGCGCGTTGAAATTGGGGCAAGCACGGTTGTGTCCGCCGACGATCGAGCAGATGGGCGCGATTGCCGGTTACCAGGTGATAGACAAGTTTCTCGACCGGATGATATCGGAGTACCAGACCAGACGCGATATAGTCTGCGAGGTTCTTGCGCAGATTCCCGGCGCGGTCTTTACGAAGCCGGCTGGAGCGTTTTATATCATGCCAAAGCTCCCGGTCGATAATGCGGACAAGTTCGCCCAGTGGTTGTTAACTGATTTTTCGCACAACGACTCAACAGTCATGGTCGCTCCAGGCGACGGCTTCTATGCGTCAACTGACAAGGGGAAGCAAGAGGTACGGATCGCCTACGTGCTAAAGGAAGCGGACCTTAGGCAGGCGTTACAGTCGCTGGTGCGAGCGGTCGAAGTCTACAACAAATAGGCGAACCTGTTCGGGGACCACTCGGCAAGACTATGTCCTCCCCGTACCCCCATCTTGATTGGCAGCGAATCTTGAGTCCGCTCGGCGAGTTGCGGAACTGCTCCATTTGTCCGCACGAATGCGACGCGGATCGCGCTAGTTCCAAACTCGGGTTTTGCCAAAGCGGGGTCGGATTCTCTGTTGCTTCAATATTTCCTCATCGCGGTGAAGAGCCGGTAATCTCCGGGAAAAACGGAATCTGCAACATCTTCTTCAATCACTGCAACATGCAATGCATCTATTGCCAGAACTTCGAGATCAGTCGCAATCGCGAGACTGTGGCGCAGGAATCAGCAAGCCTTGAAGTAATACTTCAGCGGATCGAGGCTGTCCTTGATCAGGGAATTCAGCTGGTCGGGTTCGTTTCGCCGTCGCACTATATCCCGCAAATGAAGGTATTGATGGCAGCGATGAATGAAATTCGTCCGGGGCTGCGGTATGTGTTCAATAACGGCGGCTATGATCGAGTCGAGACGATACGCGAACTTGATGGTTCCGTCGCGGTGTATCTGCCGGACTTCAAGTATTCAGATGAATCACTGGCGCGAAGGTACTCGCGCGCACCGCATTATCCCGATATCGCGAAATTGGCACTTAAGGAGATGTTTCGACAGAAGGGCAGCAATTTGTGGCTGGACGAAGAGGGTGTCGCCGAGTCGGGTTTGATCATAAGACATTTAGTACTGCCGGGTGCTGTGGAGAATTCAAAGGGTGTGCTAAGGATCATTGCCGAAGAACTATCAGTCGGTGTACATATCTCGCTGATGTCGCAATACTGGCCGACACCGGCCGTGAGCGAACATCCGCAACTCGGCAGAAAAGTTACAGCGGAGGAGTACGAGGAGGTGATTGCCGAGTTTAACCGGCTTGGATTCTATCGTGGCTGGGTACAAGAACTGGAATCGCCGGACCACTATCGGCCGCAGTTTTCAGATGAACATCCGTTCAAAGAGTAACGTCCGCAACTTGGTTCCGGTTTTAGTTGAATCTGAGAAGCGGGCAGTTAACTTTAGCACATGGCAACGCAACTGTACGCAGGAATCGATCTCGGGGGGACGAACATCAAGTACGGTCTGGTCGACCGGCACGCCAAAGTAATCCATAACAATTCGACACCGACCGGCTCTGGTCGGCAGGTGATACTGAAGCAGTTTGCCGCGATAGCATCCGAACTTGAGCAAATTGCCGCCGAGGCAAGGTGCGAGGTGTTCACGATCGGAGTGGGGAGTCCGGGCATTGTTGACACTGCAAAGGGAAAGGTGGTTGGAGGTTCGCCCAATGTCAGCGGCTGGAGGGGCACCGATATCAAGAAGAGCTTGGAGAAAGCGAGCGGCCTTGAAGTTTGCGTCGATAATGATGCGAATGTCATGGCGCTGGCCGAACACCGTTTTGGCGCAGGGAAGGGGAAGGCCTCGGGTCTCTATATTACCGTCGGAACCGGGCTTGGATCGGGGATAATTCTCAACAATGCGATTTGGCGAGGCGCCTGGTTTGCGGGAGCGGAACTGGGGCACAGCATCATCAATTTCGATGGTGTTCCTTGTCAGTGCGGTAAGCGCGGTTGTCTGGAGATGTATGTTAATGCGGCCTCATTCGGGCAATATTATGAAGGAAAAGTACCTGCCGGCGGCGGGAGCAAGTTCATATTCGATTTGGCAAAGCGGGGAGACAAATCAGCGGTTGCAGCGATCAAGAAGTCTGCTGAGTATCTGGCAATCGGTCTTGGTTCGGCTTTAGAAGTCCTGAATCCGGAGATTGTCGTCATCGGCGGGGGAGTCGCATCCGGCGGAGAGATTTACTTCGGAACCATCCGCAGGAGCATCTCAAAGTACGCTTCGCAGGCATCAATCAAGGGGGTTCGCATTGTACCGGCGCAACTTGGCAATGATGCCGGGATGATCGGTGCGGCGCTATTGCCGCTGGAGCGGGAATTTCTTCAATGATTACAACATTGGCATATGCACATAATAGAATATATTGGTGCTGATGACTTCATTTTCATTTGCCCCGGGTGACAGTTTCCGCAGGCGAGTCGGATTGGAATAGACTTGCGGAATGTTTTCGTCAGTTTATCGCTTGCTTCGTCCTAATCACATCGACTATATTCGGCGTTGACTTGAATATTTGCTTTTGGAGGAAATGAAGTAATGAAACGGAATATGACACAATTGGCGCTGGTCGCCCTCGTCTTCGTGTTCGCAGCCGCGGCAGTCTCTCAGACGGGAATGCGGAAGATGTTTCGCGGTAATGGCGACAATAACCGCAATTTCGTAGTGATGGAGAACAGCGGGCAGCTTCAATCAACACTGGCGATGACTTCATCTTTTGACATTTCGGCCGATGTTCGCATCGATTCGATTCAGGATGGTGCTGCACTTGAACTGAACGTCCAGCTCGGCTCTTTGACGACCGGCAATTCCACTTATGACATGGAAGTGTTTTCGTCGAGGTTTATCGACTGGAAGGGTGCCGGTACGGCGAATTTCCGGTTGTTGGATTTGGCGATAAGCCGAAACTATGCGTTGGAGAACGAGAAGGCAGTGCCAGCTTCGGGCAGGGGAGTGTTGACGATCGGGTCGGTTAGCGATACTGTCGGCGTCGACCTGCAGATTCGTTACCTGGCCGCCAACGATGTCACCCGCGGGCGGCTTCCAGGGGATCTGCTGCATCTCAACGGTTCGATCAACTTCCGGCTCTCCGAATTCGGGATTGTGATTCCACAAGAAGCCTTGCTTCGCCTGGACGACCGGGTTAAGCTTCGTTTCGACGTATACACGTCGACGCAGATGTAAATGTACGTGTAATCTGTGAAGGCCCTGTTGCTGGCAGCAACGGGGCCTTTTTCTTGCGCCGCCTTATTAGTTACAACTATGGACATATTTGAATATATGTATAAATATTCATTGTAAGGTGTCGGATCTGATTGGGCGAAAATAGAATCGAGCTTTCTGAGCTTTCCAGGTTTGGCTCTAGTGGCTCAGGATTTAAGGAATTCCGAGGTGGACGCCGTAGTATTTACCAGAGGGGGCTGTGGCCCGAATGGGGTGCCCGGCAGGGAGGTTTCACTGACTACAATTGAGATGACGACAGAGTGGTATGAGAATTCATGGGGATAAAGGATGCTGGATAGAGGCAGGAAATTTGGCGAGATTCGTCAAAAAGTAGTTGACAATTTTGGCTGAAGCATTACCTTGAGTGCGTCTAGGGTCATATATCGTACACATAAGTCATAGTCTCTCTTAATCTCAACTGAAACCACGTTTGGATACGACGGTCATTCTATTAGACTAAGCTATCCATCAG
>CAZQBX010000005.1:60816-86781 GCA_964592145.1 uncultured Ignavibacteria bacterium
TTTTGTCCTCCCACATGGGCGGTGATGAAATGAGATTATCATGAAGATCTTTCCGAGATCGTAAGCGAGGGTGGAACAGATAAATCCTCGGGAAGCACTTCGAACTTTTGAAACACTTTTTTGTGGAGCAATAAGGAGCATAGAATGAAGCAAAGAAACTGTTCGTTCTTTTATTTGCTACTGACATTAATGCTTCTGTTCTCGTTTAGCTCGATTTACGCGGCAGTAACGGTGACCTACCAACCGGGTAGTTTCCCGTACAATACCACTGGCAACGTGATTACCGCGCGTGTCGTTGCGACCGAGCCGATCGCGGCATTTGACCTGATGTCAAATGTGCGTTCGACGGTTACCAACGCTTTCGGTACCATCACGTCTGTGAACGTGGCTGCAGTAGCCGGCGCTGTTGCTAATACCTCCAAGGTAGACGGCACCAGCGAAGATTCGACTCGAATCTACGGTTTTGGCTGCGCCACGCCGATCATTATGCCGGCTGGTTCATATGACTTTACGTTTACGGTTACCACCTCCTGTGATACCGGTTTATTTGTTGTAGAAGACGGTGGCGACTGGGTTGTCGATATCGACCCGGTTATTGCTTCGACTCAGTTTGTAAAGACTGATGCGACGCTGGCAACCGTGACGAGCAATACCGGAACCTATCGCGTGTTCAACAGACCGCCGGTAGTTTCGAATTGCCCGGCCGGCGCCCTGGTATATAATGCCTGTGCCGTCGTCCAATACAACTTTGACAAGACCGATCCGGATATCAATTGCGCTCCTGGTCCAGATGAGACCTGGGCGATTGTTTCCGGTCCTGGTTCAATCGACAACAGCGGTAATTTCTTCTGGGATCCTCCGGCAGTCGCCGGCGTTTGCGGTCTCTATGAGATCACTGTTAGAGTCACGGACGAGTACGGTGCCACAGCGGACTGCCAATTTGAAGTTTCGCTGATCACCGATGCTCCGTCATTCACCCAATGCCCGACCCCGGGTTCCGAAACGTTCATTTACTGGGGTTGGACAGCTGATGGTGACGTGACCGCGATTGACACGGATAACTGCCCGCTTCCGTTGGCCTACTCGCTTAACAGCTTCTCAGGCCCGGTCACTGCTGGTGCATTTACCGTTGACCCGGTTACGGGTGTCTGGAGCTGGCCGACTGAATTCGGTAATGATGCGTATCTTGGCGACCATTCGGTCACCATCGACGTAACCGACGGTTGCCAGACCGTGTCTTGTAACTTCACGATTCATGTTGCCCCGACCTTTGGCGTTGTGATCGAAAAGACCCACAACACGCTGCAGGGTAACTATGAATTCGTATCGATCAGCCTGAATCACTTCACTGAAGGATTCGGCGGTTATGACTTGTTGGTCAAGTACGATGCGAGCGCGTTGTCGTTCATTAGTGCTACGCCGGGTGACATTCTGACCTCTTGCGGTTTCGAATACTTCACCTATCGTCATGGCGCTGTGGGTAACTGTTCGGGTTCCTGCCCGTCCGGTCTCCTTCGCATCGTGGCAGTGGCTGACATGAACAATGGTGCCAACCATCCTTCATGCTACGGTGAGAACAAGCCGGGTCCGGATGGACCGCAGACTGATCTCGCGGTATTGAAGTTCCTTGTAACTAACGATCGTACCTACGAATGCCAGTACCTTCCGATCCAGTTCTGGTGGATGGATTGCGGCGACAATACCTTCTCGTCGATCACCGGTGACACCCTGTATATCGCTAACCATGTCTATGCTTACGACCTTGGTGGCGAAATCACAGGCGATCAGTGGATAGGCGGATGGCAGGGAATCGTTCCGGCAGTAGACTGCATGAACATCCTGCTCGCCAAGTATCAACCGGATACCGTTGTGAATTTCTACAACGGCGGTATTGATGTCGTCTGCGCCGACTCGATTGACGCTCCTGGCGATCTGAACCTTAACGGAATTCCGTACGAAATCGCGGACGCCGTACTGTACACGAACTACTTCCTGTATGGTCTGGCCGCCCTCGATGCGAATCCGCTATTCCGCGAAGCCCAGATTGCTGCTTCGGACGCCAACCAAGACGGAACCCCTCTTTCAGTCGGTGACCTTGTTTACTTGCTGAGAGTGGTCGTTGGTGACGCTCTTCCGTTCCCGAAACTTGCTGCCTTCTCCGCGACTGCTGAAGTTGCGATCCAGAACGGCACCCTCTCGACAACCAGCTCCGATGCAATCGGTGCGATGTACTTGACCTACGACATCGAAGGAACCGTCTCGGTAACGAGCAACACCTCGATGAAGGTTGATTATGCCGAGAGAGACGGCAAGCTTCATGTGTTAGTATGGGCGGGTCTGGACAATATGTCCAACGCGATTCCATATGGAACGAATGAGCTTCTGACTGTCACTGGAGCTGAACTGAACAGTGTTGAAGTTGCCGATTACTTTGGTAACCTCATGAACGTTCGTGTTGAGAAGTCCGCGCTTCCGACCGAATTTGCGCTGTCTCAGAATACCCCGAACCCGTTCAATCCGCTCACCAAGATCGGATTCGACCTGCCAGTCACTGCCGACTGGAAGCTTGACATTTACAACGTAAATGGTCAGCTGGTTCAGAGCTATAACGGAACGAACATAGGCCATGTAGACGTTTCTTGGAATGCGGCGAACACCGCCAGCGGTATCTACTTCTACAAGTTGACCGCCGGTAGCTTTACCGAAACCAAGAAAATGGTGTTGATGAAGTAATTAATCCTACTTCACTAATACATCGTTCAACAGGAGCGGGTCGAACAGCCCGCTCCTGTTTTTTTGTGTCTTGCCGATTGAAGATTGTGAAATCAGTGAGCTTGCAGTTATCGCAAAGGGGTCGGTATAGCAGTAATGGGAGAACTGCTATCATTCGCCGCGGTATACGCAGCGGGTGAGCGGGGTTTCGCTGATGGTGATCTTGCTTAGGATGGGAAGTTTCGGTTTGATGCGATCCCAGAGCCAGCGAGCAATGAACTCGGTGGATGCGATGGTTAATCCTTCGATGGCGTTGAGATGGTGATGGTCAAGTTGGTCGATGAGCGGCTTGACGGCGTCGTAGATTTCGCGGTAGTCGATCAGGAAGCCGGTTTTGGAGTCGACCTCGCCGGTGACTTCAATGAAGACGACGTAGCCGTGACCGTGAAGATTGTGGCAGGGATGATGAGGAGGGAGATGGTCGAGCCGATGGGAGGCGTCGAAGTTGAATTGGTGGGTGAGGGTGACGATCATGAATTCCTCGTTGCTTGCAGGGAACACACCCCGTCTCGTCTCGACAAGTCGAGACGAGCGACCCCTCTCGAGAGGGGAACCTTGCTGGGTCCCCGCTTTCGCGGGGAAGACTGATAGGGGGGCCTCGTTGATATCTGGCGTGCCCGTAGCTTTCGCGGGGAAGACTGAAAGTGGACTGACGTTGTCATCTGGCGCGCTCGTTTCCCCAGGCAAGGATGTGGAGGCGAGGCGAGAAGCGGTAGCCGCGGCGAATGCATTCTTCGGAGAGCCAGGGCATAATCCGGCTCTGGACTTCGGGGGTGACGCCTTCTGGCATAAGTATTATCCGATCGGCAGGGATTGGCGGCATGAAGATCTTCTCCATCTCGTCGATATCTTTGGGCGCTTGTATGACAAATTTGAAGTCGCACTTGTGGGTCGCGATGATCGTTGCCAACGCCGCAGCGACACGGGTCTTCATTGTATGCAGGCCGCTATTTGATAGTTTCGGCGAACAGTTCCACCAGCCAATGCGAGAAATCATTGCCGGGGTAGGGACGTACATTCCGTTGGTTTCAATCTCGAAAAACGCAAAACCCGCTCCGATGAGGGCATCGATCAGGGCCGGGATTCGATCCTGATGAAGCATCGGCTCGCCGCCGGTAATGACGACGTGAGTCTCGTGTTTCGGACTGGATGATTTTGACATGATTTCGAGCGTGCGTTCGACAATCTCGGGTATGGTCAGCAGTGCGCCTTCTTCGATCTTCTCTTCATCCCAGGTAAATCGGGTATCGCACCAGGCGCAGCCGAGATTGCAGTATTTTGTGCGAATGAAGAGTGCCGGGGTCCCTGCGAATCGGCCCTCACCCTGAATGGAGAGGAACATCTCACTGACGGGGATTTTGTCTGCAAATTCGGTCGGCCAAGGGGCTATTCTCGGTTTGTAGCTCATTTGCTTTTCATCTCGAGGTAGGCGGGCGTATAGCGTGTCGGGTCGGGGATGCGGGCATCCTCAAAACCGCGACGGCGAATCAGGCAGCTATCGCATTCGCCGCAAGCACGACCCTGCGTATCGGGGTCGTAGCAGCTTAGGGTCAGCGAGTAATCGACACCGAGGCGGACCCCTTCTTGAATGATCTGCGCTTTGGTCATATGGATAAGTGGTGCGTTGACGATAATGCGGGCACCCTCGATGCCGGAACGAGTGCCGAGATTGGCCATATTCTGGAAGGCTTCAATAAAGTCCGGACGGCAATCGGGATAGCCCGAGTAGTCGATTGCGTTTGCGCCAATGAAGATCGAACCGGCGCCGAGTGACTCAGCCCAGGCAAGGGCAATGGCGAGAAAAATAGTATTGCGGGCCGGGACGTACGTAATCGGAATATGGGTGCTCATTTCTGATTCAACGCGATTCTTGGGCACTTTGATATTGGCGGTGAGCGCAGATCCGCCGATGGGGCCAAGGTCGAGCGGAAAGACAAGGTGATCTTCGACGCCAAACTTCTGCGCCAATAGGCGAGCAGCAGCGAGCTCTTGAAAGTGGCGTTGGTGATAGTCGAAGGAGATCGTGCGCACTTGATAGCCGTTTGCCTTGGCCATGGCGAGCGTCGTTGTTGAATCAATGCCGCCGGAGAGCAAGACAATAGCGGTATTCGGATTGATATTCGGTTTTGTCATACGACGGAGAATATAGACAAATGTTGCGGCATGTCAAACAAAGCCTTGACGAGTCGCTGTTGCAATTGTCGACTGATTTACGTATACTTTGCCCATGACAGAATCATCGTATGAGGGCCGGCAAGATTTTATTCGCGAGTGGAAAACTCCCGAGATAGAGACTTTTCGCAATATCTACGGCGACCGTGACTTTGAAGTGAGGATGGAGACAAGCGAGTTCAGTTGTGTGTGTCCGAAAACGGGGCTGCCTGACTTTGCCACGCTGATCCTGACATTTGTGCCGGCCGAGCTGTGTATCGAGCTGAAGAGTTTCAAAGAATACCTGCTCGCGTACCGAAATCAGGGTATTTTTCATGAGAATGTAGTCAACAAAGTGACGGACGACTTGATAGCCGCGATCCAGCCGCGCAGCCTGCGACTTGAGGGGCGGTTCAACAATCGGGGCGGAATTCAGACTACAGTAGTTCGCGAATACAAAGGTCGTTGAAGTCAGTCGAATGCGAATCTCCCAAAACCTGATAACTGCAATTTCGTGATGAATAGAATTCAAGCTGCCTACTTCCTCGAGACGCTCGTTGTGGGCGAGCTGCAAATGAACTGCTACCTCTTTGGATGTGCGGAAACACGCGAGGCGGTGATCATCGATCCGGGTGGAGACGCATCGAAGATAATCGAAGCGGTGGAGGGAATAGGGGCCAAAGTTAAGATGATCTTGTTGACGCACGGGCATTACGACCATATTGGCGGTCTGAATGAGGTGCGCGGGAAGTATGGTTGCCCGGTATTGATTCATGTTGCCGATGAAGAGGCGCTGACAAATCCGATGGTCAACCTAAGCGCTCTGACGGGAGCAAACATCAAATGCAATGCTGCAGAGCAGATACTGGAAGATGGCGACCGGATAGCTGTCGGGAAACTGCAACTTGAAGTGCTGCACACTCCGGGGCATACGCCGGGTGGGGTTTGTTTCCGCTGGGAGAAAATCGTGTTTGGCGGCGATCTGTTGTTTAACGGCAGTATCGGCCGCACTGACCTGCCGGGCGGATCGTTCGACGAAATCGAAAGTTCGATATTGAAAAAGATCTACGTTCTTGATGATGAGACTGTGATATATCCGGGGCACGGTGAAGCGACATCGGTAGGATTTGAGAAGAAGTCTAATCCCTTTGTGAGGATGAATTAATGAGATTTCCGATAGGCGATAGCCACGTTCATACTGATCACTCGGTAGATGCCAAGGGTACGGTACACGAATTTTGCCAGAAGGCATTTGAGATGGGGCTCTATGAAATCACGTTTACAAACCATTATGAGATAATGCCTTCCCGAAAAGATCGAATGGGATACTTTATGATTAAAGGGGAGAAGGTACCAGCCGGTCCCGATGCTGTCAAACGGATGATCGAGGAACTGAGAGAGGCGGGTGAGCACTTCTTTCCGGCCGGACTGAAAGTTCGAGTCGGTTTGGAGGTTGGCTGGGACATTCGGCTTTACGATCGTTTGGTCAAGGAGCTGCGCGAGTTCGATCTTGATTTTGTGATCGGTTCCGTTCACGACATTGACGATGAGCCGATCTTGGAACGGGCATATGCGCCGCAGTTTTTTCAGAGCCGCGCTATTGGGGACTGGATTGGGAAGTACTATAAGAAAGCCGAGGAGATTGCCGATTCTGGCCTTTTCAACGTCATTGCTCACTTAGATGTTTACAAACGCTATGGACTCGCCGTTTACGGGGATGAACTACGAACCGCGCATGAGCCATATCTGGAAAGCTTGTTTACAAAGATGAAGGCGAATGATCTTGCACTCGAAGTGAATACATCGGGTATGCGGCACGGAATTGGCGAGTATTATCCTTCGATTGCCATTCTCAATGAGGCCCGGCGCGCAGAGGTGTTTGTCAGCGGTCTCGGTTCGGATGCACATGCGCCGGATCAATTGGCATTGGATTTTGAATCAGCCGTGGCGCTAGTCCCGGAGATTCTGCCATGCGACCTTGAAGAAGGGTATGGCGTTTAAGTTACCGCGCGAATTCTATCGCCAGCCCACGCTTGCTGTCGCCCAAGCACTGATCGGAAAGAGATTCGTAGTACAAAGAGATTCCGGCCGAATGTCCGGCAGAATTGTTGAAGTTGAAGCGTACATCGGCGAAGACGATCCGGCGTGTCACGCTCGATTCGGGCAGACGGGGCGAAATGGCGTGATGTATGGCGATGGCGGATATCTCTATGTCTACTTCATATACGGCATGTACAATATGTTGAATATTGTCACCGAGAAGAAAGGTTTTCCGGCGGCGGTACTCATACGGGCCGTTGAGCCAGTAGAGGGGATACCAAAAATGCAAAAGAACCGCGGCCGTGCCGACATCCAACAGCTCTGCTCGGGACCGGGAAAACTATGCCAGGCATTTGATCTGGGAGTTGCCGACACCGGCGCGGGTGTGACAGGGAATAAGTTTTTCGTGATGGACGCGGACGAGCCACCGGCGAAGATTACTGCGAGCCCGCGAATCGGAATCCGACAAGGGCGAGATTTGTTGTGGCGATTCTATGATAGTGAAAGTAAATTCGTCTCCCGCAAGTAGGAGGATAGATGCAGGGTCAGATCAAGTCCAAAGACGTACCGCTTTCGGTCTTTGAAAATGTGCTTCATCAAATCGACACAGCCGCCGGGCTGTTAAAGATCGATCCGGCCCTTGTGGAGATAATGAAACAACCGCGGCGAAGCGTCATTGTCAAGCTGCCGATTCAGATGGATGATGGGACATTTCAGGTGTTTACGGGATATCGCGTCCAACATTCGATTGTGCGCGGTCCGGCCAAGGGTGGAATTCGTTTTCACCCCAACGTTACACTTGATGAAGTACAGGCGCTCGCCAGTTGGATGACGTGGAAGTGCGCGGTAGTAAACATACCGTTTGGCGGCGGCAAAGGCGGCATCACTGTCGATCCAAAGAAGCTCTCCAAAGGCGAGCTTGAGCGGTTGACGCGCAGATATACAGCAGATTTGCTTGATGTATTCGGCCCGAATTCTGACGTGCCGGCGCCCGACGTCAATACCAACGAGCAGACGATGGCTTGGATCATGGACACGTATTCGATGCATGTGCGGCATACGGAAGCTGCGGTTGTGACCGGCAAGCCGTTTCTGATCGGCGGTTCACATGGCCGGCGTGAGGCGACTGGTCGAGGTTTGATGTTGACCGTGCGGGAGGCCTACAAGGCACTCGGGTTGGATATCAAAAAGGCAACAGCCGCGGTCGTGGGATTTGGAAATGTCGGTTCGATTGCTGCGGAGCTACTTCACGGGATGGGGGTCAAGATTCTCGCAGTTACGGACGTGCTTGGTGGAGTAATGAATAAGAACGGTCTCGATATTCCGCGGCTCATCGAGCACGTAAATACAACCGGGTCGGTTGTGGGATTTCCAGGGACCACTCCAATTAGCAACCAGGAGGTTGTGGCGCTTGATGTAGAGCTTCTGGTACCGGCGGCGCTCGAGAATCTGATTACGGGTGAGAATGCCGGGGATGTCAAAGCTCGTATTATCGCCGAAGGCGCAAATGGTCCGACGATGCCAGAGGCGGATAAAATCCTCGAGAAGAAGGGTGTTTTCATCATCCCTGACATCCTCTGCAATGCAGGCGGTGTGACAGTCTCATATTTCGAATGGGTGCAGAATCGAATCGGGTATTACTGGACGGAGGACGAAGTCAATCGCCGGCTGGAGATTGCCATGGTTGCCGCGTTTAATGATGTCTATTCGGTTTCTGAACAATACAAGGTGAATATGCGCGTGGCGGCATTCATGCTCGGAATCAAGCGGGTGGTGGATGTGATACTTCTGCGCGGTGTTTACGCATAGTTCCTTACGTGAGCCGTTAACGGCGTTTCTTTCTGGCGGCCGACTTGACAGTTGGCCGTCATTTTTTATGGGGAACGAATGGGCGGTAGTTCGTATTATATAGAGCGAAATGGAGGTATTAGATTGATCGATTGGCAGCAGGCACTAATTGGATTGCCGATATTGTTTCTTTCCCTGACAGTGCATGAATTTGCTCATGCGTGGGCAGCCAACAAGTTGGGCGACCCGACGGCGCGGATGTTGGGCCGAATGAGCTTGAACCCGATAGTTCATCTTGATCTGATGGGTGTGATAATGATGGTGGCATCGGGTTTCCGGTTCGGCTGGGCGAAGCCGGTGCCGGTGAATCCGGCAAACTTCCGAAACTGGCGGCAGGGAATGTTATGGGTCAGTTTGGCGGGTCCGATCTCCAACATTATTCTGGCAACCGGAGCGGCAGTTTTGTTCCGGCTGTTACCTTATGTTGGAATGGGGGAGCAAGACACAGCACTGGCCTACCAGATGGTATACATGATGATTTTCATCAATTGCGCACTCGCGTTTTTCAATATGATACCGTTGCCTCCGTTGGATGGATCTAAGGTCTTGATTGCATTGCTGCCACCGCAGTATGAGAATTTTGCGATCAACCTCGAACGTTATGGTCCAATGGTGCTTCTTGGGATAATCTTCATGGGATTCATACTCCCGATATCACCGATTTGGACACTGATAGGTCCATTTGTGAAGACTGCAGTGTGGCTTTACACCGGCTATCCACTGGCATAGACTTGAAACGCTTAATCCTTCCGACGGTGATCGCCGGCATTGTCTTGGCGATTGTCGGCTGTTCGGCTGGTCATACGTTGTCGAACGGCACCGCGCCAATCGAACAGTTTCGCGAGTATTCTGCGCGGCAGTCAGAAGAACTGTCGTCCTATGCTGCATTATTACGCGTGAAGTTAAAGCGTGATCGGAGGGTAGATGACTTCCGAGTCGAGATTTTCAGCAGGCAAGACAACCAGTTGTCCTTGTACGTTCGCGGGTTTCTTGGATCGGCAGTTTTGAAGGCTGTGGTGAGTGGAGAGACATTCGCGTGCTTTTTCCCAAGAGAGAAACGATTTTATCGCGGATTGGTCGGTGATCTGGAAACGGGTTCGTTATCGGATTCGCGGCATATTATCGATCTACTCCTGTCGTTTTATCGGGGTAGCTATGAAGTCAGCGAAGACGGAGTTTGGCAAACCCAAATCAAGAAGGGCGGCAAGAGTTTCCGTTTGAAGATGGTCGATACTTTGAACGCGCTGCGAATTGAATCGAAATTACATTCGCGGGAAGAGTTTCCTTATCTGCGGGCGGACAACATCAAGCTGGAGTCGCGGGACCGGTCGTTCATTGCGAATATTGCGGTCCAGAGCAGCACCTTCAACCGCATAATTCCTGAAGAGAAATTCGCGTTGGAGATTCCTGATGTCGCCGTTGTATTGACTCGAGACGACCTGGCCGAACTTCTGACCAACCTGGCACAGTGAACTCCGCCCGGAATTGACATCATCCGGCCGTCCCGTTATCTTGCTTTCTTAGCCAAGAATTGAGTATAATGACGGAATGATTCGCCGACTCTTTTCATATTTCCTTCCCTATCGCAAGCATCTGGCAGTTTCGCTGGTATGTATCCTATTTTACAGCCTGACGTCGGGCGCGCTTGTGTATTTGGCGAGCGCATTGCCGGGATTATTGTTCGGTTCAGCAATTACGGCGGCGCCGGCGGCCGATCCGGCTGCCGCCTTGAGCATGTTCGACGAGTGGCGCGCCGAGCTAAATCGAATTACGGCGGAAATGCTGATGAGTAATGATCATGAAGCGAATTTGCGCAATCTGTGCTTTGCGCTGGTGTTCATAACATTAGCCAAGAATCTATTCTTATTCCTGCAAGGGTTCTTCACGGCATATGTTGAGCAGGGAATCACCAAGCGTTTTCGCGACCAGATATACGAGCATCTGCAGCGGCTGTCGTTGTCATATTTCCATCGCAGCCGCACGGGTAACTTGATGTCAGTGACAATCAATGATGTATCAAAGATTCATGAGACGTTGAACAACACGATCAATAATCTCTTTCGCGATCCGCTGCAAATCCTGGTGTTCTTGAGCATTATGGTTGCCGTCAGCTGGAAGTTGACTTTGGTGACCATCGTGGTATTAACGCTGATATTCTTATCGATTTACCAGGTTGGGAAGCTGATTCGCCGTTACAGCAAACGTGCGCAGGAGGCGATTTCGGACGTGTCGAGTACTCTTGAAGAGACGATCAATGCGATACGCATTGTGCGGGCCTATGCTGCGGAAAATCGCGAGATCAGCAGGTTCAGGGAGCGCACGAAGTACTATTTCCGTACGATGTTGAAGATCAACCGAGTGCGGCTCGTCTCCGGCCCGATCAATGAGCTTCTGGGCGTGGCGGCTGTGGTGGTAGTGTTGTGGTGGGGAGGGCGAGAAGTATTTGCGCACGGGCTACTGCAGGCAAATGACCTGATGCTTTATGTACTGGCGATGTTCTCGATTATCGCGCCGGCGAAGTCGGTTTCGAGTGTGCATGTCAAGATTAACGAAGGACTGGCGGCGGCGCAGCGGATCTTCGACCTGCTTGATACCGAGCCTAAAGTCGTTGAGATTGGCAAACCGGTGCAGATAAAGTCTTTCGAACGCGAGATTGTATTTGATCGAGTGAGTTTTGAATACAACTCCGGCGAGCCGGTGTTACATGATATCAGTTTCAAGGTCAGCAAGGGTCAGATTGTCGCGTTAGTGGGCGCGTCCGGAAGCGGCAAGTCGACGCTGGTTGATTTGCTCTGCCGATTTCACGATCCGAACAAAGGTGCAATCTCGGTGGACGGGCATGATCTAAAGACAATCTCGTTCGCTTCGCTGCGCGGTCTGCTCGGTATTGTAACACAGGAGACAATACTCTTTAACGACAGTGTGAAGAACAACATTGCTTATCCGGCGGTGAGCATCGATGAAACGCGATTACTGAAGGCGGCCAAGGCGGCCAATGCCTATGATTTCGTGATGGAGATGCCGAACGGATTTGACACCGTCATTGGAAATCGCGGAATGATGGTCTCCGGCGGGGAACGGCAACGGCTGGCAATTGCCAGAGCGCTCATGAAGGATCCGGAAATACTGGTTTTCGACGAGGCGACTTCGGCATTGGACACGCATTCTGAACGGCTGGTGCAGGAGGCGATCGACCACCTGATGAAGGGCCGGACGGCCATCGTCATTGCCCACCGCTTGTCGACGATTCTTCATGCGGATTTGATCTTGGTGATGCAGGATGGGCACATTGTCGAGCGCGGACGCCACGAGGAACTGCTCCGGATGAACGGAGTTTACCGTCACTTGTACGATCTGCAATTTGAGAGGAATAATGCAACAGAAGCTGGAGCGCAAGGCGCCGCGACTGGCGCGCTTCCTAAAAGAGATTGAGATACAGTTCAAGTGGCTGTTCATCTGGCTGTTCCTCAAACTTCTGACCGGTCCGAGCAGGAGAAGAATCAAGCCGCTGAATCCGGAGCAAGTCAGGAGCGTCCTGATCTTGCGACAGGACAAGATTGGCGACATGGTTGTCACGCTGCCGACAATTCACACACTTAAGCACTATCGGCGCGATATCAAAATTGGCGTGCTGGCATCTGCCGTGAATCACCGGATTATCGAGCACGACGCGACGGTCGAGCGGGTCCATATCTGGCGTAAGTCACTTGGCGAAATCATCAAGACAGTGCGGTCGATTCGCAAGTGCAATTATGACGTGGTGATTGACTTGATGACGGGAACCTCAGTGACCTCGCTGGTGATCGCGATGATGTGTGCGCCGCGGGCTTACCGGATCGGGATTGCCAAGGAGTCATTCCGCAAGTACTATGACCACTACACACTTGAGAAGATGAATCATGCGCACAAACTGCACATCACCGAGATGTTCCGCGCGACCCTGGAGCCCTTGGGGATTAGACTGGTCGACGGTGTGGAGGAATGCAAGGTTGCGTTAAGCAAGGAGCAGCGCGAGCGTGGTCGGCAACTGCTGGAGCAGATTCGCAATCCACAATATGACGCGCTGATTATGCTCAATGTCTCGGCCGGTAAGTTGGACCGGACGCTGAGCTTTGACAAGTTTATCCGACTAGTTGGTGAATTGTCCCGGCAATATCCTAATCTTCAGTTCTTGATCTCATATGCGCCCAATGAGCAGCGACTTGCACGAACGGCGCTCGAGGCCGGGGGCGAGAATGTGACGTTGTTGCCATCGGGAGTATCGATAATGGAACTGATTGCGCTGATGGGGCACTTACAGGCGGTGATTTCGGTTGACACTTCGATCTGTCATATTGCGGCTAACCTCAATGTGCCGCTACTGGCGATGTATAATGGCAACAATTTCAATTTCTCACGCTGGTATCCCTATTCCAAGAGGGTGTGGATTGTCAGATCTCCCGATTGGAAAAGCGTCGACGGGATCACTTATGAGCAGCTTGCCAAAGCGGTCGATGGTTTCATTGCCGACTTGTCGGGTCAATCCATGCTGAAGCGGGCCCAGTAGTGGCAAAGCTGTCGGTTATCATAATCACGCATAACGAAGAGAAGAATCTCCGTCGATGCCTGGAGTCAGTAAAGTTTGCCGATGAGATCGTTATCAATGACTCCGGATCATGCGACAAGACGCTGGACATTGCGCGGGAATTCGGCTGCCTGACGATTACTACGACATTCGCGGGATTTGGTGCTGCCAAGCAGTTGGCATTGGATCGGGCAACCGGCGGTTGGGTGCTTTCGATTGACGCAGACGAAGAAGTTGATGAACAACTGCGAGGGGCGATTATTGAGGCGATCGAAAGTGGTGGCTATGATGGCTGGAAACTGAATCGCAAATCGCAGTTTCTCGGACGTTGGATCACCCATTCGGGATGGTATCCGGATTACATCCTGCGCCTATTCAAGCGGGACAAGTCAAGATTCACTCCAAGTCAAGTGCATGAAAAGGTCGAGATCGACGGACAGGTAGGGACATTATCGGGACAACTTTTGCACTATACGGACCCCGATGTCTCGCACTACTTAATGAAGTTGGACCGGTATACCACGCTTTCGGCGAAGATGCTTCATGAGTCGGGAAAACCATTCCACTGGTACTACCTGATTGTCAAGCCGGTCGCAATCTGGGTGAAGATGTATATTCTCAAGCGGGGATTTCTCGACGGCCTGCCGGGATTCATCCTGGCATCGCTGTCGTCATTTCACGTCTACTGCAAGTACGCCAAGTTGTGGGAATTGCGTAAGCAATGACACGAGTACTCTTGTGTCGGACAGACGCCGTTGGTGACCTGATCCTGACTCTCCCGGTCGCACGTTCCCTGAAGTCGACGCATCCCGATTATCAGATAACCCTCCTGACGGCACAGTACACGGCGCCGCTGTTGGCGGGCGAGAGCTACCTTGACAATGTTGTTGCGATTTCAAAAAGGTCGTTAGACAATCTAAACGAGGTTAACGCTCTGGCTCGCGACTTGCAGCGAATGAGTTTTGATGCTGCAGTCTTGTTCTATCCGCGACTGTCGCTGGCGTTGGCAATGTACCTTGCCAAGATACCGATCCGAATCGGGACGAGTCGGAGGGCATACAGCATCTTCTTTAATCGACGAGTCAAGTTGTATCGGCGGGACTCGGGCAAGCATGAGTTGGACTTGAACTACGAGTTGATTGAACAGGAATTTAGCGGTTTGCGGCGCCTTGAACCAGCGCTCTCAGTCCTGCCCGACGAAAGCAAGAGCGCGGATCACTTGCTGGCGCAATCAGGCGTCGGTGAAAATGAGCCATTCGTGTTGATCCATCCCCTGTCACACGGGTCAGCGCCAAACTGGCCGATCGGGCGCTATGTGGATCTTGCGAGCAGGATTGCACTGAAGGGATGCAGAGTTGTCGTGACGGGCTCGACGTTAGAATCAGGTGATGTTAATGCCCATTTTTGCAGCCTGGGCGATGGCATCGTGAGTTTGGCGGGGAAAACAGACTTGCCGCAGCTAAAAGGAATAATCAGGCGGGCGAAATTGGTTGTCAGCGGTAGTACCGGTCCGATTCATATAGCCGGTGCGGTTGGGACATTTGCCGTGGGAATCTATCCGCCGAGTTCGACACTGTCCCCAGTCAGGTGGGGACCGCGAGGAAGTGCAAACAAACTGTTTGTGCCAAGTGTAGATGATAATAAGGGCAGCGAAAGAGACTTGATGGCAAGCATCCCGGTGGAATCCGTGGCGGAATTCATCATATCGCGGCTCTTCGCCGATACCAAATCAAGAGCCAACAGCGAGTAAGTGTGGAACGATTCGTATTTCCAAATGTTTCTGACAACCTGACGCGTTATCGCCTTCCGATCGGGATGATGAATTTAGCGGAATTCATTATCCACGTCGAGTCGATGAATGCGAATATCAGCATTCCCGTTGTGCGCAAGGCGTACGAGTTTTCGAATTGGGCGCATAAGGGTCAGAAACGCGCATCGGGCGAGCCATACATCGAGCACTGCCTGAACGTCGCGTTCATTCTTGCCGAGCAACATCTTGACGGCGATACCGTTGCGGCAGGTCTGCTGCATGATATCGTTGAAGACTGCAACATTGGTGTCAATGAACTTGCACAAGAGTTTTCACCCGAAATAGCGGCGCTGGTAGATGGTGTGACCAAGCTAGGCGCCTACCAGATCAAGAGCCGGGCAGAGAATCAAGCCGATTATTTCCGCAAGATGTTGATTTCAATGGCGAACGACATCAGAGTGATTCTGATCAAGCTGGCCGACCGTCTGCACAACATGCGGACTCTTGAGTACCTCCCGCACGAAAAACAAATCGTCATTGCGACCGAGACACGCGATGTCTACGCTCCGCTGGCGCACCGGTTCGGAATGGCGAAAATCAAGTGGGAGCTGGAAGATCTATCACTGAAATATATAAAAGCCGACGTCTATCGTTACCTGATGGAACGAATCGACCTGACGCGGTCGGAACGCGAAACGTACATTCAAGATATCTGTCAGACACTTACCAAAGCGCTCACGGATGATAATGTTCCGGTCGAAATCACCGGCCGAGCCAAGCACTTTGATTCAATATACCGGAAGATGGTCAAACGGCAAAAGCCGTTCGAAGAGATCTATGATCTGATTGCCATTCGTGTCGTCACGCCAACGGTCAAGGACTGTTATCACGCGCTCGGCGTGATTCACAATATGTGGACGCCGGTTGCTGATCGGTTCCATGATTACATTGCGACACCCAAGCAGAACATGTACCAATCTTTGCATACCACTGTTGTCGGCCCGAACGGGCGAATGGTCGAAATCCAGATTCGCACTCCTTCCATGCATTACGTCGCCGAGTACGGTATCGCCGCGCATTGGCTCTACAAGGAAGGGAAGCACGTTCTGGAAGAGTCGGATCGCCAGCTTTCATGGTTGCGAGAAGTCCTCGATTGGCAGAAGGACATGACGAACCCGGAAGAATTCATGGAGTTTCTCAAGATTGACTTGTTCCATGATGAGGTCTTTGTTTTCACACCGAATGGCGAGTTGAAGCATCTACCGTTGGGAGCGACAGCGCTGGATTTTGCATTTGCGGTGCATACCAACGTTGGTGTGCATTGTGTCGGCACGAAAGTGAATGGGCGTTTGGTGCCATTTGAGACGGTTCTAAAATCCGGCGATGAGGTTGAAGTGATGACTTCACCACATGCCGAACCGTCGCGTGATTGGCTGAAGGTCTGCAAGACAACTTCGGCGCGAGCCAAAATACGAAAATACATGAAGCAAAAGGGGTTCGACGAGTCGTTTGCTCTGGGCAAGGAGATGTTCGAGCGGGCAGTTAAGAAACGCAAATTGAAGTATCCTTCCGAAGATCAACTCGTTGATGCAGCGATGGCGCTTTCATATACCTCTTCGGAGCAGATGTTGGCGAAACTCGGTTCCGGCGACCTGGCGTTGGGCAACCTGATGTCCAAGCTTTATCCGCAAGAGGAGGAGATACAAGAGAAACCGTCGATCATCAAGAAGTTTGTCGACAAGGCACGCGGCGGGAAGGGAATTCGGGTCGAAGGCATGGGGAACATGATGTTCCGCTTCGCCAATTGCTGCCAACCGGTTCCGGGGGAGAGAATTGTCGGATTCATAACGCGCGGTCGCGGATTGTCAATTCATCGCGCTGATTGTGTCAATGCGATCATTGCGGCGCAGGAACCGGAACGGAAGGTAGAAGTATCATGGGATGTCGGCGGCGAGGCGAGTTTCTTGGTGCGACTGGCGATTGTTGTTGAATATCGGAAGAACATTTTGTACGATATCACGGAGGTCGTGGCAAATAGCGACGCTGAAGTGCGCGGAGCGGAATTGTCGTCGAAAGAGGCAATTGCAGTCGGGCATTTCGTAATTGAAATCAAGAATATTAACCATTTGAACCGGGTGATTGCGGCGATTCGTAAGAAGATACCGCGGGTCATAAAGATTGACCGCGTATTCGGCGGCGAATCTGATCAAGGTGAAGGTAATGAGTCAAATTCCAACGGATAAATGTCCACGCTGTTCTGCTCCGCGCAATGGGGATTACAAGTTCTGTCCACAATGCGGAGCCAACTATGACGCGTTGCTGCGTGTAAAGCAAGCGCGGCCGCAGAAGCAATCGCTTCAGCGGAGGCGGTGGGAGTATGCCGCGATCATTGGAGTAGTGGTCGTTGTTGCAGTTGCTTACAATGTCTATGTGGCTGCCAAGAAGAACACGGTGCCAGTAAGCACGCCGGCGCCGGTAAACCAGTCACTGCAGTCAACGACAACGCCGGTCGGCAACTCATTTGATGAGATCGTTAAGAGCGGTCACTCATTTATGGATAATGGGGCATATCCAATGGCGATTCAGCAGTATGAGCGGGCATTGGCGATAGACTCGCTTCATCCGGATATTATGGTTGACCTGGGCGCATGCTACCACGGCATCGGTGAAGACGAGGAAGCCGTATTTCATTTCAAGCGCGCTCTTGCTTTGGAGCCCAATCATTTGATTGCCACCTACAACATGGGAGTGGTTGCACTGGGAGTGGCCGATACTGCCGGAGCGAAATTATGGTGGGGCAGGTACCTGGAAATGGCACCGAACAGCCCGCAGGCAGAGACGCTCCGCAAGCAACTTCAAAGTATGTAAGGGCGTTGAATACCGCGCACGATTTCAAGGCGAAGCACCTCTTCCGAGATCTGCTTGATTTTGTTTACCCCCCAGTATGCCAGGTATGTCGCAGAAGCTTCGAGCGGGAAGACGACAACATCTGGCTTTGTGCATCATGCCGCTTAACTCTTTCGATACTGCCTCAACCGCACTGTGCGATCTGCCGCAGTTTCCTGCCTGATCCGAACACGCATTGTTCAAATTGTCATCGTGCTTCACCAATCTTGTGGGTGTATTCGCTTGGCATTTACGACGATCATTTTTCACACTTGATCAAGGCTTACAAGTACGAGAGCAAAATTGGTCTCGGGAAGATGCTTGGGCGGATGCTTGGTGAGCAGTTGGCCGGGATGCCTCATCTCGAGGGGATTGACGTAGTATGTTCAATTCCGATGCATCACCGAAAGGAGCGCAGTCGCGGATTTGACCAGACTGCCATCATTGCCGCGGAAGCCGCGACAATGATCGGCCAGACCTTTCAACCCCATCTCTTAGTTCAGTTGCAACCGAACAAGGACCAAATCGGATTGACTGTGGAAGGGCGGTATCGGAATGTCCGAGGAGTCTTCAGTGTACCAGGCGATGCCGTCGCTATGATCAAGGGTAAACGGATCCTGCTGATTGATGATGTAACCACATCGGGAGCGACACTGAATTCGGCGGCAGTCACGCTGATCAGTTCCGGTGCGGCGAGTGTGGCAGCAGCGACCCTGGCAATGGCATTGGAAGATGGACTTGAGCCAAGCGCTTTGTATGCCTTGATGAGCGAAGAGTTCTGATATGCGCGAAGAGATCGACCTATTTCTGAATCACATTGCTCTTGAACAGAATCTCAAACCGAACAGCATCATTTCCTACCGTCATGATCTTGAGCAAGTGGCTGAATTTGCGGGGAGCCTTGGAGCGAAGTCATGGCAGGAGTTCAACAAGGGGGCAATTATAGCGTATCTCGGCTACGCTGCCAAACTTGGATTGTCGGCGTCGTCAATAGCGCGGCGAATGTCATCCTTGCGTGGGTTCTTTAGGTTTCTGGTCCGCGAGCGAATCTTGTCAGCGAATCCGTCCGCTCATATCGAATCGCCGCGCTTGTTCAGGAATCTGCCGGTCGTGATGTCGATAGATGAAGTCGAGAGGATATTGAATGCGATTGATTTAGATTCTCGAAACGGTCTGCGGGACCGGGCGGCATTGGAGATTCTCTACAGTTCGGGTTTGCGGCTCTCGGAGTTGATTGGGCTGACGACAGCGAATTTGTTTCTCGAAGTCGGGCATCTGCGGGTGTCAGGAAAGGGAGGCAAGGAGCGAATTGTGCCGATTGGGGAAGAGGCGGTGCACTATATCCGGCGGTATTTGGAGGAGGAGCGTCCCGGTTTAGCCACAGAGAATTCGCAGGACATTTTGATTCTGAATCGTTTCGGCCGCAAGTTCTCAAGTATGGGGATGTTCAATCTGGTCAAGAAAAGGGTGAAGGAAGCTGGAATTACAAAACACGTTACGCCACATACGTTTCGACACAGTTTTGCCAGTCATTTGGTTGACGGCGGGGCCTCTTTGCGTGCTGTGCAGGAAATGCTCGGGCATGCCGATATAAGTACTACGCAGATTTACACCCAACTAAACCGGTCGTACTTGAAGTCGGTGCACCTGGAGTTCCATCCGCGCGAGAGGAAAAATCGTGACCACGGCAGCTGATAAGCAGAATCTCTTTGTCCAACCGCCCAAACCGCGCTTACACCATCCCGCACAGAATTGCATCGCACTCTTTGATGAAGTCGGTAATGCGGCTTCGCTGATACTCGGTGTTCCCGGATGGCAGGACACGATTATCTTCAAGTTTCAGGAGATGAACGACCTGTTTAAGATCACGCATCGCCATCAGATTGACTTCATATTGATCAGCGTTGACAAGAGTCTTGATCAAGCGGTCAGACTCGTCCATCAGATCGAATCGCACATGGCGCTGGCAACGGCACCGACGATTATCTACCATAAGAATCCGACCCGCGAACAGATCAAAGCAGGGTTGGCATCGGCCGCCGATGATTACCTGTGGGGAGACTGGGACGGCGAGCTTTTTCAATTAAGGGTGAAAATGATTCGCGATCGGACGCAGCGAGACATCGGAGTCAATCCAACGTCACAACTTCCGGGGCCGATTCTCATAGAGCAGGAGATAAACAATCGACTGGCGGCGCGTGAGGAGTTTGCTGTTTGTTATCTTGATATCGACAACTTCAAAGCCTACAACGACTACCGCGGCTATGTTTACGGCGACCGTACCATCAGGCTGGTGGCGCATATCATTCGCGACGTGGTGACGGACCTGACACCCAGTAGTTTTGTCGGACATATCGGCGGAGACGATTTCATGTTTCTGCTGCCGACCAATCAAGTCGATCCGGTCTGCTCGAATATCATTAAGATCTTTGACCGCATCATTCCCGCACGTTACGATGAGGACGATCGCAATCGTCGACAGATCATTTCGACCAACAGGCGCGGTGAAAAAGAAGTCTTTGGACTGATGACGATTTCGATTGCTGTTTTGATCGCGAATGACAGCTTCACCCACCTTGGCGAAATGTCCCACATGCTTGCGGATCTCAAAAGCTACATCAAGTCACTCACCGGCTCCAACTATGTAATTGAACGCCGGAAGAAGTACTGACTGACATTAGTGCGGCAAATTGGCGAGCGCTTCCTGCGCCTGCCGGTCTCCCGGGTCAATTCTCAAGACAGCTTCAAAGCTTAATCTTGCCGAATCCGGCTGATTCATCTGCAGGAACAGCAGTGCAAGATTCATGCGCGCCGGCTTTAGCGCGGGGTTGATTGTGATAGCGCGGTGGTAGTGCCTCCGGGCATTAGCAAAGTCGCGTTCGTTGAAGAGGATATTAGCGAGGTTAACGTGGCCCACGGCATAGTTGTCGTCAATTGCCAAGGCCTGTTCGAAGAGTGTGCGGGCTTCGGAATTACGACCCTGCTTGAGGCAGTGGTTTGCCAGCGCATTGTAAAGTGGCGCAAACCGGGGGGCGGCGAGTACTCCCGCGCGCCAGAACGATTCGGCTTCCGCAGGTTTGCCTTGGCGTTGTCGCAATTCACCCAAATTCAGATAGACCTGCGGCAAGTTCGAATCGGCGCGTAATGCCAGGCCGAAGTAATATTCGGCGCTATCGAGTTCATTGCGGTTCAAGAACAGCAAGCCAAGATTGGTGATGGCATCGGCGAAGTTCGGCCTGGAGCGGATTGCCTGATGCAGTGTCTGATAGGCGCCGCTATAATCGCCGGTCTTGGACAAGGCGAAGCCGAGGTTATTGAGCGCTTCGGGCAGCGGCTGATGTTTAGCGGCTTCCCGATACTCGGCAATCGCTCCGTTGATGTTGCCCTGCTTTTCGAGGACCAGCCCGCGCTGGTAATGGAATTGTGCAGGGTTGTCATAGCCGAGATCAAACCAATTGTGATTAAGAACGAATGCGAGTACAACAATAGCCAATCCAAGACCGGCAAGGGTAGCCGTCTTACGCTTGTGCCAAGCAATCCAGAATCGTTCAATCGCGTAACCGGCAAACAGCAGTAAAATGACTACGATGGCCAAGCGATGCCGAGCCGTGACAAGAAACACTGTAATCGTCGGAATGTAGCCGAGCAAAAACAGATGAAGCAGCGAAACGCGTTGACGATTCCTCCATGCCAAGACAAGGCCGATTAAGGCAAGTGGCGCGACCAGACCGAAGGGGAACTTAACTAACTTGTTGAAAACTGTGACGGCGAGTATTGGCGAGTTGTCGCTAAATCGGTACAAATCTGACTGGTCGGGGTTCTCGAATCCGGAAAACAGGTAGACAAATCGTTTGGCAGTCAGGGATAGGAAATCGCCCGGATGTGATTGGATGTAGTTCCAGGCACGGTCGCTCCAGAAGCTGGACACTTCGGATGCCTTGACGGGATGTCCTAAACTCGCTACGGCATAAGCAGAGGTTGTGTCAACGAATTTCGACCAGGGTACTGAAAGGTCGAGATTGATCTCCGGCATAACCATCGTCAAGCCGTCGGCTTCGGGGTTATTGGCAAGATGGAAGTTCACGCCTCCTTGCGAGGAGATGAGAACGAAATCGTCGGCTACAATGTAGTTGCGAATTGTCACCGGCAGAATACAAATGACAACACCAAGCGTGAAGGCGACGGCGTTTATCATTCGATGTCGAGTCGCAGTCTGCGATCGATTGGAAAGTAAGAGCCATAGTGCCATCAATGGGAAGACCACAAGAATATTCGGTCGAGTAATGGCGGAGAGGCCACCGAGTACTCCGGCAATGAGTGCGGTTCGTCGTGAGATGATATCCCCGGAACGGACCAGGACCAACAACATTGCGAGTGCGAGGAGAATAGCGAGCCATTCGAGAAGGAGTTCGGATTCATAGTAGATAGAGGGACCATAGAAGACGGCGATTATCGCCGCAACACGCGCAGTCGTGTGGGAAAACATCGATTTGCCCAGGTGAAAAATCAGCAGGCAAATCACGGCGCCGCCAATCGCCTGAATCACTTTTGCAAGAAAAATGCTGGATCCGGAGATTGCGTAGATCAGAGCGAGAAAATAGGGGTAGAGAGGACCACGAAAGAAAACTTCGGTGCCCCAGAAATTGTTATTCAAGATGTCCAGCGCCCAGAGATGGTGCCAGAGCGAATCAACCTGCGGGTAGTAAAAAGCGGGGTCGTTTTGCGACAGGAAAATCAGATTTACGACACGCACAATCAGCGCGGCAGCGAAAATCACCAACGACCATTTGCCGACTTCAGAGCGCTGGGCTGATGGCTTCGTTAGAGCCGTCATTGGAGTATTTATCTCGCGCTTTGTCTAGAGATACGTGCGCGCATTCGCGGTGCCCTTATCTCGCGCTACCATCTATTTCGGTTCCGCCGTTTTTCTTCTTGGCTGCAATATAGAAGAGAAAAGCGACCAACGCAGCAAATGGTATAAGCGCCCACAAGTCACTCTCGGCCCAAGACCCCAGCCAGTGCGATTTGTCAAAAATCGTATTCCAGCCAAGGATGTAGAAGATCGCCTGTGTTAATCCGGCAATCGCACCACCGGCGATCAATCCGCTAGCCAGCAGCACACCCGGCGAGAATTCAGCTTCGGTGCCGCCGGCATTCTTATTCCGGCGATCGGCTAACCAGCGAACAATCCCACCAATAAAAATTGGCGTCGATGTCGAAATCGGCAAGTAGAGCCCTACGGCAAAGGGCAGCGCCGAGACACCGACCAGTTCCATGATTAATGCGAGTGCAATTCCGATGAGTACGAGCGCCCACGGCAACTTGTGAGTCAGTATGCCGTCGATGATCAAACTGAATAAGCGTGCTTTAGGAGCATCATACTTTGTAATCGGTACCAGGCGGTGCGATAGAGCTCCAGTTGAATCGACCAGGTAGGTGCCAGCCGGAACCCCAGTTCTCTCTTCATTCAATGTCAGGATCTTCTGCGGTCCGTCCGCCGTCAGGAAGGTAGCAGAAGTGTCGGGAAGGATACCACTTTGGAAGCTACGGTATGGAGTATCATTTACACGTTCCGCTCGCCAGAGATCGGAGCCGCAGACTCCGGGATCGATCAAATACACGATCTTACCTTCATTGTTTACCAGATAGCGCCCAGTCGGTACACCATCGGTCAACTCTGAAATTGAGATCTGTCTGTAGCTGGTGCCATCATACTCGACGTGACTGGCATCTGCGGGGATTGTTGCCGTGAAATCAGGGTAGTTTCGCGCCGAATAAGTCGTCATCGCCTGGTTCAACGACAGCAGTGTCCAGCCGATGGCAAGCGAGCTCGTAACGACACCGACAATAATGCCGATTTGTTGCCGCGATGGCGTAGCACCGAGGAGGAAACCGGTTTTCAAATCTTGCGAGATGGTCCCGCCATTGGAGGCAGCCACGCATACGATGGCGGCAGTGGTCAGTGCCATCACGCGGTAGTCGATCGTTGTCCAGTCCACAACCAAGAAGAGCAGACAAGTTATGAGAAGTGTTGCCACAGTCATGCCGGAGATGGGGTTCGATGATGAACCGATTTCACCGGTAATTCGGCTTGAGACGGTTACAAAAAAGAAGCCAAAAACGACAATCAGTACCGAAGGAATGAATTTGATGTTCAGCATCGGAGCCGCCCAGATTGCCGCGACCAAGATTATGCAGCCACCGAGGACGTAAGGCATCGGGATGTCGCGTTCTGTGCGAAGGATTGCCGATTGTGCAGCGCGTTGTCTTGCGCCCAACGCTCCCAGACCGCGCTTGAAAGCACCGACGATCGAGGGAATTGAGCGAATGAGGCTAATTATTCCGCCAGTTGCCACTGCTCCCGCTCCAATGTATAGCACATAGGCGTTGCGAATGGCACCCGGACTCATGTCCTTGATGAGCGTCGTCGATTCCGGAAACACGGCGCCTGTCAGTCCTTCGCCGAATGCCTTGATCAACGGGATGATGACAATGAACGCCAGACAGCCGCCCGCCATCATATTGGATGCGGTTTTAATTCCGATGATATATCCGACGCCGAGCATTGTCGGTGCGACTTCCGCCGAAATTGATGCACCCTTAAAGAAGTTAATGGTCCAATCAGAAGTCTCTTTCCACCAACGCACGATTAGATTCAGGAATCCGAAGACAAATCCGATGCCGCCGCCGAGAAAGACCGTTTTAGCCGATGTCCCACCTTTATCGCCAGCGATCAGGACTTCAGCGCATGCCGTTCCCTCGGGATAGGTGATCTTGCCGTGCTCTTCCACGATTAATCCGTGGCGGAGCGGGATCATCATCAGTACTCCGAGGGTGCCGCCAAGCAAAGCGACCAGCAGGATACGAAACAACTCCAAATCCTGTCCCATGAGGAGCAATGAAGGCAAGGTGAACGCCACGCCGGCAGCGATCGATTCGCCTGCTGAACCAACCGTCTGCACAATATTGTTTTCGAGTATTGTCGCTTTGCCGAAAGCCCGGAAAATCGTCACCGATAGTACCGCGATTGGGATTGAAGCTGACACGGTAAGACCGACCTTGAGGCCCAGGTAGACCGAAGATGCTGCGAACAGTATCCCCAATACCGATCCGAGGATGATTCCGCGAACGGTCATTTCCGCCATTGATTGTTTGGGTCCAATGTATGGTGTGTGCGTGGTTCGGTGCTCCATCTTCGGCTTCCTCCTAATGTGGCTTGAGGCTATATGAAATGAGATATGATGCTTTTGTCAAGGTTTGTATCGAAACGTTTTCAGTCAACATACTCCAGGTAGTTGATTTTGCCGTTATTCCGGTCTTCATTCCGAGTGGCCACAAACTCCTGACACCTGCGATTGTTCAGCCGGCTAATCGGGAGTACTGATCACGTCGCGCAAATGCATTGACTTTCACCTGCAATGGGGCATATAATCGAGACGTGCAAGATCACGCCGTGGGCACGCATTGATGCCGGCTTATCCCGGCCAAATTTAGCCTTGCAGGAGATCGGGATTTTAGAACCGCCAGTCAAAAAGATGCCTCCAGCGTTTCGACGGTTTTGGTCGCGAGTTTACGCACTTGTTGCCTATTATCTCGGAATCTGGCCGGCTGTTTATGCGCTGAGAAGAATCACGGGAAAGAAGCCCCTTCTAACGGTCTTCACGTTTCATCGAATCGCGGAAGAGAAGTCGAGTGACAGGCACCTCGTGACCTATGACAAGGGGACACCGCGGGAGCTCTTTGATGTTCAAATCTCGCTGGTTAAGCGTTTTTACGAAACAGTCTCGCTCGAAGAATTCACAGAGCTCGTTACTGGAAAGCGAATACCACAACGCAATTCAGCGCTGATAACCTTTGACGACGCGGACTCGGAGTTCGTTGCACAAGCGCTGCCGGTGCTGATGAAGCATGGTTGCAGCGCTGTGGTATTCGCGCCGACGGATTTTGTCGATAC
>CAZQBX010000005.1:86791-104520 GCA_964592145.1 uncultured Ignavibacteria bacterium
TCTAACGCCTTCCATCGAATTGGCGAAGGAACATGGCCGGGAGTGCAAGCTTTGGCGCGAAAGTTTCCTGAAGACAAACAAGACTGGCTGGAGAACCTAGATTACCGAAAGCGTAAAGATTTGGCGACGGCCTGTTGGCGATTCAACATTGCATTGGATCGAATGCCGGAAGAGGAGATTGAGAGATTTGTGGAGGATCTCGAACAGATTATCGGCAGAGACTACGAACTCGGTATCGGGACTATGACCTGGCCACAACTCAAGCAAGTTCGAAGCGCAGGGATATCGGTTGAATCACATTCAGCATCACACCGCAAACTCGCACGACTCGATGCGGAGTCAATCAAGCAGGAGCTTTTCGACAGTAAATCCTTATTAGAAAGAGAGTTGGGGGTTGAAGTTACAGCAGTATGTTATCCGGCAGGTTCATACGACGAACAAGTGGCGCGGATAGCCAAAGATACAGGATACAAACTCGGGTTTACAACACAATTCGGTTACATCGATTATCCGTTAGACGGCATTGACTTACTGACTTTGACGCGGTTTGATATGCGGGGTGGCGACAGATACGACGTGGCACGGTTCTTGGGAGAATTGCCGATTCGACGGCCAAAGAAGAGCTGGCCCCTCAAGTAATGAGGTCATTCTTGGTGCGAGTTTGCAGTTTGATATTTTTTCCGCAGACGGGAACTTGCCCGGGTCAGACTTTGTAATAGAGTTAGAAACAACTTAAATCAAATCGAGGTCTTCGTACGGTTTAGCAGAAACTTCAGTTTGCTGTTGAGCAAATAGTGGATGTTCACGTATGATGTACGACAATGGCAATTTGGAGCTCTGTAGTCCATAGCAGATTGCTGGAGACTGATTGATTACTGAAGAAACCGTTATTGAAGCACTGCGAGAATGTTACGATCCCGAGATTCCGGTTAACATTGTGGATCTGGGGTTGGTTTACCAAGTTCGAATAGTGGAAGGTGACAAAGTAGAAGTCGATTTTACTTTGACGGCTCCGGGATGCGGGATGGCGATGTCGATCAAAGATGACATTCATTCCAAGGTTATGGCTATCGAAGGTGTTGTTGACGCCGTGGTGAACATTGTCTGGGATCCGCTGTGGACGCCCGACAAGATGTCCGAGGATGCCAAGAAGGCATTAGGGTTCGGATAAAACAACTTGACAAAGAACGGGTCCGCCCGTAGATTTACATAGTGAGGGTTACCTCTCCAACCCAACTATTAGCATCGCAAATAGCAGCTTACGAACATTTCAAAAGACGTACCGGGCATTTGTCCAGGTTTTTGGCTGATTACTTAACCTTGAAGCCAGAGTGTTTTTATATGAGAGTAATGTCTAGTCAACCCTTAAACCCTATCCCTGTGAGGGGGTGATTCTGAATGAAGCGTTATATCGCTTTAGCAATCGCTCTTTTAATGCTCGTTGTGCCGGCGGTGCTGGCCAAGGATTTAGGCAATCGCGACACGTTCCGTGTCGGTGAGGCATCGTTCATTTCGGAATCGGAATTTACGGTTCCGGTCACGATTACTCACGATGAGGCTCTTGCGGCAATGGATATTCCGCTGACGTACTCGAAAGGTGTGACACTTTTGTCAGTCTCCTTTGAGAACACGACGGTGGCCAACTTTGACGTAAAGATCGCCAATCTCGATCCGCAGAACAATCGCGTGTCTATCGGACTAGTCGATATGGTTAACGCCCCAAAGGAAGACGCTTTCCTGAAGCCGTCTGCCTCGGGTGTTAACAACATCGCTGTGCTCCATTTCAGACTTGATGATGTCAATCTTCAGACGTTGGAGATCGGCACTTTCACATCTGAATTTCCTGCACACGAACTGATGTTCGTGTACAACGAAGTTGTTGACGGTGTTCCGCATGTGCGCGACCTTGCGCCGGAATTCTCGGGTGGCAGTGTATCCCTAAGCTCCCGGGCTCCGAATGCCGCTCTGCCGACAGATTTTGCTTTGTCGCAGAACGTCCCGAACCCATTCAATCCGACAACCGACATTTCCTTCGCACTGCCGAAAGACGCCAAAGTAAGTCTTGAGATTTACAATGTCCTCGGGCAGCATGTGAAGACCCTGGTTGACGATTATATGCGTGCCGGCCAGCAGACTGTCTCCTGGGACGGTACTGATGTAACCGGACGGACTGTAGCATCGGGCGTCTATTTCTATAAGCTGAATGCAAATGAGTTCAGCCAAACGAAAAAGATGATGATGCTGAAGTAACCCGACTTGTTTTGAAAGAAGCAAGAAACTAGCTGAAGCACAGCTTAGTGAAGACAAGAAAGCGCCCCGTCGGGAGACGAGGCGCTTCTTCTTTTTGGCAGCTGCAAAGGTAACTATTGCCTACCAGAACCAACTTGCGTTTATCGTAATCGAGAAATAGTTCGCACTTACGTTATCCGCATTTGACTGCAGGTGTTCGAATTCGTCGGTCTTTACTTCCTGCAGTATCCATTGTGCGGAAGGTACTACAGCGAACCGATTTGTCAGCCGCAGCTCCCAGCCGGCGCCGAGCATAAATCCAAACCCTGAAGCATTGTCCTTATAACCAAGATTGAACGCCGGTGAGTCAACTTCTATCGATGTCACACCAATGGATGGACCGCCCTTCACGAAGAAACGGTCGGTAGGATAATACGTCACTGCCAGAGTAGCGTTACCCAACAACAGCTGCCAATTGAGTTCGTAAATGTCATTCGCCTCTTTATACTCCCGACTCCAGGTATTCCCCTCGATTCCGAGCAGTACTCTGTTACTGACGGCAAAGCCAATACGAAAGTTCGCCGCGATACCGGTTTCAGAGTCCGAGTTAATAGTGAAATCGTCATCGGCGAGGTCGGTTTTGAGTTTCAGACCACCGCCGCCGATACCCAAACCAACATAGAAGCCGGAGTGAGTTGTTGGCTTAAAACCAGCACTGGCGGTGCAGATCGGAATTCCGATAAGAAGTGCAGTGAGCACTATCTTGAAAAAGAGTCTGTTCACAAAGTCTCTCCGTTCAGAGTAGAAGTTGAAATTCTAATAGGAATACCACGACACCTTGTTTTAGCAAACCGATTGCGATCGAAAGATCGATGCGGTTCACGTTGGCATCTGTGCTTCTCCTGCGAGAGCAAATCCACTCTTAAGAAATCAGTAGTTTCCAGGTTCAATATGGTGCAAAAAGTCGAATATACGCAAGTCAGAAGTTATGCCTATTCAATTTCTCAAATCGGACGACTTCAGCAGGTCATGCCCACTTTATATTCTTGGAGTTTATGAAAGCGCCGAAACAGGAGATTTTGGCGACGAAATTCGGTGATAAAAAAACGGACAGGCCTGATTACCCGTCCGTTGAACAATTACTGACGAAAATCTACCAGAACCAGCCGACTCCGATGGTAGCTGAAAAGAAGGAAATCTTATAGTCATCGAACTTTTGGTACATCCACTGTGCCGACGGTAAGATGGCAAATCTGCGCGTCAGCCGGAATTCACCGCCGGCGCCCAACATCAAGCCCGCGCCTTCGTCTTCCACGGTGCCTGAAAAGATAGATCCGGGAATGTCAAACTCGAGCTCCGAAGTAGCGATAGCTGGACCGCCTTTGATGAAGAACTGCTCGGCCGGGTAGTAGGTGAGCGTAACTGCGAGATTACTGACAGTGATTCTGGCGTCGAAATTCTCATTTCCCGACGTGACCTCGTAGTCTTTGACCCACGAATTGGCTTCAACGCCGAGCAAGAGCTTGTTGCTCAACGCACCGCCAATTCGGAAATTGCCGGCACCGCCGCTTTCGGCGTCGGAAATGAAAGAGACATCGTCGTTGTCGTCATCCAATTCAACCTTGAGACTGCCCCAACCGAGGCCAAAGCCAATGTAGAACCCGGAGTGGGTTGCGGGTTTGAGTTCGGCTTGGGCGGCTGTGGTGAAAAGAAGCAGGGCAGCCGCTATAAGAATTTTTACTTTCATAGATTCCTCCTGTAAAATTCTGGACTCAAGTCAACGATATTAAGCATCTATTCTACAATTGATCGCATTCGCGACTTCAATTTTAATCGTGATGACCAAACCAATTGAAACCCATAAAGTTCCTGTTGCAAGCGAAATCTGGCTGATTGCAGTGGCGAGGTCTTGGTTGAGGCGCTACCAAAAGCGCGCGAATTCGAACGCCAGCGCGACAGTGCTTGCCGAGAATTCGTCAAAATCGGCAATCATGTAATGCAAAGTCGGAAGAATCGAGTAGTGTTTGGAGAGCCGAATATCAGCCCCCGCCGCAATCTGGAAACCGAAGCCATAGTCAGACACTTCATAGTACTCAAATGATTCGGCACTGGTCCTAAAATCGTACGACATTCGAGCAAATGCAGGTCCACCCTTGACAAAAAATGAGCTGTGGGGATAGTAAGTCAACACGAGACCACGAGTGGTGAACTCCCAATCAGTTTCGTCAATCTCAAGAATGGTGCTGTTCGACTCAATCCCCAATAGGATGTTGCGATTGATTACGAACCCCATACGAAGTGATCCGTATAGTCCAGATGCACGGTCCCCCTCGTTGACGTCTTCAACAAATCCGTGAGAAGTGCTCCCGGTGCCGAGACCAATTCCTAAATAAACATCTTTGACGCCGGTCTTCTCAAAACGCTGTGCCATCAGAGGGTTTGTCGCGATGAATAACGTGATCAATACTGCGGCAAATAAAAGGGCAGTTCTTGGTGCTTTCATATTTCCCACTTTGTTGTTACCTGTCGTTTAGTTTAAGATCATTTCCTTAATCTCTCTTTAAGCTACACCAACGCTGAGTTGCTGCAACGAATATTCAAGAAGGCTTAAGACATTCTTCTTGCCTGATTTGCCAACTTCGATTTCGGGACCAACGCACGAAGGGCAGCCGTACTCGCAGTCGCAATCGCGCACAAGTTGTTTGGCGGCGGCGAAAATCTCGGGAGCCACCCGGAAGAGCTTTTGGGCATAGCCAACGCCGCCGGGGACAGATTCATAGATATAAATCGTCGGTTTCTCGGTAAAGGCGGACTTCACTTGTGAGACTGCGCGCAGGTCGCGTGGGTCACACATTAAGTATATTGGCGCGACAATCTGCAGGACATTTGCCATTCCGCGCAGGCCGGCGCCAAGGTTGGCGCGCCCAAAGCCGAGTTCTTCGCCGATGTCTTCGTGGAATTCCTGCCAGAACGAAGTAGTATGCATTTCGATTTCCGGCATTGCCAATTTTCCTGAGCCGACGTTCTCGTGCGTCTCGAACTTGATCTTCTTAAAAAGGACGGTAACGTTAGTAATTGAGATTTCGCCCCAGCTAATGGAACCGGCATCCTGATTGATTTCCAATACTTTTAAGTCTGCTTTAGTTTCGGCATCGGTGTAGTAGTCGACCTTGTCTTCCTTGACATACGCCTTCTTGCCTTCCCAGTCCAATTCCTGCACCTGGTATTGATTGCCGAGATGAATGTAGATGGCTTCCGGGTGGAGGAGCATGGGAGCAGAGAAGAAGTCGACCTCGCCGATTACGCGATTGCTGTCAGTAGTATTCAGAATTACGAAGTTGTCGGGTGATGCTGAACGCAAGGACACCTCGGATGCCGGATAAATTTCCGACGACCAGTGCCAGCGATCGGCGGAGAAGCGGAGGACGCCGCGACTTTGCAGATACTCCAGAACCTCAGCAGTTGTGTCGACGCCCATGACTTCGTCCTTGTGGAAGGGGAGTTCGAAGGCCGCGCATTTCAGGTGCGATGTCAGAATGACAAAATTGTTGGGATCGATGACGCCCATTTCAGCCGGCGATTCAAAAAAGTACTCAGGATGTGACACGACGTACTGGTTAATCGCAGAACTCGACGCGACCATGATCGAAACGCTGACGGTGTTTTTGCGTCCGGCGCGACCGGCTTGTTGGCGTGTTGAGGCGATGGTGCCGGGGTAGCCGCAGATGATCGATACATCGAGCGAGCCGATATCGATGCCGAGCTCCAGTGCATTGGTGGAGACGACAGCCGTAATGTCGCCGGAACGCAGGCTGTGCTCGATTTCACGGCGCTCGTTGGGGAGGTATCCACCGCGATAGCCTTCGATTCGTGCGCCGGTGCTGTCGCGACGCAGGTAGGTTAGCAGGAGTTCGACATTAAGCCGATAGGGGACGAAAACAATGCTTTGAACCTTGTTGTTGATGAAGCGTTTGGCGATACGGCTGGTTTCGAGCAGCGACGATTTGCGAATGCCCAATTGTTCATTGATTACGGGCGGATTGTAGAACACAAAGTGCTTCTCACCGGATGGCGCGCCGTTGTTGTCGACTAACTCCATTGGCTGTTGGGTCAGTTGCTCGGCAAGTTCCTTGGGGTTACGAATTGTGGCAGAGCAACAGATAAACTGTGGCTTGGATCCATAGAATTTGCAGATGCGTTCCAAGCGACGAAGGACGTTGGCAAGATGGGAGCCGAAGACACCGCGGTAGGTGTGGACCTCATCGATGACGATGTACTTCAAATTCTCGAACAGCTTGATCCACTTGGTGTGATGGGGAAGTACGCCGGAATGCAGCATGTCGGGATTGGTTACGACGATGTGGCCGGCTTTGCGAATCTTTCGCCGCGTTTCGGCAGGGGTGTCGCCATCGAAGGTATAGGTATTGATATCCAATCCAAGATCGTTGATAACCTCGTGCAGTTCGACCATCTGGTCTTGTGATAGCGCTTTGGTAGGGAAGAGATAGAGTGCGCGGGCTTCGGGTTCGTTAATCATGCGCGACAGAACCGGCAGATTGTAGCATAGAGTTTTGCCTGAAGCAGTCGGAGTGACTACTGTGACGTTTTTGCCCAGCATGACATGGTTGAAGACTTCCGCCTGATGAGTGTACAGCCGATGAATCCGACGTTTGAGCAAGGCATCCTTAAGGATCTGCGGAACCGCGGTGGGGAAGTCTACATATTGGGCATCGCGCGGCGGCTGAACGTGCCAACGAGTCACGTTTTCCATAAAGGTCACGTCGTTGCGCAATTGATCGAGCACCTGGGTTACCGTCAGCATTCTACATTACCTTCATGTAGGTGCGTTTACAAATGTCACAGAACTTTTCGGTTTTCTGATCGATGTCAAACATCTCACTGGAGTTAAACATGACGCACTTGGGATTTCGGCAATAGGGAATCGAAAAGAGAGCGCCAACGACGCGGGTTGCCTCCTTGACTAGCCGCTGATAGATCATTTTCTCGTCATCCGGGAGTCCGTAGAACTGCTGTTTGAGTTGAAACAGCGAGACTAAGGCTGTGCCACCGACGGCGTCGGCATCGCTCACCAAGGAGTGGTGGCGGGTACTGTAGATGTCATCTTCAATGATGCCGAGGATTTTCTCTTTTTCGCTCGCCTTAAGCAGTTCAAGCTTCTGAAGAATCATCGTCGAGAAATACTGACCCTTAATAACATCGTAGGCTTCATTGGGCACCTTGATACCCTGCAGGATGTCGACGCTGTGCCCGAAGCGACTGGAAAGAGCGGTGGACAGCTTATTAATCTGGAAGTAGTCCACATCGCCCAAGGGGACGATGACAATTTTAGCTCTATATCTTTTCATGTCATTTCAAAAAACTGCGAAGTACTTCCGTCCGGTGAAATATTGACTCGCATCTGCCGGGCGCATTTCGGGCACCAGCCGACAAATGCTGTCTGTTGCTTATTGATGTAGATGCGGCTATAGACCTTGCAGCACTTGAACATCACGCCGAGATACGGACGTTGATTACCTTTCTTTTCCATCTCATAACCGCTTCAATACCAGCCGTTGTTGGCCGGGGAGTTCATCGCTGATGGTAACACAGTCGAGAAGATCTGCGATGAATCCAGTTAACTTCGATTTCTGCCGCGCATATCCGGCCGCGATTGGCTCACCGGCAGTGACCTTGGATCCCAGCTTCGCCAACAATTCGATACCGGCAAGGTGGTCGATCCTGTCGCTGACAACCTGACGCCCGGCACCCAACCGGACTGCGAGGAATCCGAGCCGTCCCGTGTCGATTGCGTTAATATAGCCAGACTTCTGGGAATTCACAATTGCCTTATGGGCCGGCTTCATCATTCGTTCGGGATGTTCGAGTATCTTAATATTGCCGCCGCAAGCAGAAATATACCGGCACCAGGACTCATACGCGGAGCCGGACTGCAATGCTTTCTTCATCAAGCGCATTGCATTGGAGCGAGAGGTTTCGACTCCAGAAATAGCAAGCATTGAAGCACCCAATTCCAGTGTTAACTCGATGGTGTCGGCCGGGCCAGAACCTTTCAGAACCTCGACTGTCTCCATGATCTCAAGATAATTACCAATCATCCGACCGGTTGGCTCGCTCATGTTTGTGATCAAAGCACGTGCGGGTAGATTGTAAGTTTGGGAAACTTCGAGCAAGGAGTTAGCCAGTTTCTGTGCAAGGCGCGCCGCTTTCATGAATGCACCGGATCCGCTTTTGACGTCAAAGACGATGCCGTCCGACTTAAGTGCCAGTTTTTTTGACATGATGCTCGCAACAATTAGAGGAATCGACTCGACGGTGCCGCTGGCGTCGCGTAGGGCATAGATTTTCTTGTCAGCGGGGGCAATCTGTGCCGTTTGACCGGTGATTGCCCAATGGTGTGTCTTGAGAAGCTTCCCAAAATTCGCAGTAGAATGAAAGACTTGCATTCCCGGTATGGCTTCAAGCTTGTCGAGAGTGCCTCCGGTGTGTCCGAGACCGCGACCAGAAAACATGCCAACAGCGATGCCGCATTGCGCCAGCAAAGGCGAGAGAGTCAAAGAAAGTTTGTCCCCGACGCCACCGGTTGAGTGCTTGTCAATTAGCGGTCGATCAAGGCCCTTAATCTGGACAGTTTTGCCAGATGAGAGCATCGCTTGTGTAAGGGCGGACGTTTCGGATAGGCTTAGGCCGTTAATGAAGGAAGCCATAAGGAGGGCCGACATCTGGTAGTCTGCAACCTCGCCTGACGTATACGAATTGACCATCCGTTTGATATCTGACGCGTCAAGCTCCTGTCCATCACGTTTTGCCGCGATTATCTCATAAACTGATTTCATGAGCGATTTCGAAGTTCATTGATGATAGCCACCCCGGAAGACGTGCCGATTCGCGAAGCACCGGCTTCGATCATAGCCAAAGCCTGCGAGAGGGTACGAATACCGCCGGAAGCTTTTACGGCAATTCGGTTACCGACGGTCTCGAAAAGCAATGTTACGTCTTCCACCGTTGCCTGGCCGAACATACCGGTTGAAGTCTTGACGAAATCAACGCCGCAGTCGGCGGCGATGGTCGCAGCTGTGATCTTCTCCTCGCGCGTAAGAAGTGTGCACTCAAGAATCACTTTCAAGGTAGTCTGGCGTGAGAGCGCTTTGCGGACACCGCTGACATCTTTTTCATAGAGTGCCCAGTTCTGTGATTTGATTGCACCGACATTGGCAACCATGTCAATTTCGTCAGCGCCATGATTTTCGCCTTCCTGACCCTCGAAGATCTTCACTTCGGTAGTTGTTGCACCAAGGGGAAATCCGGCGACAGAACCGAGTCTGACGCCTGATCCTTTTAGCAGGCGTGCACACATTGCGGTGAAACTGGGATTGACGAAGATCGCTTTGTAATGGTATTCCATCGATTCGGCGCACAGTTTCTCGATATCGCCGGCGGAAGATTCGGTTTTTAGGACAGCGGCATCGATGTAACTGGCAAGATCGATATCACTGCGAATACGGTTGCGAAAATCGCGGTTGTTGTCGCGTTCAGACATTAGTAACCTCATTAGCCACCCTTGACGAAAGCTATGCGTTTATTGGCGGAATGGTATCACTTTTTTAGGACAAACGGGGAAGGATAGAGCTTCTTGAGCGAGGTCTTTTTGATCCTGCCATCACAGTTTACCAACAGGATCGGCAGATCTTCGGCAAACTCGGAAAGAACCTGGAGACAGGCTCCGCAGGGGGTGATGAAGTCTTTGGTATCAGAAGCCAGCGCCATACGGCGAAAACTGCGGTCACGATTGGCAACCGCCGAAAAGACAGCGACGCGCTCGGCACAAACAGTGAGGCCATAGGAGCGGTTTTCAACGTTAGTGCCGACATAAATAAACCTGGTGGTCTCAAGCGCCGCACCAACTCTGAATTTTGAGTAAGGGGAATATGAATGAGACAATACCGCCTGACTACTAAGGATCAACTCTTGTTCCGTAAAATTCTTCATTGCCGACTTTGCCTCTCACTCTGACATGTACGCAAGGTAGAAAACCCGTAAGGCTGTCTTTAAAGTTTGCTCGCTTTTTTGCGGGGTAGCAACGATTTTTGTGAAGCCGTTTTTGCGCAACAACGCGACAATGTCCCGGTGGGGATATCCGCGCTCATAAAATGTTTCCTTGAAGCGGTCAATACCGCCGGAAGATCGCACATATCCATGAATCGTGATTGCCGCAAGCCGCTCACGGCGGTCGTATTTGCCTTTCATGAGAACCGCGTGTTCGCCTTGTTTTGTGAAGAGAACGGCATCCCAGCGTCCCAAGCCGATGGCAGTGTTGACATCAAAAATGAAGAAGCCGCCGGGTTTAATGTGGAGCGAAGCCATACGGATGAATTCGGCGAATTGCGCGGGATCGACGATATGGTTGGCGGCATCAAAGAAGCAGCCGACGGCGTCAAACTGCCGATGCAGATTGTAGCGTGCCATGTCACGTTTGATGAATTCCGGTTTGTTCTTTGCCTGGAAGTGGCGCAGGCGGGCATTTGCCATAGCCAGCATTTCCTGTGAGCGATCGAGACCGACGACTTCAATTCCCATACGAGCCACAGTGAAGGCCAGTGAGCCGGTTCCGCAGGCAAGGTCAAGGTAGGATTTGACCCGGTGCTTGATCAGCAGGGGTTTGAGGCGCGGCAGCGCAATGTCGTGGAATTCGCTCCAGCCGAGCAGGTCATAGTACTTGGCAATGCTCTTGTACAGACCGGGCCTAGCCTTTCAGCAGCGCGTTGTACTTGCCGCGATCCTTAAGAAGCTCCATTGCCTGGCGCACGGCGGGGTCTTCCTTGGTTATGATCTCTTCGTAAACGGCGGTATCGCCAAACTTAATATAGAGGATTTCCCGCCGCAGTGCCGATCGAATGAAATCGCGGCCGCGTTCGAAATCCTGGTCCTTTTCCCTTTCGATCGCTTTGCGCAGAGCCTCGATTTCTGTCGTAAACGATTTTGCTTTGCCTTCGGCGGCGACGGCTGATTCGAGACTGGTCAGAAGTTCTTCGGAACTGCTCTTATAGACAAATCCCTTGGACTTCACAAAGGTCCGGAAATCGCGGATCATCTCATCTGTGACAGCGAAATCGCGAGGAATCGACTTGACTCTTGAAGTGTAATCGATGGCAAATTGGAAGAAGAGGTTCTCGCGCGAAAGATTGTGTTCGAGGGGAAGCAGACCTTTTCTCGAGACGGGTACGTCGGGAGTAATTCCGCCGCCGCCAAACACCTTGCGCCCGTTACCGGTCTTGAAGACCTTTGACTCCTGACTATTAGCCTGTCCCTGTTCTTTATCGAGTATACCGTTTTTGTGTGACCGTTCCGGCCTTTGAATTGAGCGACCGGAGGGGATATAATACTTCGAAGTCGTCAATTTCAGTGCGTAATCTGAATTCTCCCATTCAAAGACGTTTTGAACTAATCCCTTGCCGTAGGTCACGGTACCCATGATAACACCCCTGTCCCAATCCTGAACGGCTCCGGAGACGATTTCGGCAGCCGATGCTGTTCCGCTGTCTACCAGGACAACGAGGTTGCCATCGGGGAAGATCGGGTTGCCAGTGGAAAGATACCGCCGCTGGGTTGACTGCGATTGACCTTTCGTGTAAACGACAAGCCTCTCTTTGGGAATGAACTGACTCACGACAGAGATTGCCTGATCCATCAAGCCGCCGCCATTGGAGCGTAAGTCGAGTATGAGCGACTGGCAACCCCTGCTCTTAAGGTCGCGCAGGGCAGTCTGGAATTCGTCGCCAGCTTTCTCGGCAAACTTGGAAATACGCACGTAGCCGAGCGACTGGTCGAGCATTCCCGAATATTTGACTGGATGCAATTCTACGACAGCGCGTTCGACAATATAGTCCATGGGATTGGCGACACCGGGACGTTCGACTGTAATTCGAACCTTGGTTCCGGCTTTTCCGCGCGCCAGGGCATTAAACTCGGAATTGGTCAATCGCGATACAATTCGACCTTCGATTTTGACGATTTTGTCGCCCGGGCGGAGTCCGAGTTTTGATGCCGGTGCGCCCTCAAGCGGGGTGATGATTGTGACTTCGCCGTCGCGATAGTCGATATCGATGCCGATGCCTTCGTAGCGACCGGAGGCGGCTTCGCGCAGAGCTTCATAATCGTCGCGGCGCAGTAAGACGCTGTAGGGGTCAAGATTAGCAAGCATTCCTTCAAAACTGGAGTTGAATAGCTCGTCAAGATTGACAGCGTCCATGTAATTTTCACGAATTGACAGGGCGATATCGGAGATAATCTTGGTGTAATAGGCGATTGAGCGGCCACCCTTAGAGGGTGTCGATTTGTCACTGTTTTGCGACAATGCAACAGTGGCAAAAACGCCGGCGATTAAAATGACGATGGCGGCACGATAAACATTCCCTGTGCGCTTCAATCCATACCTCCGTGAAGTCGAGTACTTGCGAATCTACGAGTTCAATCCACAGTGTCAAGTAAACCTATACAAAACAGATACCCATTTCCTGTCGTTTGTTAGGGTTGTCAGTTCGCAACAAAAAAGGGCGGTCGCAGGTTGCGACCGCCCTACAGTTCGAAATTCGAGTTGGTTAGCCCTTGTCTTCGTCCTTCTTGGCTGGCTTGAGCAAGGTACCGTACTTGGCCTTGTTCTTCAGCAAATCAAGCGCTTGCTTGACGTGCTTATCTTCTTTCATGGTAATCTGTTCATAGATGCCGCGTTCGCCATACTCGCTGCGAAGAATCTCGCGTTTGATGGACTGGCGAATGTAGTCGATTGAGACGTCGAAATCCTTGACTTTCTCTTTTTCAATCAACTGCTTCATTTCCGCGATGTCGGCTGCAAAGAGGTCGTTCTTTTCCATCTCTTTGGCAGTGGCTTCGAATTTTTCCAAGTCGAGTTCAAGGCCGGTCTTGTAGTCAAAGGCCTTTTCTTTCAGGAATTTGCGGAAGTCGTTGACAATCTCATCCGTGACTTCGAAGTCTTTCGGCGTGTCTTTGTGTTTCGTGGCATACTCGATAGCAAACTCCGAGAACATGTTTTTGCGAACCAAATTGTACTCGATCGGCTTCCACAGCTCATCTTCGACGACAACGTCCGGCACGACGCCACCGCCGCCGTAGACTTTGCGGCCGGCGTTGGTAAAGAAGACTTCGCGACTATCACCGAGTTCGGAGTTCTTCTCCTCGAGAATGATCTCGTCTTCCGACATTGATTCCATATGCTTCTTGGCGCGCTCCGGTTTCTGAATACAGCGGCCGGAGGGGATGTAATACTTGGCGGTGGTCAACTTAAGAGCGGCCTCGCCATTCTGTCCGCCGAATACCTGCTGAACCAGTCCTTTGCCAAACGTCGTATTGCCTACGATAACGCCGCGGTCCCAATCTTGAAGGGCACCCGAGACGATTTCCGAAGCCGACGCGGTGCCACCATTGACGAGCACGACGAGATCGCCTTCGGGGAAGAGCGGTTCGCTCTGCGAGAAATACTTCTTCTGTGAGGTCGGGTACTTGCCTTGCGTATAAACGACCAGTTTTTCTTTAGGAAGGAACAGATTGGCGACACTAATCGCCTGGTCGAGCAAACCACCGCCATTTGAGCGCAAGTCGAAGATTAGGGATTTGACGCCCATGTTGGTCTTCATGTCGGTGATGGCTTTCTCGAGTTCCTCGGTGGTGGTCTCGGCAAACTTATCTATTCTGACGTAGCCAATGCCCGGTTCAACCAGTCCATAGTAGCGGACGGAATTGAGTTCGATGACTGCACGCTCGACATCATATTCCATCGGGTAATCGATGCCAGGACGCTGAATCGTCAATTTCACTTTAGTACCGGCCGGTCCGCGCATCAAGTTTGCGGCTTCATCGGTTTTCATGCCTTCGGTCGAGACAGTATCGATCTTCATAATCTTGTCGCCGGCCTTGAAGCCCATCCGCCATGCCGGCGTGCCTTCCATCGGAGAGACAATTGTGACCCGGTCATCGCGAAGGTCAATCTGCATTCCGACGCCTTCATACTTGCCGTGGGTGCTCTCCATCAGTGATTCGTATGACTTTGGCTTGAGAACAACGGAGTATGGATCAAGATTGGAAAGCATGCCTTCGATACCGGCTTCAATCAGGCTTTCGGGATCGACATCTTCCATGTAGCGCGAGTGAATCTTGTAGGCAATATCAGCCATCATTTTGGTGTAGTACGCAATGGAGTGGTTGCGCGAATCGACCGGAGGCTGTTGAACTTCTGCAGGGTTTGACGTTGCTTGCGCAAACAGGTCCTTGCCGTACACTGCGCTTTGGAGCGTGGATTGCGCCGCGTCGCCGGAGCCGACGATCCAAATGACGCTTAGCGCCACGATCGCCAGCATCAGGGCGTAGAGCTTAACTCTAAGATCGGTTTTCATCAGGTTCTTCCTCCGGGCTGAAATTGCTAAATTCACTGGAGTTCGTTGCCAATTCAAGTTGCCGTTTCGTGTCTTATGCCACAATATCGGCCGCTATCTTCCTCAATTACAACGTTTATACAACTCTTTTTGTTTCAAAGTTCTCACTTTCAAGAACATACGACGTTTGCCGGCCATATTTAGGTTGACGGCACTATCCCACGCATAAGATAGTGAGAATCGTGCCGGAGTTAAGGTTATTGTTTACATTTTCGTTAAGCCCATGAAACATTGTGGTTTGACCGGCGTAAGCTCGAAACAGAAACATAGCGGTCGGGAAGAATCATGTTTTGGCAGTGCTTTGACTTGCATGGAAGAAGACATATATTGCAACACTGATCGGGAATTCTCCAAGCGGAAGAAGCCGGAAACCAATGATGTTCAAGAAGCGCACAATTGAAACAGCGATCGGCAAGCTCGTACTAATTGGACGCACAGACTACGTTGAGTGCATCCAATTTGGGGCAGGCAAGCTACCGAAGCAGTATGAAAGCTGCTCGCAGGAAAACCATGAGGCCTTTGCTGAAGCAGTCCGGCAACTCCAGGAGTATTTTTCAGGGGATCGAAAGAAGTTTTCGTTTCCAATCAGGCTTGTTGCCGACGGATTCCAGCATAAGGCGTTAGTTGCACTTCGGAATGTTGAATATGGTCGGACGATAAGCTATAAGCAGCTCGCGGAGATGGCCGGTTCAGCGAAGGCGTTTCGGGCTGCGGGAACGGCCTGCGCCGGGAATCCGCTGCCAATCGTCATTCCCTGCCATCGAGTGCTGACGTCTGATGGGAGATTGGGCGGCTTCGGTGGCGGTCTGAAGGTGAAGAAAATGCTGCTTGATCTCGAGCACGCGCCATACCGAGAATGAACCATTTGATGATAGAGGGAATTATGGATCCAAGAATCGGGAAATTAGCAGAAGTGATGGTCGACTACTCGCTTAGTATCAAGAAAGGCGACTCGTTCAAAATCCGCGGACCACATCACGCTTTGCCGTTGATCAAAGCGGTATACTCCCTGGCATTGAAGAGGGGAGCTTACCCGTACGTCGAGTTCAACTGTGAACCACTTGGTGAAATTCTGATCAAGGAAGCAAGCGACGATCAATTGACCTACATGCATCCACTTGATATTGAGGAAGCAAAGATGATGGATGCGTATCTTCATGTCTGGAGTTCAGAAAACACGAAGTTTCTCTCAAATGCAGATTCTGCGAGACAGGCATTGAACCAGAAGTCGCGCAAAGAGTATCTGGAGATATTCTTCCGGCGGGTCGCCGATGGATCACTCCGCTGGTGTGGAACAATGTTCCCGGCGCAGGCGGATGCGCAGGAGGCGGAGAAGTCATTGACCGAATTTGAGGACTTCGTTTATTCCGCCGGCTACTGTGATACTGCCGATCCGGTCTCACACTGGAAGAAGATTTCGGCGGCCCAGGCAAAGCTCTGCGAGCGGCTGAACAGACTTTCGACGATTCATGTCAAATCTAGCGACACCGACTTGAGGATGAAGGTAGCCGGCCGCAAGTGGATCAATTGTGATGGAAAAGAGAACTTCCCGGATGGGGAAGTGTTCACTTCGCCGTTGGAAGATTCCACTAATGGTGTCATCACTTATACCTATCCGGCGTGTTACGGCGGCAGGGAGGTCGAAAACGTCCGTCTGACATTCAAGGACGGTGTCGTCACTGATTTCAGCGCGGCCAAAAACTATGATTTTCTAAAGAAAATGTTGGAGATGGATGAAGGCGCCAAGCGGGTGGGAGAGTTCGCAATCGGCACCAATTACCACGTTCAGACTTTCTCGAAGAACACACTGTTTGACGAGAAGATCGGTGGAACGTGTCATCTGGCAGTCGGCAATTCGATCTACGAATCGGGCGGCACCAACCAATCGGCGCTGCATTGGGATATGGTCTGTGAACTGCGCAAGGGAGGCGAAATCTTTGGCGATGACGAGTTGATATACAAGGATGGCAAGTTTGTGCCGGGATTTGCAGATTAATCTTTTCCGCTGACCGACTTTGAGTCTTAGGGAGGCGCTGAAGCGTCTCCCTAAGGTCCGACCTCTCAACATTCAATTTGCCTTTCTGCCCTCCAATACATTATCTCACTACCAGATATGGCACGAATAGACTTCATGCGTCCCATTGAGTTGGGATTCAAACCGATCAGACGCTTGCCGCCCGAGAAGATTTTGGCGCTAAGCTTTGGTGCTTTCATAATGGTGATGACCTTTGTGCTGATGTTGCCGCAATGCACCACCCGCGGTTCGATCGGTTTTATCGATGCCTTGTTTACCATAACATCGGCCACGTGTGTGACCGGATTGGCTGTGGTGGACACCGGAACTTATTTCACAGCGTTTGGACAGGGCGTGATTCTGTTCTCGATTCAGCTCGGCGGCATCGGTATCATGACCTTCTCGACGTTTCTGCTCTATGTATTCGGTCGGAGGCTGACTGCCAACGATTCGGACCTGCTTTCCACCAGCCTGGGAAAGACGAATGGCACGACACCGCGCGGATTGCTGTTAACGGTTGTAATTATCACCGTGATCATCGAGACGATCGGAGCAGTGCTGCTGTACTCGCGATTCGAGCGTGACATGGCGACTAATGATGCAATATGGCACTCAATTTTCCATTCGGTCTCGGCGTTCTGTAATGCGGGTTTTGCGCTGAGTCCAGACAATCTTATTGGCTATGTTGGCAATCCAACTGTAAACATCACCATCATGTTGTTAATTATGCTCGGTGGCATCGGGTTTGTTGCTTTCCTGGAGTTAGAGAGATTTGTCATTTCGCGTACACGACTTTTTTTGGAGAAAATTGGAGTCTCAAAGGGATCGAGTTATTGGCGGGAAGCCCCGTTTCGGTTTTCGGTTCACTCGAAAATTGTGATTGCGATGTCGTTGTGGTTGGTACTGATCGGAGCGGTCCTGATCGGCTTCCTGGAATACAACAATGTTCAGCAGGGGATGCCTTGGTCGACACGAATTCTGAGTTCGCTCTTTCAATCGGTGACTCCGCGAACAGCTGGGTT
>CAZQBX010000005.1:104530-106532 GCA_964592145.1 uncultured Ignavibacteria bacterium
ATTATGATTCTGATGTTCATTGGAGCGTCTCCGGGTTCAACAGGCGGCGGTATTAAGACTTCGACTTTTGCCGTGCTCTTAGGCATGGTGCGTGCGCGCCTGAAGCGTCAGGATCATGTGGTGTTTTTCGAACGGCGGATCGGCTCGTTCTTGCAGTCCGAAGCGGTTACTTTTACGATCATTGCCAGCGCAGTTGTCATTGGCGGCGCTTTGCTGCTGCAGATTTTCGAGACGGGGGGACAGGGACATCGGGCCAGCGGTGAAAAGTTTGTCGAGTTGTTATTTGAGGCGATTTCGGCATTTGGCACCGTGGGCCTTTCTACCGGTGTTACTCCAAAGCTTGCGCCGTTGAGCAAAGTCGTATTGATTGTCCTTATGTTCGTTGGTCGCGTTGGGCCGTTGACGTTGGCGTTGGCGATCAGCCGTTATCGGCAGCCGAGTAAGGTAGTCTATCCTGAAGGCAGGGTGATTATTGGGTAACTCTCGAAGAAGGATGATTCCGGGTCAGTGACCATTCGGCCCGGGAGAATGGAATAAGAATGAAGAAGCGAGTATTTGGAATTATCGGATTGTCCAGCTTTGGACACTACTTGGCGCTGGAGCTTGCGAAGCACGGCCACGACGTGACGGTGATTGACAATGACAGCGAGAAGATCGAGGACGTGAAGGATTATGTAGCCAAGGCGGTTGTCGGGGATGCGTCCGATCGCAAGACTCTACAGGAACTTGATTTGAGTTCCTGCGATGTGGTAGTGGTAAGTCTCGGGACGAGTATTGACGTTAGCATTTTGGCGACACTCTACTTGCGTGAGATGGGCGTCAAGCAGATTATGGTGAAGGCAATTACTGTCGATCAGGGGCGGATCGTAGAATTGATTGGCGCGGACAACGTGATCTTTCCTGAACGCGATATGGCCATGCGAGTTGCCAACCAGCTGCGTTATCCGAATGTGATTGAACAGATGACGCTTGGTGAAGATCTACAGCTTGTTGAACTTGCAGTCCCTGACCGCTTCGTGGGAAAATCGCTCTCGGATCTGAATCTACGACAGAATTACAACGTGCTGGTTGTGCTAATCCGTCAGACAATGCCGGCGAAGACGACACTTCTTCCAGCCGGAGATCGAGTGTTTCAACCAGACGAGGTGCTGGTGTTGCTCGGCGAAACGAATTCAATTGAGAAACTTCAATACGAGTTGAGATGAGCCCGAAGTTGACGGACCTGGTGTACTGCATGGCAGTCAGTGATCACATCCGGTTGCGGCTGAAGGCAGGATGTTTTTGAGGCTATCCCAACAGAAGGAGTCATAGAATGAAAAGAACCCTCTACTTCACAGTAATGTTTGCCTTGGCAATGTTCTCTTCCGGCTTCGCGGAGGCTGTCAACGTTGATTCGTTAATCGCACTCCGGTGGCAGAAGACGATGGTGCTCGATATCACCGCCGCGCAGACGGCTTATTCCGATTCCTGGGTTGGCGGCGAAGCCGGCACGTTTGCTTGGGTGAGCAACCTTAATGCAAAGGCCGAGCGTCGATTCAGCCAAAAGTTCAACTTCAAGTCGAACCTGCGATTAGCTTTTGGCCAGACGACAGTTCAGGATGAAGAGACCAAGAGCTGGAGCAAGCCGAAGAAGTCGACGGACCTTATTGATTGGGAAAACATCGCTACATTTCCGCTACAAGCGTTTGTGGATCCGTATGCTGCTATTCGATTCGAGAGCCAGTTTCTTGATGCATCCGTTGCGGCAAAGAAAAGATATCTAAACCCGATGAAATTCACTTTTTCTGCCGGTATTGCTCGAATCTTCTACCGGCAGGAAAAGGACGAAGTGTCAAGCCGACTTGGTTTGGCTATCAGGCAGATTCGACGCAATGTGATCACGGATATGGAGACTTTGGCGACGACTGATTCCACGCAGACTGACGGCGGCATTGAGTCGGTTTCCGACGCTCAATTGACGTTGAGTAAGCGGGTAAAGTACATTGGGAAACTGTCCTTGTAC
>CAZQBX010000006.1:0-29534 GCA_964592145.1 uncultured Ignavibacteria bacterium
CTTGCAGTCGTATGCGTTGTTAACACTCGCTCGCCCGTTGACACCCGCAGAAATGCGCTCCCTGTTGATTCAAACCGGAATCCCGCAGGGCGCCGGTGGACACATCGGGCCCTTCATCAACCTTCGCGACGCTTCAATATTTATGGATCAGTTTCTGGTCAATCCGACCGACACCGACAACGACGGCGTTGCCGATGTCTTCGACAACTGCCCATTGACTGCGAACGCTGCGCAGGATGATGCCGACCTTGATGGAATCGGCGATCTTTGCGACAACGACGCCGACAACGACGGAATCGCAAACAGCTCCGACAATTGTCCATTTGTCGTCAATCTTTCGCAGACCAATACTGACAGCGACTCCTTCGGCGATGCCTGCGACAACTGTCCGACAGTACCAAACAATGATCAGTTCGATGAGTATTCCGACGGCATCGGTGACGCCTGCGATGGCGCGATGCACATCCAAAATTACACGTTGCCCGACGCCTATCGCACTCAACCCTACTTTGTCCAGATGACCGCCATCGGCGGCTTAGCTCCATACAACTGGACGTTCCTTGGTGGCGACTTGCCGTTCGGTTGTAACTTCAACGGTGGACCGGCCGGAACGATTACCGGCACACCAACTTTCAATGCGACTTACTTTTTTACCTTCATGGCGATTGATTCCGACGCCCCCTTCAAGGCCGACACCATTAGTGTCAGCGTCACGGTTGTCGACCCGCCATACATCTGCGGTGATGCCGACAACTCCGGCGGCGTGACAATTTCCGACGCCGTCTTCTTGATCAACTACATCTTCTCAGGAGGACCTGCGCCGAATCCGGCACAAGCCGCCGACGCCGACTGTAGTGGTGGAGTCACTGTATCAGATGCCGTCTATCTGATCAACTTCATCTTCTCGGGTGGCCCGTCGCCCTGCGCAGCGTGTTAGCTTACACTTTGTAGAAAGCGAATTAATCAGACGCCAAGCGTCCACTTGGCGTCTGAACACCAACCTGCTTCACCTCCCCTTGTTTGCCATTGACAACATCGCCTTTCTTAGCTATGTTATTGAACGCACGAATGCGCTTAATAAGGAGTTTGCCATGCTCCAATTCTCTTCCGGCAGGATACCAACGCTACTCGCTTTTTTCACTTTGACTCTCGCACTTTCAACTACGTCACACGCCGCGACAATAACCGTTCCCACAGATCAACCAACGATCCAGTCCGGCATCAATGCCGCCGCACTCGGCGACACTGTTCTCGTTCTCGCCGGAACCTATTCCGGCGCCGGCAACCGCGACATCGACTTCGGCGGCAAGAACATCGTCGTCCGCTCCGCCTCCGGTCCGCTCTACACAACGATCAACTGCGGCGGAAGCGGATCCGAAGTCCACATCGGTTTCTATATTCACTTTTTGGAAGACACAACCTGTGTGCTCGACGGGTTCACTGTGACCAATGCCTACACCGCCGTCGAGTATGAGGACGGCGCCATCATCTGCAGCGGCGCATCCCCGACCATTCGCAATTGCGTTGTGACTCAAAACCACGGCAATGGCTTCCGCGTGCGTTCCGATGCCTATCCGCATCTCGTCGATTGCCAGGCCCACAGCAACAGCCGTCATGGTTTCAATATCGGATCGGACTTCTGGCCTCTGGCCGGCGGTCTGGTATCCGGCTGCCTCGCTTATAATAATGCCTACAATGGTTTCACCGTGCATGCCCTCGACTCTTGCCGAGTCGCCAATTGCACCGCCGTCGCAAATCAACATCACGGGATCGAACTTTTCGGCGACCTTCCCAAGAAGGGTCGCGCCTTCGGTCCCCCCACCGACATCGTCAACTCGCTTGCCGCTTACAACCTCTTTGGCGGAATTGTTCGCAGCAACTACTTCCAGAGTTACACCGTCTTCTACTGCGACTCTTATGGAAACGGCTGGAATTTCGCCATCACCGACTCTTTCCTGACAGCGCCATACGGCAACTTCTCTGCCGATCCCTTGTTCTGCGATACTTCATCGGTGTTCGGGTTCCACCTTCAGCAGGCATCGCCGTGCCTCGCTGAGAATAATGCGAGCGGCCTGCTGATTGGAGCCTTTGGATCTGGCTGCCTCTTCATCTGCGGCGATGCCGACAACAGCGGAACCGTGACAATATCTGATGCCGTCTATTTGATCAGTTACATCTTTGCAGGAGGTCCGACGCCGAATCCACTCGGCACCGGTGATTCCGATTGCAACGGCTATATCAGCATTTCCGACGCTGTCTATCTCATCACCCACATCTTCTCCGGTGGCCCTGCTCCCTGCGCCGGCTGCTAGACCCATCTTTTTGCGCATTTGGCATCGGCGGTCAGGTAAGCAGTTGCATTTGATAACGCAACTGTCGGGCAGTTTCTGCGTAAATTTAACCTTGACAATATTAATCTATCAAGGTTACTTTTTCCAGACAACGACATGCCCCAAAACCCAGGAGAACCACAGTGAAACGAAATGCTATCTTCACCGTTGTTGCTGCAGTTGTATACGTCTACTGCACGACGTACTCCTCCGCCGACGCCGCCAAATTACAGCCGGGAGAATCCAGAATCGTCGACTTCATGTTCCAAGTATTGGAACATTCAACCCCTGCTAACATGCCGATCGAGTCGCGTACCACCGTTGCAGTGGCTGCGGCGGCCGCCCAGGCGCAGGCAATGGGTATTCAACTCGATAATGCATCCTTGGCATCGTTTGCAGCCCGCCCGCAGGCTTTCTTTGTGGCTTCAGATACCAGCTTCGTCTCGGCTGGTGCATCCTGGAGCTTAACGGCGAACGGCACCTATACTTACGTCGGCAACAAGGTCAACACCTATCTCTCGCAACTCTGGGCAGGTGAATGGATCAATAGCGACTTGATGACCTGGAGCTACAACGGTAACGGAACGGCAGCATCGACTCTTTTCCAGAGTTGGGATTCCGATTCTTCGGCGTGGGCAAACAGCGCCCGAAGCCTGATGACATATGACGGCAGCAATCGTCTGTCAACCATGGAATCCCAGTCGTGGGATGGATCCGATTTCGCCCCCGTCATGCTCCTGCTTTACACTTACGATGGCTCAAACCGGGTCGCTACAGTTATTACCCATGAGTGGACCGGTGCCTGGACCAATGTCAGCCGCGTAACTTACACATACAACGGCGCAGGCTTGGAATCGCAGTCGGTCACCGACAATTGGTTTGGCGGCAACTGGCTGACCGCGACGCGCTGGACATCTACTTACGACGGTAGTAACCGTCTCACTTTGCGCGTTCGTGAATTTTACAACACGATGTGGAACAACGATGCCAAGAGCGAGTACGAATACAACGGTTCCGGCGACAATACCCTGCAGCGCGACTACCTGTGGCTTTCCAATGCCTGGTCTGTCACCGATGTTGATACCATGAAGTACGACGGTAACCACCGTCTAATTCAAACCGTCTACAACAACATCCTGCCGTTTGCGAGCGTCTCACGAACCGACAATACCTACGACGGCTCCGGAAACCTGATCGAAGTGATCGACGCCTCGTTCCTTGGCGCCTGGACCAATACCGAGCGATTCGTGTATGTCTACACATCTCTGGCTGTGAAACTTGCCGATGTGCCTTTGCCGACGGAATTCTCGCTCATGCAGAACCACCCGAATCCCTTCAATCCGACAACGACAATTCGTTATAGTCTTGCCGGAAATGCTCATGTCCGCGTCGAAGTGCGCAACGTCCTCGGCCAGTTGGTCAGGGTACTGGAGGATTCTTACCAATCAGTCGGTGTTTACGAGACAACCTGGGATGGCCGCAATTCTGCCGGTCAGGAAGCCGCCAGCGGCGTGTACTTCTATAGTCTGCGGTCAAATGACGTCGTGCAGACCCGCAAAATGGTTCTGTCGAGATAAGACAGATACTTAAAACACAAAGAGCCGATGACTTCACGTCACCGGCTCTTTTTTTGTGTTATTACTGCTCGCTATTTCCTCGGTAGAATGATCAGCGTATCCTCAATCGCATACCCTTCGACCGCCGGTGTGTCGGGCGGAAATACTAAACGTAGTTCCTTCCCCGGCTCCAGAACAATGTCCTTTACATTCTTCGAAGTGTAATTTACCGAAGTTTCTCCCTCGCCGCCGGAACCGCCACGAGAACGAATTCGATACGATCGCTGAAACGTAATCTTGCACTCGGTTCGTTCTTTCAAGGCTTTCATTGCGCCCGGCATCGAAATCAACACGATATACTGCATTTCCGAAGCGTCGGCACCATCACCGGTTTCGTCCGCTCCCGACTGAAATTCCATCGCGTCGGCAAGGAACTTCCGCCCGGCGGTGCCGCTCGAAACCTTCACGCCATTCTTAAGATAGGTCGATTTCAATACCACTGCCGACTGCCCGCAGTCAGAGCAGTCTTGCGGCAGCTCCGTCCTCAATTCAACTTTGAGATTGATCTGCCGTCCGTCCGGCAACTTGTGCGAGCATACCAGTTCTTCCTGCCCCAACGGCAGAGCTTTCTCGATCGATGTCCGCTCCGCCCGGCCGGCTTGATTCTTGTCCGCATAGTTGAGTGCGCGTGTTGTACCCGCTAACCACGATCCGGCGTCATTGATTGACAGAAGCAGATTAAACACCAACTCAAATTGCAGGTCGCTGGATTGGTAACGCGCCGCCTCCGCCGTAATTCCGCAGGAATTGCCGGCGATGTAGTACACACCGCCGTAGTTCTTCTCTTGCGTTATATCAAACCACAATGATCCCTCGCACACCTGATTTGCAGCACCTTTCTCACCGGAGACCATCACATGCAAGTATCGTGGTTTCGGCGCCGCGCTTGCCGTCGCGATTAGACACAACAACGACAATGCGACCATCAGGTTAAGCTTCATAGAACTTCCTCCTTGTTATCTCTTTTCAAATCATCTGTGCTCTCACGAATCGCGGGTACCGGCGGCACTCTGACAGTCTCTACACTTCGCACCATGATTGGCGTTGCCGGCTCGTCAAGGCTCGTTTCGATTGGCGAGCGCAACGCCATTAACCAGCCGCCAATAGCAACGAGCGCAATCGCCGCTGCTGCCGGAAACGGCACTGACAGCCGGCTTCTCCACCACTTTGGTCTGATCGATGCAGCCTGCCATCCGACCGGAACCTCGACATCCGGAAGCGACCGCAGTATCCTCCGCTGCTCCGCCAGTTCCGCGTCAAATGCCCGACAACTGCTACAGCCTGCAAGGTGATTGTCCAGTTCCAGTTTCTGCGCGCTCGGCAACTCTTCATCGAGTCGACTCGACAGCAGTCGTTCGAAGTATTCACAACCTTTCGTATTCATCGCTTTCCTATCTCCTGCATCTTTTTTCTTGCTCGGTAGAGGCGTACGCGGGCGGTCTCTTCGGTGATACCCAATAGCAGCGCGATCTCACCGATCGAGTATCCTTGCTGTTCTCTTAATAGGATCAAGTCACGCTCCTCCAGCGATAGCTTGTTCAGCACTTGCTCGATGAAACGGCTGGTTTCCTGGTCCACGACCCTCGAGATTGCCGGAAGTCGCTCGACCAGACTCTCCTTCAGTTTCTCGTGCCTGATGACATTGAAACAGAGATTACGCGCGCAAATGAACAGCCAGTCCGCCAGCGAAGTCTTAACCGTCAGTGTACCGCGTTGCTTGATTAACCGCAAAAACGTCTCCTGAACAATGTCCTGCGCGCGTGCATAGCTGCCGGTAACGTACGAGCAGTACTTCAGCAGCGCCGCTCGATGCCGTTGATGTATCCGCTCCAAAGCAGCATCGCTGCCTCCCACATATTCCAGCCAATCTGTTTGGTCGAGACTATTCATTGTCCTGCCTAAAGACAGTTATATTCGAATAATGTTACAGATAAATTGATGGTTAACATAAACAAGAATGCCGGAAGCCCAGCGGCGTCCGGCATTCAGTTTTTGCAGATTAGCCCGATTATCGTGTTTCAGCCGTCAGCACCGCCTTGCCGCGCACCAACTCCATATAACCCTGCCGGGCATAGTCAATCGATTCGCCAAGAATACGCGTCGCCTCCTGTGGCGCATGGAATCCCATCGAATTCTCGGCAGCGACAAAATCAAGACGCCACTGCGCCTTGCGATGAAAGTCCCGCGGCTTAACCAAAGATAGACTGTCGGCGCCGTTGACCTTGGCAACTTCAATTGCCTTGATCAAATCGATTACGGCTTCCTCGGCACGAATCATCAAGTCCGACGTCTTGTCCTGAATTCGTTGCGCCCGCGCGAGAATCTCGTCCTCGGGCGAGCGATGACAGTTCTGGCAGGCACGGGCGATGTTGAGCAGCGGCGAACGAATGTGATGGTCGCTGATCTTGACTGCGCCATCGCGGTGATAAGGCATGTGGCAGTCAGCACAGGCAACTCCGGAGCGGGCATGAATCCCCTGATTCCACATTTCGAATTCAGGATGCTGCGCCTTGAGCACCGGCGCGCCGCTCGTCGCGTGCGTCCAATCTTTGTGACCGACGGAATCATAATAGACTTCAATCTGCTCCATGTTGATTCCATCATGCCAAGGATAAGTCAGCAGTTTACCGGAACCCTTGAAATAGTATTCTACATGGCACTGCCCGCAGACAAATGACCGCATCTCCTGCCGTGAAGCATCAACATTCGGATTGTAAGGTTTGCTGCGGTCGCCTTTCTGCCAGCGTTCGATACTCGGCAGATGCGGCAATGATTGCCCGCTCTCGGCAAGTCGCTGGATCCCGTTAAGAAACCCGGGCCGCGTCACACGCAACGCCATCGACTGCGGTGCATGACAATCCTGACAGGTCACCGGATGTTCTACCAACGGACGGGCATCCGCGTATTTCATCCCGCAGACAATCTCAAAACCCTTCATGATTTGCCCGAGCGAGTCGCTGTCGGGTACTCCCGCTTCCTTGCCCTTGGCGCGATAGGCCGGAATTATCGCCGAATGACAGTGCAGACACGCGCCCGGCTGCGCGAAATCTTTGACGCGCTCGGTCATGTCCTGATCCGACAGCATATAGGCGTGCCCGCGTTCCTCGCGATAATCGACACCGAACGCATAGCCTTTGAACAGCTCGCGCCAGCGCGGATCGGCATCAAGTTTCTGAAACGCATCACTGCCGCCGTGTTTCGTGCGAACTGTGTCGACCGTGCGCAAATATGAATCGTACTGCCGCGGAAAGTTCTTGCCCCATTCCGCCGGATTGATAACCGTCTCATCAATATTGGCGACCTGGAAAACCACCTGCTTGCCTTCCTCCTTGCGCAGTGCGATGTTCTGCATCAGCAACATTACCGCAAATGTAGCCGCCGCAATGGCGATAATGGTGACGACATAAACCCACGTCCGCGATCTCGCTTGAGCCATATACTCTATTTCCTCCTAATGCGCTGCCCCGTGTCCAACTTCGCGGTGACAACGGACGCAGTTCTGGTGATCATCTGCATGTTCAAAAGTCCCCACCGACTCGCTGATCAACTGCGCGTGACAACGCAGGCAGTTCTGCTGAAGTACCTCACGATTGGAGGGGCGTATTTGTATCGGTTCGTGAAAATCTTGAAACGTAAATTTGCGCGAGTGGTTGAAACCGTTCTCGGCTTTGACAATGTAACGATTGGGAAACTCCTGCGGTAAATGACAGTCATTACAAGCCGCCACGCCGTGATGACTCCCCTTCTGCCAGCTGTCAAAGTGTTCGCGCATGACGTGGCAATTGATGCAGACATTCGGGTCATCCGACAGATACGAACTCCCCTTGGCATAATAAAATGTGTAGAAGCCGATACCGAAGAAGATTCCGGCAAGAGTAATTATTGCCAGCGCCCACTTGGAGATACCGCGTGACTTAGCCATTCTGGAAATCTCCCCTCGGAATTCGCAATCCAATCAATCTTCAATCCCACGATCTTCGCCACACACCGATTAGTCCATACTAACCATATCAACTTCGTAAGTCAACTTCGCTCGTAATCCATGCGAAGTCCTTGACTTTGGTCAAGACCCATGGCCGGTCCTAAAAGAAATCCGCCGTACCGTCCAGTTGGATCGAAATCTCCTTCATTATATATAGTGGCGTTGCGGCAACTTCATTCCCCTCCATGTCCAATCTAAGATGTTGCATCACAACAAGATGGACAGCATAACCGCTCGATTTCTGTGAAAAATTTCCCAAAATCGATTGACTCCCTGCAACCGAACGGATAAATTAGCGTACTATTGTTAGCACTCACTTGAGATGAGTGCTAACAGGTGAAGTAGGTCAAGTCCTCTTGGGACTTGACACTTCTGAAAACGACAGAAAGCATCGTTGAAATAAACTGATACAAATAACCATTAACAATTAATAGGAGTGCACTAATGAACATCCAACCGTTGCAAGACCGCGTTCTGGTCAAGCCGCTTCAGCAGGAAGAGGTCAAGAAGGGCGGAATCATCATCCCCGATACCGCCAAGGAAAAACCGCAGGAAGGTCAAGTCATCGCCGCCGGACCCGGCCGACTCTCCGATGAAGGCAAAATGCTGTCAATGTCCGTAAAGGTCGGCGACAAGATTCTCTACGGCAAATACTCCGGCACCGAAGTCTCGGTTGACGGCAGCGAATTCCTGATCATGCGCGAATCCGATATTCTCGCGGTACTTAAGTAATCCAGTCACAACAAGGAGTCCAATACAATGGCTAAGCAAATAGAATTTGATGCGATTGCTCGCGAGAAGCTAAGAAAAGGCGTCGATAAGCTCGCGGATGCAGTCAAAGTTACCCTCGGTCCCAAGGGCCGCAATGTTATCATCGACAAGAAATTCGGTTCACCGACCGTTACCAAGGACGGCGTCACCGTCGCCAAGGAAGTCGAACTCGAAGATCATTTTGAAAACATGGGCGCCCAGATGGTGCGTGAAGTTGCCAGCAAGACCAGCGATGTCGCCGGCGACGGCACTACCACCGCCACGGTTCTTGCCCAGGCGATCTACAACGAAGGTCTGAAGAACGTCACCGCCGGCGCCAACCCGATGGGTATCAAGCGCGGTATCGAGAAGACCGTTACCAAGATCATCGAAGAGCTCAAGAAGCAGTCCAAGCCGATCGCCGGCAAGACTGAAATCGCCCAGGTCGGCACCATCTCCGCCAATGATGACAAGCTCATCGGCGACCTGATTGCCGAAGCGATGGAAAAAGTCGGCAAAGACGGCGTCATCACCGTTGAAGAAGCCAAGTCAACCGACACCACCCTCGAAGTCGTCGAAGGTATGCAGTTCGACCGCGGCTATCTGTCGCCCTACTTCATCACCAATCCGGAGAATATGGAGACCGAGATGGAGGATCCGTACATCCTCATCCACGACAAGAAGGTTTCCTCGATGAAGGAACTGCTTCCGATCCTCGAGAAGATTGCCCAGACCGGCCGTCCGCTCTTGATCATTGCTGAAGATGTCGAGTCCGAGGCTCTTGCCACGCTCGTCGTCAACAAGCTCCGCGGCACACTCAAGGTTTGCGCTGTCAAGGCTCCGGGCTTCGGCGACCGCCGCAAAGCGATGCTCGAAGATATCGCTGTCCTGACCAACGCCAAGGTGATCTCCGAAGAGCTTGGCTTCAAGCTTGAGAACACCGTCCTCTCCGATCTCGGCACCTGCAAGAAGATCGTCATCGACAAGGAAAACACCACGATCGTCGAAGGTTCGGGCAAGGCCGCTGATATCAAGGGCCGTATCGAACAGCTTAAGCGTCAGATCGACGACACCACCTCTGACTACGACCGCGAAAAACTGCAGGAACGCCTTGCCAAGCTGGCCGGCGGTGTGGCAGTGATCAACGTCGGTGCCGCGACTGAAACCGAAATGAAGGAGAAGAAGGCGCGCGTCGAAGATGCTCTTCATGCAACCCGCGCTGCGGTTGAAGAAGGTATCGTCCCGGGCGGCGGCGTCGCACTTCTGCGCACGATCCCGATGATCTCCACCATGAAGCTCGAAGGTGACGAACTGATCGGTATGCAGATCGTCCGTCGTGCCCTCGAAGCCCCGATTCGCTTCATCGCGGAAAACGCCGGCCACGAAGGTTCGGTTATCGTTGATAAGGTGAAGACGGAAAAAGGCGCATTCGGTTTCAACGCCCAGACCGGTACGTACGAAGACCTGATGAAGGCCGGCGTCATCGACCCGACCAAGGTCACCCGTTCGGCTCTGGAGAACGCGGCTTCAATCGCCTCGTTGCTTCTGACCACCGAAGCCATCATCTGCGACAAGCCGGAACCGAAGGGTGCCCCGGCTGGCCCGGCCATGCCTCCCGGCGGCGGCTACGGCGACATGTACTAAATCGTTCTAATACGATTTGCCTTTAATAGACGCGGCGCGGTATCACCCGCGCCGCGTTTCTTGACCGAAATACTCTGCAAAGGCAAATTCGTGATGTTCAAACAATCTCGCATCGCTGTTTGAATAGTAACATGGAGAACTGAAGGGTCGAGAGATATCAATGGAACCTCGGACTATCGCCGTAAAAGATCTTCCGCGCGAAACAAAGGAAGCTGTATTAACTGATGTCTCACATTACGCAGTTGGGCTTCTGCGCATGTATAGGGACGGAGCAGAGAAGATATCACAGTATATCGGATCTGGCACTCTTGTGTCCTTGGGCGACAATCTCGCTGTGTTGACCGCCGGTCATGTGATTAGAAACTTCGACGATAGAGGTCGTGGATGGGATCTGTCGCAAGAGAAATACGCGGAATTCGTGGGAATGATAATAGCAGATTATGGACATCGATTCGCGTTCCCTCGAGAATCTCTCACTTTCCACGGCTACTACAACTTGGAACGATCTCCGAAAGGGCCTGACTTCGGACTAATCATTCTTCCACACGGTGGACCTGAACTGGGACAACTACGAGCGAAGAAGAGCTTCTACCGCCTAGATTCGATCGACTTCTTTACTAGTGCTCGATGTCGTGTCGAGAAGTCGCACAACTTTGCCGTGTTAGTAGGCGCACCAGATGAGACAAGAAGAATCAATCAGGGAAGCGGCCAATTCGACAAGGAATTAAGTATTGAGTCGACAGTGGGGTTTGGCGGGTTTCAGAACTATCGGTCATCGGGCAATTCCGATCTGTTGGATTTTGCAGCAGTGAAAGATGAATTGTACGAGGGACCTGTAAATTTTGCTGGTTGTAGCGGCGGCGGCATTTGGGATTTTGATGTAGAGATGTCACCAGATGGTAGAATTATATCAAAGCGTCCCATTCTAGTAGGCTTACCTTTCTACGAGAGCCCGCATTCAATTGAACGAAGCACTATCATTGCCCATGGGCCGGAAACAATCTATCGTGAGAGCCTGAAACTCCTTGCGCAATAAGGTGGGTAATTCGTAGATCGCCTTCGCACCAAAACCCTAAACCCGACACCACTCCCGTGCCCTCCCCGCCGCGGCGGGTCCACGCCTGGCGGGCCTTGTCTGAAATAGCAGAACCGCGACTAACTCGGCTTAGACACCGTCTTCCTTGGCCTCGGTGGCGCAACAGGAACTCTTCCGCGGCAGTAACAGGCTATTTCGTAACCGCAGAAGAAGCCAAGACGGCGATAAACGAATTCACAGCGCCGCTGCCGTCCCCGATTGTCGGGCTCGCAGTAACCCGTACACGACACACCGTCCTTTGAAAACAGCAGCCCGCACTTAGGCATTTGGAGATCGCCGGATTTCTTCGGCACACAGATTTTCACCCTGCCGGCCGGCGTGCTGACCCAGCGCTCTTCCCAACCCTTGCGACAGGGAAGCCACAAGATCACGTAACCGCCATAACCGGGAAGTGCCGCCAAACGGACCTTACAGCAGACCGACTTGTTCATCTCTGCTTCACTGACCGTCTTCTTCCCCTTGCACCACTTCTTCAACTCGGCATCCGATACGAAAACCATCGGACGGTTCTTTGTCGGGTCCTTGATCTTCAAGAAATCAGAATACGAGACCATCTTTGGAATCTTGTTCATTAACCTACTCCTCCCTTAATTTGGTTTGACCATTTACTACTGCCTGTAGGTTTCTCTTCCCTTTGAGCCAACTCAAATCATCTATCAACTTAGTACAGATTCCCCGACGATTGTTACACTCTGCCAGTGCTTTTTTGTTAATCCCCCGGTAAACCTCTTCCACTCCTATCAAGCAATGCCACTTCGATGCATCAGCCCCCAAATCCCCCTTGACACCCACGCAACCAAACCGGATATTGCGTCCACATAGTCATCTACATTAAGACAAAATGGCAAAGTGCGCCTTTCACCACCGAAAGGCGGGAGGCTAATATGACCGAACCCAACGCCCAGCCCACACCACCGGCACCAGGAAACGTCAATGCTGATTCATTTATGCTTCAGCGCTATCTCCAACATATCCGTGATAACCAGAATCTGACTCTCGGAATTGTCGGCGGTGCCGCCGGCGCCTTGTTGGGATCAATCGTCTGGGCTGTCGTCGCCGCCTATGCCCATCTCAACATCGGCTTCATCGCGATCCTGGTCGGCTTCTCCGCCGGTTACGGTGTGCGCTTTCTCGGCAGGGGAATCGACAAATCGTTCGGTATCGTCGGCGCCGCCTGCGCCGCGGTCGGAGTGGCGGTCGGCAACATACTCGCCGCAAGTATCGCTACTGCTAATCATTATGACACGTCGGTGATGACGGTCATCGGCGGGCTCAACCTCGACACAATGAAGGAAATGCTCGTCGCCAATTTTTCACCGATCGACCTGTTCTTCTACGGCATCGCCCTGTGGGCTGGATACAAGTATGCCATTCGCACTGTAAAACCGGAAGACGTCCAATCATTCACCCACCTATAAATGGGAGCCGCGCCTTTGTCCGATGATACGATGAAACAGTACTATGCCCGCCGCGCCGGCGAATACGAAAGCATCTACCACAAACCGGAACGCCAACACGATCTGCGTCTCCTCGAGTCCCGCATCGCGGAAAAATTCGCCGGACACAACGTGCTGGAAATTGCCTGCGGCACCGGTTACTGGACGCAATTTGCGGCACGAACGGCGCACTCAATCACCGCCACCGACATCAATCCCGAAGTCATCGCCATTGCCGCAGCCAAAGAGTATCGCGCTGCGCCGCTCTTTTTGATTGCCGACGCCTACGCCCCGCAAAACATCGTCGGTGACTTCGATGCATTGCTCTCCGCCTTCTGGTGGTCGCATGTGCCAAAGCGGCAACTCGCGGAGTTTCTCGGCAATCTTTGTAAGAGACTGCCGCCCGGATCACCGATCGTCTTCCTTGATAACCGCTTCGTTGAGGGCAGCAGCACACCGGTCGCCTTCACCGACCAATTTGGAAATACTTATCAGGACCGTGTGCTCAAGGATGGCTCCACTCATCGTGTGCTGAAGAACTTTCCGGGTAGTGACGAGATCAAAAGCTCGCTCTCTCCAAACGCTGAAGACATCGCAGTTCTCGAACTTGAATATTATTGGCTTGCTACCGGCCGCACAAGGTAGAGATTGCTGCCGCGAGTATTCAACCAAGGTCCCTTTTTCCGGTTCATGTTCCCCATTAACAAGAATTAACATCCCAACCTGTGCAATCGCGCAACGATCTGTTGACAAGGTGCGTAATAGCTTACATATATTCACTCTCGGAGGATTCTTGATAATGCAAAAACTAACAACGGTACTATTAATCGTGCTCGGCACAGTCGTCTCGACACTTAGTGGCGCATCCGCAGTGCAATTGTCTGATGCTCACGGAGGTAAGTTGGTTCAGGACTACATTACGGCGCTCAACTCCGGCGAAGAAACTACCATGCGCGCCTTCCTCGAAAACAACGTTGCGCCGAAAGCGCTCGAGGATCGTCCGGTCGCACCGCGCTTGTCGGTCATGCTTGACCTTAAGCAGCGCTGGCAATCTGCCACCATCCGCAATGTTACGGAAGCCACCGACACGACGACAACCGTACTCATCACTACCAAGGCCGGCGACTGGTTTGCCTTTACGATGTTCCATGACCGTACCAATCCGGCTAAAATGCTCGGCATCGGCATCGAAGATGTCGATGCGCCGCCCGCCCTTGATCTGCCGCCATTGACATCGGAACAACTTCCTGACGAAGTGGCAAAGTGTCTTGATTCTCACGCCAAAGCCGACGACTTCTCCGGTGTCGTGCTGGTTGCGCACGATGGCAAACCAGCGTTCTTCAAAGCGTATGGATTTGCTGACGTTGGACTCAAGGCTCCGAATAAACTCGATACCAAATTCAATCTCGGCTCAATCAACAAGAAGTTCACCGAGATCGGCATCGAGATGCTCATCGCCCAGGGAAAGATCTCACACGGCGATACCCTCGGCAAGTTTCTCCCTGACTATCCCAACAAATCAGCCGCCGCAAAAGTAACCGTTGGCCACCTGTTGAAGATGCAGGGTGGTATCGGCGATTTTTTTGGAGAAGTGTACGACGCTACTCCCAAAGACAAGTTTCGCCACAACAATGATTTCATTCCGCTCTTCGCTAACGAGCAGCTTCATTTCGAACCCGGCACCAAATCCCAATATTCCAACGGCGGCTACATTCTCCTCGGCGCAATCATCGAAAAGGCCAGCGGAATGGACTACTATGATTTCATTCGCGCCAATATCTTTGCGCCTGCCGGGATGACTAATACCGATTGGTACGAATCCGATGCCCGAACTCCCAATCTGGCGGAAGGGTACACTTCTGAAGGAGCTGAAGACGGTAAGCGCGTTTCCAACGTCTATTCCCGGCCCGCTCGCGGCAGTGCCGCCGGTGGAGGTTACTCGACTGCCGAGGACTTGTTGAGATTTGTCAACGCCGCAGCCGCAGGAACATTTGGCTCTGCAAGTCATTACGCGCGCGGATTGGGAATTGCCGGCGGTGCTCCGGGAATCAACGCTGCATTGGAGTCTGACCTCAAGGGTGGTTACACTGTCATCGTGTTGTCAAACTACGATCCGCCCGCCGCCGAACGAATCGCACGCGAACTCCGGCAAATGATTTCGCGAGTCACAGATTAAGACGAATTCCGGAATTACGATCGCTTCACGTTGCCGCGTGCGAGCGAAGCAAAGATACCGCCGAAACACATCAACGCAAACAGTGCGAAGGCGTAACGGCAGCTCACGATAAACTGCTCCGTATTTGCAGGTCGTATTTCCGATGATCCAATGAAAAGCGTCATCGTCACGGTTACGACCGCCATCGAGAACATCATTCCAATTTGCCGCATCGCGCTCAATGTCGCTCCGGCAAAACCGTAGTGACTGCGACTGACGGAGCTCATGATCGCATTTGTGTTAGGTGAAGAAAACAGAGCGAAGCCAAATCCCAACAGCACCAGGCAGGCGATGATGTATACCATGGGCGTGGTCAGACTCACCACCGTCAGCATTAACAGTCCGAGGCAGATTACCGCCATTCCCAGCGATGCCAGCGTTCGCGGCTCAACCCTATCCGACAATCTTCCTGCCACCGGCGAAAAGATCGCCTGCACGATCGGCTGGGCGACAAGAATCGTCCCGGCGACCTGCGGTGTCAACATGCGAACCTTCTGTAAGTAGAGACTTAACATGAATCCCACCGCAAATGTCGCTGCATAATTGATCAAAGCCGCCAGGTTCGAGAATGCGAACACCGTGTTCTCGCGAAAATGCGAGACTTCCACCAGCGGACTGGAGACTTGCTGCTCATACTTGACAAACATGGTCAGTGCAATGAGTCCCAATACCACCAGCGACGTCGCCGAATACGATGGCATCGTCGTGAATCCATACATCGTCATCAACAATCCGGCGCCAAGAATTGCGGCTCCGCGCAAATCAAATCGCGATCGCTCCTCTGCCGACCAGTCACCTTTGAGGAGAAGTGTCGTTACCGTCAGCAGCAACAAGCACAATGGAACATTGATCCAGAAGATATACCGCCAACCCAACTGCTGCGTGATGAACCCACCGACAAAAGGTCCGGTCGACAAACCCAGATAGACGGCAGCGACGGTTAAGCCAATCGCCTTCCCGCGTTCCACGCCTGGCACAACCGACATCAGAATCGGCAGACTCGTGGCAAAAATCATTGACGAAGCGATTCCCTGCAGAACACGAAACAAAATCATCACTTGCGATGATGTCGAAATCGCCAATAGGACTGAAGATACCAATAGTAGTACAACGCCTGTCGAGAAGATACGCTTGCGGCCATAGATGTCACCCAGACGACCGAAGGGAATGAGAAACGTCGCCGCTGCCAACAAGTAGGCCGTGTTGATCCACCCCAGCATGACCGCACCCATCGAAAACTCGGCGCCGATTGCCGGAAGAGCGACCACCACCGATGCCCCCATGAACGGTCCAATGAACGAACTAAGCGCTGCAACCAGTGTCGCCGCCCGTCGCACCGTCTGCGGACTCTCGTGCTTCATGCCATTGAATTTAGGTAATGCCCGCCTTGAGCGCAATTTGCATTAACAGCCAATGTCTGGCGTTACGCCGACTGATAGTTCTTCAACTTCATTCGCATCTGACGCTGTCGGCTCCGGCTGACACGCAGAGTATTGCCGTCACGCAGTACGACAAAACACGCTCCGGTTTCGTCAATTCGAAACTCCCTTACCGCCGCCACATTGACGATCGCCGTTCGATGGATACGGAGAAACTGCCCGGGGTTAAGTTTCCGCTCGATATCGCCAATCGAGGCATATACCAGATACGATTTTGTCCGGCTATGCAACTCCACGAAATGATCCACCGACTTGATCCAGTCAATGAGGTTTACTTCCAGAGAAGCCGACGACTTCCCCGTCTTGACAAAGACGCGCTGCAGGTATTGCGAAGCTGGGCTCGCTGCCACCGCATCGACTCGAGACGGAGTCTCCCAGTGCTCGAGCAAGGTCCGAAACCTTGCGAAATTCTGTTCGGGTCGTCCCGCCTTCCATTGTTCGCGTATACGCGATAACGCCTCGCGGAACCGTTCACGGCGAAACGGCTTGAGCAAATAATCTTGTGCGTGGTACTCGAACGCCTTAACGGCATACTGGTCGTATGCGGTGACGAAAATCACGAGCGGAAATCTCCGCGGGTTCAGTTGCTTGAGCACTTCAAATCCATCAAGGTGCGGCATTTGAATATCGAGAAAGACCAAATCAGGAGCCTCGCCGCGTAGCAATGCCACCGCTTCCCGGCCATCGCTGCATTCGCCCACGATTGTTACGTCGTGTTCATCGGCCAGCAATCGCGCGATCAGTTCACGCGCCGGCCGCTCATCATCGACGATTACTGCGCGTAGTCGTCTCTTGTCCGCTGGCGCCAGGGGTCCTCGCATTCTGAAGTCTCCGGTAAGGTATCGCAATAGTCACACCGAACTCTTTTTTCTCGGCATTCACGACGAATTCGTATTCGTTACCATAATAGTGTTGAAGCCGCTGTCTTGTATGATTCAATCCGATGCCGTGTCCATTGCGAGGAGGTTCAGCCGGAGTTCCGGCGATTGGATTAACGATCGCAAACTGCACGCGTGCACCCGCACTTTCTGCCCGGATCGTCACACATCGCGCAACATTGTCGCCGCTCACTCCGTGCTTGATCGAGTTCTCGATCAGCGGCTGGAGGATCATGTTCGGAACCGCTGCATCCAGCACTTCCGGATCGATCTGCCAGTCAACCATAAGGTGATCCGGAAACCGCCGCGACATGACACTGACGTAAAGTTTGGAGAATTCCAGCTCCTCGGTGAGCGTGACAAACTCTGACTGATTGTTGTCGAGACTGATCCGCAGCAATTCCGCCAGATCCGCCAGCGTATCGTAGGCCTCCGATCTTTTGTCGCTCAAGACCATCGACGAGATTGTGTTCAGCGCATTAAACAGAAAATGCGGCTGCAGGTTGCTTTTCAACCGCTCCAACTGCGCCTCCGCCAACTGCGCCTGCAACTGAGCCGTCAATCGCTCCCGCTCCAAATAGCGATGATAGTAAGCGACGATGTGTTCAATGCCGATCACAGCCCAAAATGCCAGGAAGTAATATGTCGAGTGCCGTGAGATAACGAACGCCAACATCGACTCGAATTGTGCTGCCTGCGGCTGCTGCACTGTCAGCCACAATATCCACTGCGTGTATGCCGCTAGATAGATCGAAGTGATTACTAATCCGGCAGCCAACAATATCGCCGATCGCCGCCACCGCATCCGCGGTTCGATCCGAAACCGCGCTCCCAGCCACAGCACGATTGGCGTAATGGCGCCCCACGTAAACCAAACCGCCGCCTTGACTCCGAACAGCTCCCACCAGGTGTACGGGTAAATCCCCTGCGGATAAAACCACCAATGCAGCGCCGAAGCTGCAGTAACCACTGTCCACAACGCCAGATAGACAGCGATACGCAGCGGTGCCGAAGGAATGAGATCTCGAAACAACGCAAGCGTCTCTACCCGGACTCGACTCCTCGTGGCGCTCGGCGCTGAAGGAGAACCGGAAGCTCTGGGAGGTATTGACTTATCCATGCTGTTCAAGTATTACGTTGAAATGTCTCAATTGATTAAGCCGTTCCCTGAAGTTTCTGTCGTACCGGAGGCAACAGTAACGACGCCGGTTTCGCTATGTAACCGGCGTCATCGTCGCGATCAGGGTGAGTGAATCGCAGGTTTATCAGGGGCAGTTTGTACAGGGCGCCGCACCACCGGCAAAAATGTAATTGATCAGGTAAACCGCATCCGAAATCGTCACCAGTCCGCTGCAATCGGCATCACCGGCTATCAGCGGCGTCGGCGCTGGACCTCCGGAGAAGATGTAATTGATCAGCATCACAGCGTCCGAGATCGTGATATTGGTTGTACCGTCAGCGTCTCCGCAAATATAGTCGCAGGCATCACCGACGCCGTTGCTATTGCCGTCAGCCTGATTGGCGTTCGCATGGTTCGGACAATTGTCGCAGGCATCGCCCACCCCGTCTCCATCAACATCCGCCTGATCGAGATTCGCAGTGGTGTCGCAGTTGTCGCAGGCATCACCGACTCCGTCAAGATCAGAATCGAGTTGGTCGAAGTTCGCCGCCTGTGCGCAATTGTCGCAGGCATCGCCTATCAGATCGCCGTCAGAATCAGCCTGACCGGTATTCGGGATTGACGGGCAATTATCAAGACACGAAACGCCGTCTCCATCGGGATCATCGCATTGCTCAGTGAATTGCAGAACTTGGTTAAGACCCACATTTGCCGTGTCAAATATGATCCCCGACGGCCACTCAATCCGCAGTGAGTCGAGCACCGTCGCATTCCCGAATCCAAAGTAGGCTTCAAGTGCGTTGTGCCCCAGGAAGGTATTCTGCGCCGATATCTCACGGATCTGTTGAACCGCCGAGCCATTGATGACGGCAAATGCGAACACCTTCGCACCGATTGCCGCACGGTTGGAAAGCTGTCCGACCAACTTGATCCGCAACCATCCGTTCACTCCTGCATAGTCATTTCTCAGCAGGATTCTCTTATTGACGCCCGAGCCGACCACAAAGATATCCACGTCCCCATCGTTGTCATAGTCGCCGGAGGTCGCACCGGTCGATTGTTCAATGGTGTTGACGTGATCACCGGTCGTCTCCGCGGCAAACGTGCCGTCACCGTTGTTGCGGTAATATGAATTGGCTCCGATGTTTGCCACAAAGCAGTCGATGTCACCATCATTGTCAAAATCCTGCCATACCGAGGACAACGATACTTTTTCATCCTCGACAATCGGACCAAAGGTCTGTTCGACGTACGTGCCGCCTTCGTTCTTGTATAGATCATTTGCGCGCGCTGTTGGATTGGCTCCGCCCCAATTCGTGCGGTAAGCATCAAGATCGCCATCGTTCTCGATATCGATCCAATTCCAGACTTGTCCATCGCCCAAGTCCGTAGCGATCGGCGCAACCGTTATGCGCTCAAAACCCGGCACTCCGTTTTCCACCAACAAGTTCTTGTAGAGATCATCCAAACCCGGAGTCGCTACCGCCGGACCGCTGCCGATGAACAAATCAAGATCGCCGTCGAGGTCATAGTCTGACCAGTTTCCGGAAGTGTACGGATTGAGACCGGTGACAACCACACCCGTGTCAATCACGCTAAACTGATAAAGCGGCGCGCCGCCGTTACGCAACATACGATTGGAGCGTTGCGTGCCGCCGACAAATCCATTCGGAAAGGTTATTACCAGATCGACGTCGCCGTCATTGTCGTAGTCTCCCCATGCCGGACTCCAGCCGCGCATGTCGGTCGTTCCCATTGAGGAGTTGGCAATGCGAGTGAATGAAAACGATCCGTTGTTGCGATAAAGCGCCCCGTTGTTCGTGCCGGCCAAGAAACAATCCAAATCGCCGTCATTGTCATAATCCGCCCAAGTCGTCCCAAGAGCCGCTAGATTTTCAATGTTTATGGCCGTGCCCGTAACACGGACGAAATTTCCGCCGCCGGTATTGCGATACAGTTTGGTCCGATTCGGGTCCACGACTATCAGATCAAGTAGCCCGTCATTGTCGATGTCGACGAATGCCGCCCCCGTATAGGTTGTCACAGTCGTATCGCCGACAACCGGATTGGCGGTGTTCGTAATCCGCGTAAATGTCGTTTGCGATTCTGCCTCCGATGAGAACAGCACCGAGCCGGCGACGAACAGCAGAGTTTTTGTTAACGTTGAAAGGTGCATACGCGCTCTCCTATGGTTTTGTTACTTTTGCGTCTACTACGCGATATTGCCTCCGTCGTCCAACTGCACTGCGTGAATGGCAGGAATTAATTCGCCAACGACCTGGATCAGCCGCGAATTGTCCCTTGATTAGCGATGAATGTATCCGTATTTTCCAACTGTGAACCGATACAGCCAGTCGGAAGATCCCGGCTGCAGCGAAGGAGCAAGAAATGATCGACGATTCGAAGATTCTGGCTGAAGCCCTTCAGCAGGCCGCCATGGCCGAACGCGAAGGGCACAGTTTCTATATGATGGCGGCACACAACACGCAGGACCCCAAAGGCAAACTGGTGTTCGAAACTCTGGCACGTGAGGAAATGGACCACCTGCATTTCCTCAAGGAGCACTATGATGCCGTCATTACCACCGGCAGACTAAGTCCGACCGCAAACCTCGGAAGTCGGGCCGACCTCGGTCTCAACTCGCCGATCTTCACCGACAATATCAAGTCGCGCATCCGGGATGCTCATTTCGAGATGACCGCTCTCGCCGTGGGAATCCAGCTCGAACGCGACGCCATGGCATTTTACCAGAAACATGCCGCCGAATCGCACGATCCACAGGCGCGCAAGTTGTTCACCGAGCTGGCAGCCTGGGAGTCCGGACACTATCAGGCGCTGTTGAAGCAACAGGAAGAACTCAAGACTGATTATTGGTCAGGGGCTGGCTTCTCGCCCTTTTAAAGAACCGGCTCGCCCCAAAATCCACTTGCCAAGCACTACCTTCCTTTACATAATGGATATAGTAGATTCACAATAGCATGGTTAATTCTGATAATCGCCGGAATTGCCGGCACCGAGCAGTCTTCACAGGGACCAGAGAATTGAAAATGACAGCAGGCTATTCCGGTACACCATTAGTCCAGAAACTCGGTATCAAGCCGAAAGCTCGGATTCGCTTCATCAATGAGCCGGCGCACCTCGCCGAATTGCTTGGCCCGCTCCCTCCGGATTGCACGTTGGTAGAGTCGCGCGCCACTGCCGTCGATTACATCCACTGCTTCGTCACACAAAAACCGCGGCTTCTTGCCCTGTTGCCGGGATTGATGAAAAAGCTGGCTCGAGACGGAATGATCTGGGTGTCTTGGCCGAAGAAGGCGTCAAAAGTACAAACTGATATTACCGAAGATGTCGTTCGCGACATTGCTCTTCCACTCGGGCTGGTCGACGTCAAAGTCTGCGCCGTCGACCAAGTCTGGTCCGGACTCAAGCTGGTCATCCGCAAAGAAATCCGATAAACTCGCCCGTCATGGCGACAATCCTGTCAACTTCCCCATCACTTCAAAATGCCCGCAACCTTCCGATACTGTTGTAGTGTCTTAGTTTTATGTTGCCGTGACGCAGCAGCCATGCAATTTTCAGAACCGTAGTTGGTTCGGATAAAGTCGACAATTTGTAACGAACGGAATCCATTACCGTGATCTCAATGCAAGTCAAAAAAGCCTTTGGCCACATCCGCGGCTTCTTCTTTCGCAGGCGCGTCAACGCCCTCGGACCCGTGAAAGTGTATGGCAAGGTAAAGATCAAGCATCCGGTTGGCCGAATTACGATCGGTCCGCGCGTTACCCTGCATCCCAATGTCGTCTTTGACTTCGAAGCCGCACCGCCGGGCACCGTGCCTGAAGTCACCATCGGCGAACGGACGGCGATTGGCGACCGCACTGAAATCCACTGTGGCCATAAAGTCACCATCGGTAAGCAGGTTGCGATCTCTTGGGATGTCATTTTCCTTGAAAGCGATTACCACTCTGTGGGCGGTGGTGAAGGCGTCCCTCGGCCCATCATCATCGAGGACGGAGTTTGGATTGGTGCCCGCTGCATCATCCTCAAAGGCGTCACCATCGGCAAAAACTCCGTAATCGGCGCTGGCTCGGTCGTTACCAAGTCAATTCCCGCCAACTCGATCGCCGCCGGAAACCCCGCCCGGGTAATCCGCACTATTGAAGGCGAAGCCGCACATTGAGATAGTGCTGCATCAGATTCGTTACGACACTCCCGCATGCAATTCAACTGTTCTCCCATCAATACTACTGCGAAACTCCCTGTAACTGGCATTTTGGGATTGACATCATTGAGCTGATTGGCGATTTCACAACAATCGGTGGCGTCGCGGCAAACAGCATGTCACTGTGGGATGGCGCAACGTGGTCGCCGCTCGGCAAAGGCATGAATGGCGCGGTCAATGCCCTGGAGTTCTATTCAGAGAAGTTTATTGCGGGCGGTGGTTTCACGATTGCAGGTGGCCCGACAGAAAGTCGAATTGCCGAATGGAATGGCATGAGTTGATCTCCTCCAGGCGCTGGTTCCAACTGCGAAGTCGAGGCATTGACCGTGTATGATGAGAAGTTGATTGCTGCCTGCCAATACGGTGCAGTTGTTGCATAGGACAGACACTAGTGATCCTCATTGGGAGAGGGAACTTCCAATAGCGAGGAACAATGCGTGTTTGCTTTGGTAGTACAAAACGATCGGCTCATAGCCGGTGGAAACTTCTTTGAAGCAAGCGGAAAGATCAGTATCTGTCAAGCTGTTTGGACCAAGCCACCTGCTAACTACGTGGGAGGCGACGCCGATGGCAGTGGCAGAGTAACGATTTCAGATGTCGTCTACTTGATTAGCTATATCTTCGCGGGGGGCCGCCGTCGTGCGATCCATGATTGTAATGGACTAAGATGATATTATCATAATCGGCAGCATCGTTTGATCGTGCCTTCTTGTGACTTGTCTTGAGCACGAGCGTCAAGTGTTGAAAGTGCGTAATCTGATCCACACTTCAGGCGACTGTACTGAACGATCAATCGGTAAGGACCCTCTACAACAACGACTTCCCCCCAAATCAAAAGCGACCCGGCTTGGCCGGGACGCTTTCTTATTTGCAGTGACGGCAGAAACTGTCCTGCCGTCAAAATGTGCTAATCCAACTACTCGTTCATGCGAACAAGTTCAACGCGGCGGTTCTGGGCGCGGCCTTCAGCCGTAGCGTTGTCGTACTTCGGCTTCGACGATCCATAACCCTTCGCGGTTAAGCGCGACGCTTCGATACCGTTGCTGATCAAATTGTCGCGAACGGCTTCAGCGCGGCGCTGGGCCAGAGTATCGTTCCATTCCGGCTTGCCGGATGAGTCGGTGTGACCCTGAACTTCAAGCTGAACGTGCGGGAACGCTGCCAGTGACTTGGCAACTTCCGCCAACGCCGTCTTCGCTTTCTCCGTCAGCGTCCAGGTATTGACGATGAACTGCACTTCTCTCAAGATCAGTTCGCGTTCCGGATAGGCGAAGTCCTTCGGGCAACCGTCGGTGTTGACGGCAAGACCGGCCGGGGTACCCGGGCACTTGTCGCAGCCATCACAGACGCCGTCGTTGTCGCTGTCAAGCGGGCAACCGTTGGCATCAACCTTACAGCAGATCGGCGTATCCGGACACTTATCGCGGCAATCCCAAACGCCATCCTTGTCAGAGTCAAGCGGACAGCCATCAGCATCAACCTTGCAGTCAACCGGCGTATCCGGGCACTTGTCGCAGCCATCCCAGACGCCGTCTTTGTCGGTATCAAGCGGGCAACCGTTCAAATCGACTGTCGCGCACTTCGGCGTATCCGGGCACTTGTCGCGGCCGTCGCAAACACCGTCGCCGTCGGAATCGATCGGGCAACCGAATTCGTCAACCACGCACTTAGCCGGCGTATCCGGGCACTTGTCATCATCATTGCAGACGCCGTCCTTGTCGTCGTCCTTGCACTTGCCAAAATAAGCTGTAGCAAGAAGTCCGCCTTCGAGCAGACCGCTGTGTATGTCGAGTGATTCCTTGAATCCTTCGCGGTCGGCATTGTCCTTGAATCCCGACAGCACATCCGTGAAGATGTGATAGCGCAGCGCGCCGCCGATCGAGAAGTTGTTGATCAGGAAATATTCAACGCCACCGCCGATCATCAGGGCAAAACGCTGATCCTTTAGATCGAAGCTGTTTCCCTTGAGATCCGTGAGTTTGACGACATCGTCACCCTGTTTCACAGCCCAATAACCGATACCGGCGCCGGCAGTCAAAAACAGGTTCCACTTGTCGTCCGGCGTGGCATTAAATGTCGGACCAAGTTCAAGAATGTAGTTGTAGAGTTTGGCTCCAAATTCGCCTTCAGCCGGCTCGCGATAAATCGGCAGTCCGCTGGTATTAACATCCAGAACGGCTTCGCCGGTTCTGCCGTAAGTTCCGGTCAGGCCAATCGCCCAGTTCTTGTGGACGACAAATTTAGCTTCACCGCCATGCATCGTCTTCAGACTCCACGGGTCCTTCATAACCGTGTGGAAACCAAAGCGATAGCCAAGACCCAGTCTTCCGGTCTGATCGTAAGCCATTGCTGGTACTGCACACCCAATTATCAGGGCAAGCAGCGTGAACAGAATTATTGCTTTTCGCAAGGTGAGTACCTCCCAAATAAGGTTTGATTCAAAAGTCCCGGAAGAGACAGTCTCAACTTATCCCTCCATGGAAAGTCAATTCTCCAACTCATAAGTCGCGGGCATGATACACCCGTCCAAAAGTAAGGCAAAACCTACCTTTTCCTCAATTCGAAATCAACTAAAAAGATAACTTTAACGCCACAGATGAAACGTGAGTTCGTAGACTAATTCGGTAGGGTTTGTGAAATATTTATTTTGCCGGCTTTGTTACACAAGCAGACCTTCTCCGACATCAATTGCCGTATGTCATTGCATAACAACATGTTTAACGGATTGCCTTCAAAGGCCTCTATTTTGGTATTTAATTCCCTTGACAACAGAAATATGGTGAATATCTTCGTCGATAACGAAGATTGAATGTATAATGATTAAGATGAACGGAAAAACATCTTGAGGAGGATACAAATGACCAGAAAATTGACAGTGTTAGCGATGATGATCGTGGCGGCATTCGCTTTGATGCTGAACGGACTCATGGCGCAGGAAGCCGCCAAAGCGGACGCACCGAAGGCCGATGCCAAGAAGTTTGACTATGTCGGCGACGCTAAGTGCAAAATGTGCCATAAGATCGAACACACTTCGTGGCTCACGACCGCCCACGCTAAGGCCTGGGATGTCCTGAAACCGGAAGAGCAGAAGAAGGAAGAGTGCATCGCCTGTCACTCCACCGGCAAAGCCGCCGATGGCACCCTTATTACCGGCGTAGGCTGCGAATCATGTCACGGCCCGGGCTCGGAATACAAGGCGCAGAAGGTCATGAAGGACAAGGCACTTTCCTTGGCCGCCGGCTTGATCGAACCGAAGAAGGAAGTCTGCGTGAAATGCCACAACGAGAAGTCGCCGACCTTCAAGGGTTTCGATTTTGACAAGGCCGTGAAGGATCCGAAGGGCATGCACGAGAAGACCCCGAAGAAAGACGCTGCCAAAGGCTAAATCAGCCAGTTAGCTGCAATCGCGAGATTGCGATCCAATTAAGAGGCAGGTAGCATCAGCTATCTGCCTCGCTTCATTAATGGGACAAGGCAACTATATTCGAAATCGGCGAGGTGTTGGTCGACTCGTCAGATACCTTAAGAGCAAAGTAACGCGGTAAGGTGAAATTGTTCGGTATCGCCGCGGTTTCGTGCGATCCGTAAACCGAAGGCACAGGTTCTCCCTGAATCTGGATCGCCCCTCCCCAATTCATTAGTGTACTTGAATCGGGTGCCGAGCGCAGATCGTAATAGGTCGCCTTACCCTGCTCGCCATCGTCTCCAGAGGCTGTCCATGAGAAGTACAGGATCCCTGCTCGGATGCTATCGAGACTTAAATCATCGACTCGCGCCGGTCGAGTGGTATCAGTCGGGCGGAGTGGATCGTTGTGACATGAGGAAAGACAGATAGCGCCGGCGATAACAATGACCAATCGTCTCAATTCATCGACCTTGCTTGATTTACTGCGTCAGCGAACAATGAGATTTCATGGAACCAGAAATCTTCAGGTAGTGCACTCCGTCGCCTAAAAATCTACCCGACCCTCGAGAGCTTTCGCCAAAGTCTGGCTGTCGGCGAACTGCAGATCCGTTCCCATCGGCAGACCGCGGGCAATGCGTGTCACTTTGATTCCTAACGGATGAATCAGCTTGGCAACATAAATCGCCGTCGCCTCGCCTTCTGTATTCGGACTGGTGGCGAGAATCACCTCGCTGATCAAACCCTGCATCCGCGCCAGTAGCTGCCGGATTTTGAGATCATCCGGACCGATCCCGTCCAGCGGCGACAGCACCCCGCCCAGGACATGATAAACACCCTTGTAAGCTTCTCCTCTTTCCAACGCAATCAAGTCGCCTGCTTCCTCAACGACGCAGATCCGCGTTTGGTCGCGATGCGTATCCGAGCAAATCCGGCATGGATCGCTGTCGGTCAGGTTGCAGCAGACTGAGCATTCCTTGACCTTGATCTTGACATCGGTAATCAATCGCGCCAGATCATCGGAATCTTCTTTGGGCAATTTCAGGATGTAGAATGCGAGTCTTTGCGCCGATTTCCGCCCGATGCCGGGCATGCGTGAAAGGCGATTGACCAGTTTCTCAAGAGTCTCTGAAGACGCTGTCGGTTTCATGGTTTCATAATTCAATGCCGACAAAGCAGGACAGACATTGCTGTCCGTCCTGCTCCATCAGTTAATCTTAGGTGCCCATTTCCCAGCTGGCAAGATACTTCTTCTGCTCTTCAGTCAGGCGATCAATCGGCACACCCATCGACTTGAGCTTCAATGCCGCAACCTGCTGGTCAAGCTTCTTCGGCAAAGACAATACGTTCTTCCCGAGCTTCTTGTAGTTCTTCACGATGTATTCAGCCGCCAAAGCCTGGTTCGCAAACGACATATCCATCACCATTGCCGGATGCCCCTCGGCAGCCGCGAGGTTGATCAGCCGTCCTTCGCCGAGAATGTTGACCCTGCGCCCTGATTTCAGCGTGAATTCCTCCACGAGGTTACGCACCATCCGGCGTTTCTTCGACATTTTCGCCAGACCTTCGAGGTCAAGCTCAACATTGAAGTGGCCGCTGTTTGCCACGATGGCTCCATTTTTCATCTTGGCAAAGTGCTCGGGGCGAATGACGTGGATGTTGCCGGTCAAGGTAACAAAGATATCTCCCAGTGGCGCGGCTTGCGCCATCGGCATGACTCGGAATCCATCCATCACCGCTTCGATAGCTTTAATCTCGTCAATTTCCGTGACAATCACATCGGCTCCAAGACCCTTGGCGCGCATCGCAACGCCGCGGCCGCACCAGCCGTAACCGGCAACGACCACTCTTGCGCCCGCAATCAGGAAATTGGTGGCGCGAATAATTCCATCAATCGTCGACTGGCCGGTACCATAACGGTTGTCAAAGAGATGCTTGGTCTGCGAGTCGTTGACGGCTACGATCGGATACTGCAGCACTTTCTTTTCAGCCATTGCACGCAGGCGAATCACGCCGGTCGTAGTCTCCTCGGTGCCGCCGATAACACCCTTGAGAAGAGCACGACGATCGGAATGCAGTACACTAACCAGATCGGCACCGTCATCCATAGTGACGTGCGGCGACTGATCAAGCGACGCGTTAATGTGCTTGTAATAACCTTTCTTATCGATACCGCAGATGGCATACACGCTGATACCGTGATCTTTCACGAGATTCGCCGCGACATCATCCTGCGTAGAGAGCGGATTTGATGCACAGAGACTGATCTCGGCGCCGCCGGTTTTGAGCACCCGCATCAGGTTTGCCGTTTCCGTCGTCACATGCAAGCATGCCGACAACTTCACGCCCTTGAGCGGCTTCTCTCTCTTGAATCGCTCTTCGATAAGTTGGCAAACCGGCATGAAGTTGGACGCCCACTCGATGCGGCGGCGGCCTTCACTGGCCAGCTTGAGATCCTTGACATCGTATTTCTTCAATTCAATACTCCTCTAATATTGTTGACGTCGCCTAATCTTCCCTGACTAACTGTGGAGTTGGAGACTACGCGACAGTTTGTTTCTTAAGCATCCTTCTTGAGCGCTGCCGCTTTATCGGTCTTCTCCCAGGTAAACTCCGGCTCGGTTCGTCCAAAGTGCCCATACGCCGCTGTCAGACGATAAATTGGCCGGCGCAACTGCAACATATCGATGATGCCCTGCGGCGTCAGTGCGAAATGCTTGCGAATCAACTCGATCAAGCGATCATCGGAAACATCCGAAGTCTTATCTGTAAACACCATGATCGACACCGGATCGGCAACGCCAATCGCGTACGCCAATTGCACGGTGCATTTGCGCGCGATGCCGGAAGCAACGACGTTCTTGGCGATGTAGCGAGCCATGTAAGCCGCCGAGCGATCGACCTTGGTCGGATCCTTGCCCGAAAACGCGCCGCCGCCATGCGAGGCCATTCCGCCGTAGGTGTCGACGATAATCTTGCGGCCGGTCATGCCGGTATCCGATTGCGGTCCGCCAATGACGAATTTCCCGGTGGGGTTAACATAAAGCTTGGTCTTGTCATCGATCATCTCCTTGGGCACAACCGTCCGGACAACCGTATCGATGATCTCATTGCGCGCCTTCTCGGTAATCTTCTTGCCGGTTGAGTCAAGAATCGATTCATCATGCTGCGACGAAACAACAATCGCCTCACAACGCGCAGGTTTGCCGTTGTCATATTCGATTGTCACTTGCGACTTGCCGTCCGGACCCAGGTATGACAGTGCGCCGTTCTTGCGGACTTCAGCCAGCTTGCGACTGATCTTATGCGACAGCATGATCGGCAGCGGCATCAGCTCCGGAGTCTCATCGCAGGCAAACCCCGTCATCAAACCCTGATCGCCGGCGCCGCCGATATCGACACC
>CAZQBX010000006.1:29544-99065 GCA_964592145.1 uncultured Ignavibacteria bacterium
GACGCCCTGCGCAATATCAGGCGACTGCGAACCGATAGCGTTCAGGATTGCGCATGAATCGTACGAAAAACCATAAGACGGTTTGGTATAGCCGATCTCCTTGATGATTTTTCGCACCAGACGCTGAATATCAACGAATCCGGTAGTGGTGATTTCGCCGCCCACCACAACCAATCCCACCGTGACGAACGTCTCACACGCAACGCGGCTCTTGGGGTCTTGTGCCAGCAGATCATCGAGAACACCATCGGATATCTGGTCCGAGAGCTTATCAGGATGCCCTTCAGTAACCGACTCCGACGTAAATAGGAATCTGTTTGTACTCATTCTCCATTCCTCTATTTGTGATGTCGCCGCAGCGACAGATTAGTTTGCGGTTTTAGTTCTGCCGGCTACTGCCGATTGATCGCCAAGATCAAATACACCGGAGATCGATTTCAGGTTGGCATTATTGCCAATCAACGATTTTTCTATCGCCGACCACTCAACCTGAACACCGTCCGCCAGTATTGAATCGGCAATCGTGGCATTGCTGATCCTGCAGCCGTTACCGATCGAGACGTAAGGACCGATTGTCGATTTTGTGATCACTGCATCTTCCGCAATAAATACCGGCGGAATAATCGTGCAGCCCGCCCGTTCGGCGCTTGATTGCCTACGGTCAAGAATGAATCGATTCGTCTCAAGCATAGTATCTTTTCGGCCGCAATCGTACCAGCCAAGAGTGGGAAATGTGTGCAATGCCGATCCTTTTTTCAAGAGCAAATCAAAGGCATCCGTCAATTGAATTTCGCCATGCGTTCTGATACCGCCATCGATAATCTCAGTGGTGCACTGGTAAAACGTCTTGGTATCGCGGATATAGTACACTCCCACCACCGCCAAATTCGTCGGTGGGTTCTGGGGTTTCTCTACCAGGCGGATAATCCGGTCACCTTCGGTCTCGACAACGCCGAAAGCCCGCGGATTCGCAACTTCCTTAACCGCCAGGCAATTGCGCTTCGTGCCGATCATCTGCTTCCAGTCAATTTCAACGATCGTGTCACCCAGAATGATCAGCGTATCCTCGTCCGTCGAGACCATCCCGATATGGACGGCATAGCCCAGACCGTAAAGTGTCCGCTGTTCCACAAATGTCGACTTAATCGTGTAGGTGTCGCGAACATATCGCTCTATTTTGTGCCCCTGTGGCCCCGTTACAAAGATCAGTTCGCTAATGTCCAAGTCAACGATCTGATCGATAATGTGGCCGAGAATCGGTTTTCCGGCTATCTGGAGAAGCGCCTTGGGGGTGGTGAATGTGTGCGGGCGCAAGCGTGTGCCTTCGCCGGCGACGGGAATTATTACCTTCAATTTTCCTACTCGTCCCTAAGAAACCATTTTGAACCAGTCAATGAATATGAACTGGATGCGGCCGATCAACAGGCTGATTCGACCCATGACAGTGTAACCAAAATGCGCTCCAAAGGCAATCATGATAAACCAGATCCCCACCCGGGCGGTGGCGCCCAGGGCTCCGGTATGCTCTTTCGAGAAGTAGAAATATATCAAAGTCGCCAAGACACCAACGACGATGATCGAATTCAAGATGATCAAATCCAGCGGCCCGCCAAGATCAACAAAGGTTGACGCTACTTGTGCGATCAGGCGGCCATGAAGTTCCGAGGTCAAGTAAATTCCGGCTGTGTTACCCATCACAAATGCCAAAGGATAACGGGACACCCACGACATCTTCGGGAACAGCCGCGTAAAGATCATCACTCCGAGAAGTCCGGCAATGATCAGAAAAATCACCTGAATCGTGTGCTGACCGCTGTTTTCCCCAGAGAAAATTCCCGCCCAGTGCTGGCTGATTGGATCCGCTAACTGCTGCAAAATCACCGACTGCCAAATCAGCCCGAGATAGTATCCTGCGGATAGTCCGGCGAAGATATGCTCCGCCAACCGATAGAAGGAATTGTCCTTGTAAAGAAACGAGAATATCGCCAGAGTCAGAAATCCCGCGACCCAGAGTCCGAATGTCTCCATTAGCTGGATCCCCCCTTGCGGCGCGCGGCAAAGAATGCCACGTTCCCAAGCATCACAAAGCCGATGATCAGCAGATGTACCAGTGATTGCGAGTTCATCCCGCTGACCGCCATTGATGGTTTATTCAACAACATCTCGTACTCGGCTGCACCCTTCATTCCGCCTAAGAGCCCGATCATCTGTTTGGCCTGCAGGTAGCTGTAAAATTTGGGGGCCATCACGGCCGTGACGCCGGCGCCCATCGGCATGTTGAACTGCGCATTGACGATGGAAATCCAGTTGTCAACAATGCCGTTGTCGGCAACGATGAAGATAAACGAAATATCCTCGTAGTTCTTGACCCGCTGCATCAAAGGCAACTGCGCCAGCTGTGTCCCATACTGGTCAGTCGGGAAAATACCCTCAATCGAAGTCCCCATGCCCAGAAGTACGGCCGTGTAATTTGCTTTGTAACCGAGATTGACGTAATCAACGCCGTAAGTCTTGTTATACTCTTTGGCCATCAGCCGCGTGACTTCGCTCGCCATCGACGGACCGCCGAGCGGTATCGTCGTCATCGTGACGACCTTGATATTCTTGCGGAACAGGTGATGCAATGCCGCGATCGAAACCGGCCGGGTCTCGGCTGTTGCCGAAGCGTAATAGTCGAACGTCAGCATCACAACGCAACTATCCGGCAGCGCTTCGATGGCATCATAGAGCTGCCGCGCTTCCGGAGTGACGTTCATCGGCAACTTCAATGGAAACAACACCGGTAAGATAACCGTGAGCGCAACGGCGAGATAAATCCACCGCCGATCAACCGTGCCGATCTTCTCCCAGATACTCATTTGCTGCTGCCGCCCATGTAGGTCCGCTCGATGCCGAGCATGATCCGCAAGCCCATCGTTGCGGCGCCCATCGCCGATCCGATGATAATGCCGCGCTGCACCGCAACGTTCACGCCGCCCATCACATAGTTGTTGATCCCCTGCGGCAGGTCGGGATGAATGCTCGCAAACAACGACTCACCCATCGGAACACGCCACAACATCACTATAACCGCGGTCACTAGGAGCATCGTCGCTTCAGTGTTGCGCGCGCGAAAGGCGCGAAACGCCGCGGATGCGATGTAAAACGCCAGCATCGCAAACATCGTCGACATCATCGGCGCGTTCATGTTGTTGAACAGCCAATCATAGATCGAATTATCGCCCGTACCCATCAGCGACGACCAGCTAACCGGCAGAATCGCCGGAATACCGGTCACGGCCACCGACAACAGCAGCGCCAGCTTGTTGTACCAGCCTTTTTCGCGGCGCAGAACCGGCCGAATGTTCACCCGCACAATCGATATAACACCCAACAAAAGCGTAAATCCGGCAATAATTGACACCCAACGCAAGAGCTCTCCGCCGACATCGCCAAACTTGCCCGGACTCAATATGAATGCGGCAACCATGGCCATACCTGAAAGGAATGCGATAATAACCGGAATCGTCGTTTTCATTACATTACCTCGAACAGCTGCTGAAGCCACTCGCTGTCACTCGAAAAAGTGACAATCAGCGTTCCGGCAATGATGGCGGCAATGATCAAAACCTTCATCCAGTCCTGACCCTTTAATCCGCCTAGCATGATCGGCTCATGGGAAAGATAGGCCGAGGCCGCAAACAGCTCTTCACCCATCAGAGTGTAATCGCACGCCGCAATGAAAAACGGCAACTGCTCCGGCTGTGCCGTACCGGCAATTTGGATCGAACCGGCCGCATTGCCGGTTTCGGCGAGAAGCAGCGACTCTGCATAAAATGCACCCATGAAAATATTGGCAGCCGGACGCTCTCGCATCATGTAGCCGTTGACCGTTGCCGTGAACGCCATCTGCTCGCCGGCAACATATTGCACGGCGTCGCGGTCCTGCACATCGCCTTTGCCTTCCTCAACATAAGCCTGTTGCACCACTTCCTGCGCCGCTGCCAATACCATCGGATAGCGCACCGGCACATGCAGCGGAGTCTCATATCGCGCAGTAATCTTGGCGACACGGCCCAGAATCGACAGACCGGCAATCGTGTCCATTACGTCAATTTCATTGATTCCCGGGATAAACAACACGGGCCGACCCATCTCTGTGGCACGACCGACGGCTTCCTCAACAGCGTCAAGACCGGCGAGCTTGCGAATGAACAACTTATCGCCGCGCTTGGCGCGATTTGTGTAGTAGGTAATCGCCGCGGAGAAAACGATAATCAGAACAACGGCGTTGAACCGATAACTGCGGAACCAGCCTTCATCAGCCGGTGCCGGAGTATCCTGCGCCATAGTGCTCGCACAGAGAGACAGTGTCAGAATGAATATGAGCGCACAGCGCCGGACAAGAATCAACGCATCTTCTCCAATGACGTTTTGAGACGGTTAATGACATGTACGGGTGAAGGGTCAGTTTTGTTGACTAAAGCCAGGTAATAGCTGGCCAAATCACCCAATTGGACCAACGAGAATATCTCGGAAAGCCGGTTTGGCCCCTTAGCCTTCAGAATCAGCGTCTTGGCGCCTTTCTCGCGCACGATCTTGTCGACAACCTTGATGCGGTTGGTGACACCTTTGGAATCCCCCGGACCCGACAAGAACAACACCAACAGCTTCTTGACCAATGGCTTGGGATAGTCAAATCCGACCAACTCGTTGTGGTTGAATTCGGGGCAAATATTGGCATATGACAGGTGCTTACCGTTCTCGCAAATCTGACCCTTGAACCGGATTGCCGCCACATCGTAGTAATCGGCGCCGGCATACACGATTCCGATCTTGTCTTTCAGTAGATTCGCCAGCTTCTTGGCTTCATTGCGGGCTTCCGCAACACTCACCGCCATCTTCTTGCGATTCTCTTCCAGAAACGCACAGGTATCGGCGATAATCTGATTTTGATTGGGGATGAAGCCCATCGTTTGCATCAGTTGCAGAATCGGGCCAAAAGACAACCCCAACGCTGCCCGCGGCTCAAAACCTCCGGGGAGAATCACATGCGGATAATTGCCGTCGATGGCCGCCTGCCCGATTTTGCCGCCGGTCGTGGCTACCAAAATTTTGCAGCCGCGCCGCTTGGCTTCCTCAAACGAAGCTATCGTCTCCTCCGTGTTTCCCGAATACGAAGACACAATCACCAGCGTGCTGGAATCGACGAACATCGGCAGACCATAATTGCGATTGATGAACAACGGCACGGTGAGCTGATCTGCTAAATAGGTGCGGACAAAATCGCCGCCGATCGCCGAACCGCCCATGCCGGCGATCACGATGTTCTTAAACTGCCCGGCCGAATAATTCGACAGATCGCCGTTGATCGGCAGCTCGAATCCGGTCCGCAATTGCTGGGGAAAATCAAAAATTCGCTGGTACATGTTGGTCGGGTCGAATTTCGTTATGGTCGCTTGAGTCAACTCCATTTAATCCTCCACGAATTCCTTGCTCACATGAGCCTCAATCCAATTATTCAATACCGCCTCGACCTTTTCAATAGTCGCCAATTTCATGATCCGTTCGGCGAGTGCCTGGCATTCAGAGTAATCGAGTTCGGCTATCAGCTTTTTCACCCGCGCTACTCGAGGTGGAACTACCGAGAAGCCGTCGAGCCCGAGTCCCACCAGCAGCGGTACGGCTTCCATTCGCGATGCCATTTCCCCGCACAGTGTCACTGGCACATTGTGTTTCCTGCCGGCGTCGATAGTCATTTTGATCAACCTCAGCACGGCCGGATGCAGCTCACGATACAGCCCTGCCACCTTCTTGTTTCCGCGATCGGCGGCCAGCGTGTACTGCACGAGATCGTTGGTGCCGATGCTGAAAAAACAAACGTGGCGCGCCAGCTCATCGGCCATTAAGGCAGCCGACGGCACTTCTATCATGATGCCTACATCAATGTTCTCGTCGAACGGAATCCCTTCTGCGTGAAGTTCTTTCATGGCGCTATGCAGAATACGCTTGGCTTTGACCAACTCCATCGAGGTCGAAACCATCGGCAGCATGATTTTGACATTTTTGTTTGTCGAGGCCCGCAAGATCGCGCGAATCTGGGTCTTGAACACGTCCGGCATGTCGAGATCGAGCCGAATACCGCGCCAGCCCAGCGCCGGATTGACATCTTCAGAATCGCGGTAATCGCCGACGACCTTATCTGATCCCAGATCATAAACACGAAGCGTCACATTGTTGGGGAAAAACGTCCGTGCAATGTTGGCATAGATCTTCGCTTGCTCATCTTCGGTCGGGAATTTCATCCGGGTCAAATAGAAAAACTCGGTGCGGTACAAACCCACACCAACCTTGTTGCTCGCCAGGATTTCGTCGACATCTGTCGGGATTTCAAGATTCGCCAGTACCGCAATTTCCCGGCCATCGCTCGTTGTCGAGGGAATCTTGCCGATTCCACGCAGCTGCTTTGCGATAACCGTGCGCCGGCGTTTCTGCTCTTCCTTGTACTCTTCAAGCGTGGCCTTCTCGGGATTGACAATAACCCAGCCGCTTTCACCATCGATAATGGTCGTTGCATTGTCCGGTATCTTCTCGAGCAATTTGCTGACACCGACGACACCGGGAATCGACAGCGACTTGGCGATCAGCGTCATGTGCGAGGTCTGCCCGCCCAGCGATGTCGCAAAACCGGGTATATGATACTTGCCCATTAGCACGACTTCGCCCGGAGAGAAATCTTCCGCCAGCGCAATCTTGCCGTCATTGTTCGACAGCTTGTTGACATGATGGCCGATCAGATACCCGAACACTTTTGCCGCCGTCGCATTGATATCATTCGCCATCTCTTTGAGATAGCTGTCCTGCGACTTTCGCAAAGAGGTCAACGTCCGCTGCAGGTGGCGATTATAAACATACTCCGCGTTAAGCTTGAACTTGGCAATGTCATGGCACACCGCGTCAAAAAATGCCTTGTCATCCAATATCAGCAACTGAGCCTCAAAAATCTTCGCCAGCTGATTCCCGACCGAACTGTCTGCCTCATCGTGAATCTGCTCCAGCTCCTTTCGGGCCGATGCGATCGCATTCTGCAGACGATTAACCTCGGCATCTACTTGGTCGGCTTCAATCTGCTGCTTGGTAATGGTGTGCGGCGCGTTGTCGTGTTTGAAACAGCGGCCAATGGCGATACCGGGTGAAGCAACCAGCCCGCGCAGCCGTATCTCTTTCGCGTGCGTGGAATCTATCTGTTTATCTTTGAGAGGCATTTTATGTGTTGGATACCTTGAAGCCTGCTTCTGCAGGAAGTCGTTTTTTTCCGCACAAATCAGTCAAACTTCGATGCGATTACTTCGCACATCGTTTTGACAGCTTCTTCTTCATCTTCCCCCGAAGCTGTGACCGTAATGTCGGCGCCCATCTCTGCCGCCAACATCATCACACCCATGATCGACTTGCCGTTAACTTCGAGCCCCTCTTTCTCCAACGTGATATCCGACTTAAAACGAGTTGCCGTCTGCACCACTTTGGCGGAAGGACGCGCGTGCAAGCCTAACTTATTGTTTATCTTAACCGTTTTAGAGACCAAGTTCAAATCCTTTTACACTGTGCGGAGAAAAAGTTTCCCCGGAAGCTGCCGCACCAGGCCGGCCATCTCAAGACTAAGAAGCAGCGACAGAACTTCACCCACCGGTCGATGCACGGAGTTGGATAGACTATCAACTAATTGCGGTTGCATCGAAAGGCTATCATATATGAGTTGTTCTGCCTCCGGCAGACTGATTCGCGGTCTCTCCTTGGCAGCTGTTCGGGAACGCGGATCGATCCCGAGCGCCAACAACACATCTGCCGCCTGGGTGACGGGAATCGCTCCCTGTTTGATCAGTTCGTTGGAACCGTGCGACGGCGTCGAGGTGATATTCCCCGGAACAGCAAAAACCTCGCGGTTTTGGTCAATCGCATGCTGCGCCGTGACCAATGCACCGGAGCCCTTCCGCGCTTCGACCACGATCACGCCCCTGGAAATACCCGAGATGATCCGGTTTCTCGCGGGAAAATTGAACTTCTCCGGCCGCGTCCCAAACTCAAACTCGGTAACGACCGCACCTGAACCGGCAACTGCTTCATACAATCCCTTATGCTCAGGCGGATAAACCACATCCAGCCCGCATCCCAGCACCCCGATAGTCCGCCCGCCGCCGGCAAGTGCCGTTTGGTGCGCTATCGAGTCAATTCCCCGCGCCAGCCCCGACACGATCGTCAGCCCTTGCTTGCAGAGATCTCTTACCAGCAGCTCGGTGACCTGTCGTCCATACTCACTGCTCATCCGACTGCCGACAATTGCAACAGCCAAGCGGTCTTCAGGCCGGAAGTCTCCCTTCACAATCAGAAACGGCGGCGAGTCATAAATGCGCTTGAGATGTTCTGGATAGTCATCGTCGAAAATAGTAACCAAGTGTGCATTATGGCGTTCAAGTTTGCCAAGTTGCTCCTCGGCATGCTTCTCATCAACCTGGTCTTTGAGAGCCTTGACCACCTTCTCGCCGATTTCCGGGACTCCATTTAGCTCTTTTGGCGAAGCCTCCAGCACCGCTTGCGGCGATCCGAAATGCTTTACCAGCGCGACATAGCGCACCACTCCGATTCCCGGAACAGTATTGAGCGCAAACCACCAGTAACGCGGATCATTCCGAAGCGACATCGCTATCCAACCTGGATTCAAGCAGTTTATCCCATAGACGAGCTACAGCCACGTCGATATTCATCTTCTCCAGCGCGGAAATCGCAATCATATCTTCATTGACTGCGGCTTCAATTTCGGCGCGCCTTTCTTCATCAAGAGCATCAAGCTTATTAAACAATACAAGCTCCGACCGGTTAAGCAACGTCGGATCATAAGCCAACAGTTCCTGTTTCAACGATGTAAACTGAGCACCATAGTTTGGATCCGACACATCGAGGATAAAACACAACACCCGCACACGTTGTATGTGCCGCAGAAATTGTAGCCCCAATCCCTTACCCATGCTGGCACCTTCGATGATTCCCGGAATGTCTGCAACAGTGAATGTCTGCCAATCGGCGCGACGCACCACTCCGAGATTCGGTGTCAGAGTCGTAAACGGATACGAAGCAATCTTCGGCTTGGCGTCCGAAACCGCTGCCAAAAAAGTCGACTTGCCGGCATTGGGATAGCCCACCAATCCGACATCAGCGACCAGCTTTAGTTCAAGTATCAGAAAACGTTCTTCGCCGGCTCGTCCGGCGTCTGCTCGTCTCGGAGTTTGGTTTGTTGCCGACTTGAAATGGTTGTTTCCTCGTCCACCGATGCCGCCTTTGCAGACGATGTACTCCTCCCCTTCTTTCTCCAAATCGCAGATTAGGTCGCCTGTCTCCTTGTCGCGAATGAGCGTTCCCGGCGGAACCTTGATCCGCAAGTCATCTCCACCTTTGCCGCTTCGCAGTCCGGATTCCCCTTGCGCGCCGTCCTCGGCGTGGTACTTAAGCCGATAAGTGAAGTCGCGCAGTGTATTCAAGTTGGTATCGACCACGAATACGACATCGCCGCCCTTACCACCATCACCGCCATCGGGCCCGCCCTTGGGGATAAACTTTTCCGTCCTGAACCCGATTTTCCCCGGACCGCCGTGACCCGCACGGACAAAGATTTCACATAAATCAACAAATCGCTGCATAGAGTCGATGCAAGTATAGGCTAAAGTGGGGAGCCGAACAATGGAAATAACGGGGTGACAAGCGAATCAATGAGGTATGCTCAAATCTGCAGCGGGCAATCCTCAACGACTCTCTCGGGTATTAACCCGGTATCGCGTCAGTGACCCGCTCCGGCGAAACTCGGAATTGAAGCTGCACCACATCTTGTAGTAAACGTCAAACTGTATAATACCTACTCCGGGAGCAACTATGTAAGTTTCGCTGTAAGTCCCTATCCAAATGTTGTGCGACGAAAGGTAGCACATATTGGGATTCGAGGAAGTGTATTTTATGCAACCTGTAAACGTCCCGGCCGGTACTGTTACCGGTGTTTGCAGCCTGCTTACCTGGCGGTCCCCATGGTAAGAATTTTCAGCGTGAACATACACTGGATAGCTGTCTGCGTCGCCGCCTGGTACAACCAACTCTGGACCATAAGTGCTAAACAGCGTGTCTTCGCTGACCCTCACCTTGGTCGTAAATGGATCGAAGTCACCGGACATGTACCACCACGTCGTGTCGGAACTAATCAGGCTACCCCAAACAGAAATACTGTCACGACTGGAATAGACCCAGTAATTGCCAACCGTCATCGGCACTAATGACACTTGTCCGGGTGTTTCTCCAGCCACTACGAAGACGATTTTTTCGCTATCGGACATCGTGCCGTCACTCACAGTGAACTGAATCCGGTACTCAGCTAGGTCTAAGGGATTCCATGAATAGATGAATTCCGCTGTCGAATCGCTTGTCGGGAATAACTTCGCGCTTGGCGGTTGCCCACTCATGCTAAATGTCAGTTGATCGCCATCGCCGTCGACTGCAGATAATGAAATCACCGACAACTGATCAACTGCGCATCCGTGCGCACCGACATGTCTCAGCTCAGGCCGTACGTTGCGGTTCGAGACATCGAAAGCTATGGTGGCTTCGTCCTCAAATGAGCCATCGCTGACGAAGACATCGACGAAGTGTATGCCGTGCTGGTTATAACTCGGGTGAAAATGTACTTGCACCCTGTCGTTAGGTAGTTTGTCCATATAAGCGTTATCCGGCAACGTTGAAGTCCGATAGAATAGCTCATCCCCATCTTCATTCACAACGTTTAGAACAACATAGACGGAACGCCCTTCCTCAAGAGTCACTGAAGTATCCTTAACAGTGAAGTAAGGCTTGAAATTGATCGACAGCAGATAGATCTTAGTGGTATCAGCAAGTATCCCGTCTGAAACAATCATCGTCACCAGTACCGGTGAATAACGAGGTAAATTCTTCACAGGAACCAGCAACAACATACCAGTGCCGTCCGCCAACCATTCCAGTCGGTGTCCTGGTAGCTGCCCGACGACGCTATACAAAAGAGAGTCGCCGTCACCGTCAAACCCAAAAATTGATGTCGAAAATGTATCGGCACGAGCCAACTCCATTGTCATCCCTTCAACTACTCCAGGAACTCTTATCTCGGGCGCATGATTCTCTCGAACGGTTAGTGACACGTTTAGCGTCTTCTCGCGCACCCCGTCTGAAGCCGTAAACGTCACGACATACTCTCCGGTCTGGCTGCTACTCGGAAACCAGGTGAACCGTCCCTTCCCACCATAAAACAGCGTAAAGGCTGCACCGTCTGGCAGTCCGTCGGCCGAAATAGTCACCTGCTCATTTTCCGGGTCGCGAGCGTGAACGTCAAATGTAATCTGTTCTCCATAACGGACAGCAATTGGTGAGATGGGATCGAATGTCGGCGCGACATTGCCGCCTGCCGAGGAATCGTCGATTGAAAATGAAAACATTTCCTCAATCGGATTTCCCATTTCTGCGAATTGTCTAAGGTTGAGCTTAACCACACTTCCCGTTTCGACATGTTCTTGAATTGTCGATAAGAATGGTTTAATACTGAAGCGTAGTTGATGTTCGGCTTCGCCAACCGAACATACGGTAATCTTCGAAGTGTGCCGCAGCCACAGAGTGAAGTTGAGCGTGTCGCCTTTGAGCGACGGACTCGGTAACAGGTTCAATTCAAAGTAATGCCTTGTGCAGGGATTGGCGACCTTTACCGCCATTTGAAGTGCATTTCCCTGTAGGTCCGACGATAGTATCTCGCTGTTCGTTGGCGGAATCGAATCCAGTGGCAACTCGGAGACTCGGCTGGCGCCAGACCATCCTGCGCCATTTCCTTGTGCTTCGCTCACCAAAAGCGTCGCGACAACCTTGTTGTTAATCTGATGAGTAACGGGATGGATGCTGACGTGGCTGTGCTCAAGCGCAACTAATTCAAATTCATAACCCAGCGTATCTAAAGCCAATGCCCGCAGGGTATCCGCTTCTAATGTGCCAAAAGTCGCAACTTCGAGGGTAGTCGCCTTCCCACCAGCCTTCTTCACGGACAGCCGTATCTCCGCTATTCCCGGCCACTGGCAAATGTTCGATGGCGGACATCGATAGTCAAATGTCACTTCAGCAAATGTGATTGACAACTGATCGGGCTCAATGACAACAGATTGGCCAAGTTCAATTTCGATCAGATCGTTTAATCCGAAATGTGTAACCTGGTTTGGTTTCTCTGAACAGGTCAGCAGTGTGAGCCCGAAAATCGCAATGACAATTGAGGCGAAATGACTAAGTCGCAAGAGCCCTCCTATTGAGATTCTGAAGGCAATCTCTACACACAATATACCGGACAACGCCACTTTTGTCCACTATTTTTGATGCTTGATGTCGCTGGATCAGCTTGCCGCCATGCAGTTGCGCACGGTAGGTCTCCTTACCGGAATCTCGCCCACCTTCAGATCACTTCCCCAGAAACCAGCCAGGCACTTTCAGCTGGTTGGACTTTTGTGGGCTCTCCTCCAGTCGTATCTCTCCTAACCCGCCAAGCTACCCACCCGTCTTTCGCCCCCTACCCCTCACACGGCGCCGGTCCGCCGGCAAAGATGTGATTGATCAAATACACCGCATCAGAAATCGTTATCACACTGTCAAGATTGACATCCCCAGAGACCAGTGGCGCCGGAGGCGCACCACCAGCAAACACATAATTGATCAGGTAAACCGCGTCCGAGATATTGACAACATCACTCCCATCCACATCCCCGCACCGATAGTATTCCTCAAAACGAATCAACATCTGCGTCAGCGATGTCAACATGGACCACGTGTCGACCATCATGAAAACTGTCCCTTCTGGCAAGCTCACCCCCCTGACTCCATACTCATGCCCAAGACTGTCCACCGCCTTTGCCAAGCACTCCGTCGTCGGTGGGCAAGTCAAATTCAGAGCAAATCCGCTCCCAGCGACACCTCCCGGATTGAGATTGATATTCACCCGCAAGCTTTCGGGCAGGGTAAAACTCAATAACAAATCCTCACCATTATCGTGAGCACCAAGACATGTTTGATTGTAGTTGTCCTCCGAACCACTCGTCATCTCCGGTCCGATTGTGAGGGGAAGATCCGCTCGACTCAGCGTGTAGAACAACGGCAGATCGCAACTGACGCCCCACGGATCGGGATAGAAGCGAGTAATCTGCAATTCAAACTCCGGAATACAATTCGGCGACGGCCAGGTATCGACCATAATGTAATAGGTGCCGATATCCAAGAAGACATGGTTGATATATTGCGGCTGCCCGCTGCTGCCTGTGCTAAATGCCAGGCAGTCGTTATCGGGCGGACAACTATTGTCGATGGCAAAACCGGCCCATCCGGTTCCTTTGGGATCGAGCCGCAAGTAGGCATGCATCGGCTGTTGCACTTCAAGCTGAATGAGGTAATCCTCACCGCCATCGTAACTGCCGAGACAAGTCGAACTGTAATCATTATTGTGTAAACAAGTCGACAGTCCAGACAAAGTCATCTGGTCAAGCCACAGCGGAAAGACAACGTACTGCGGAATGTCGCAATTGATGCCATCCATCGTTGGAATAGTCGTATCGCGAGCGGCCAAATCTTCGCCCCGTAATGCGGTACCTTGAAGAAAAACTAGTGCGGCAATCAGAAGCGCTACTACTCTGAATTTCCACCGATGCGGGAATTTCATCGGCCTACCCTCCACATGATGACCGAAATGCAATAGCTACACGATTCGCGGCTGTCGGATTAATACGTCAATAAAATATACCATTATCTCCCCTTTGTCAAGCTCCGTAGGGTGGGTCTCCTTGCCGAAATCTCGTGACCTTTCAAGTCGCTCTGACGGAGACCCGCCGCAACCACTATCTGTCACCCATGTCCCTGGTCCAAGCCCTGCGAAATTCCCCCCTCGAGAGGGGTGGCTTCCCGACGAAGTCGGGAAGACGGGGTGTGTCTTTCATGAGCTTCAAGAATCACAGCGCTCTACTGTGGGTTCGACTTCAGCCGAACAACCCCCTAATACTCCTTCAACTTCTCCTGCCCGCTCAAGTATCGCACTCCCGCCGCCGCCAACGCTTCCATCTCAAACTCGCCGCCCACGACAATCACCTTGCCGAGGAATCCGATATACTTGCTGATCTCATCAACCAATCTCTGCGATTTCGCCATCCCGCCCGTCAAGACAATCGCCTCATACTTGCCGCGCAGTACCACCGCCGCCTGCCCGATCTCCTTGGCAACCTGATACGCCATCGCGTTGAAATACAACAGCGCCTTCTCGTCGCCGGCGCGGATCATCCTCTCGCACTCGCGTAGATCCGCCGCACCGATATATGCCACCAGCCCCGACTTGCGTGACAGCTTGTCGAGCATCTCTTTTTCTGTGAACTTGCCCGAGAAGCACAACTTCACCAGCGGTCCCACTGGAAGCGCTCCCGCTCGATCAGGCGAAAACGGCCCCATCCCCAACAGCGCATCATTGACATCGACCACGCGGCCGCCCTCCAGTGCCGCTACCGACACCCCACCGCCCATGTGCGCGCAGACGTAGTTGACCTCTTCGAGCTTCTTGCCGATCTTCGCGGCCTCCCGACGGCACACTTCCTTGATATTCAACGCATGCACCCGGCACTTGCGTTCGATCTCCGGGATACCCGACACCCTCGCGATGTCGGTAAAATTGTCGACCGTGATCGGATCGGAAATGAAGCACGGTACACCGAGCTTCTGCCCGAAGTGATGCGCAATGATTGCCCCCAGATTCGAGGCATGATTCGAGTACTTCATCGTCTGTAAATCAGACAGCATCTGCTCACTGATTGCATACGACCCGCCAGTGAGCGGTTTGACCGGCGCCCCGCGGCCGACCACGGCCGCAATCTGCTTCAAGTCGATCTTCGTCGAGTCCAGCCATTCATTGATTGCCGTCAACCGGAAATCCAGTGAGTCGGCGACATTGTCGAATTGCGCGAGATCGTGGGCATCGTGCCGGATGCCTTCTTCCGCGACTTTCTTTTCCCCATCGAACACCGCAACTTTCGTCGATGTCGACCCGGGATTGATGATGAGAAGGTAGTTGGGCATATGTTCGTCCTCTATTACTTAGCTGGTCCGTACGCCCGATTCGCAACGAAGCGTCGAACCCGACAATAGACAATGCTATTTCTCAACACGGCTTCATTCCCCTCTTGAGAGGGATGGCTCGGACGCCCGAAGGATGAGGGCGAACGAGACGGGGTGTGTTTCCCACTCTCCCCTGGCGAGACGGGTAGGGGTGAGGGCTTTACTTCGCCACTACTCCCAAATGAATCCCCCGCCCTCGTGCAAACGCCTCCAAATTCACCGCGACGAACTTCTCCTTCACCAGCGACTTGATCACATCCACCCACAGCTTCTCTTCAAACGGAAGCAGATTCGCCAGCACACCGATCAGAATCGTATTAACCAGTCGCGGATTACCCAGCTCGCCCGCGATCTTGTCGGCTTCGACATCGATCACGTTATGTGCCTTGTTTTTCAAATCGGCAATCGCGTCGTCGGGGTAGTGGAACTCCTTCGATGAGGTCACAATCGCCGGCACCAACGTCGTATGCGACACAATAGCCGTTCCCGACTTCTTCATCCATCCGACAAAACGCAGCGCTTCCGCCTTCTCGAATCCCATCAAGATATCAACCTCGCCCTGCTGGATCGTCGGCGAATAAACCTTCTTGCCGATCCGCACATGCGAGGTCACCACGCCGCCGCGCTGCGACATGCCGTGGATCTCCGACTTCTTGACATCCAGCCCGGCATGCATTGCGACCTCGGAAATGATCTCGCTCGCCAGAAGCACGCCCTGCCCGCCGACACCGACAATGAGAATATTGTAAAACTGTTCAGACATTTCTTAACTCCTCACGCTTTCGCAAACTGGCTTTTGAGCAGGATCGCCTCGGTCGGGCAAATCTGCGCGCACAACGTGCAGCCCGTACAGAGTGTCTCATCGATGATCGCTTTCGGATGTCCGCGTTCGTTGGTCTCGTTGGCCGCCGCAATTGCCGGACAAGAAATCCTGAAGCACGCCGAACAGCCGTTGCACAATTCCAGATCGATCTGATACGGCTCATCCATGATCCGTTTCGGCATCAGCACGCAGGGCCGCGAGGTCAGTATCACCGACGGTCCCGGCGTTGCCATCTGGCGTTTCACACACTCAAGCGTCGCCTCGAAATCGTAGGCATCCACTTCCTCAAAATTCTTCACACCGAGCGCTTTCACGAGTTCGTGAATATCCGTCCGCCTGACCGGATCGCCCATCAGCGTCTTGCCGGTGCCGGGATGTTCCTGCCCGCCCGTCATCGCCGTCGCGCGATTGTCGAGAATGATCACCGTCACGTTCGACTGATTGTAAACCGCATCCAGCAGCCCCGTAATTCCCGAATGGAAAAACGTAGAGTCGCCGATCACCGCCACAGTTCCCGTCGCCGAGCCTTGCACCTTTTCCATTCCAATCGCATTGCCAATCGACGCCCCCATGCAGATGCAAGTATCCAGCGCATTCAGCGGCTTGAGTACCCCGAGCGTGTAACAACCGATATCTCCCGTCACCGCAACACCAAGCTTCTTCAGCGCCATAAATGCCCCGCGATGCGGACACCCCGGACAAAGCACCGGTGGACGCGGGAATAAGTCTTCCTGCGTTATTTCCGGCACGACAATCTTGTCAATCAGGCCGGCTTCTTTCAATCCCCTAGCTACTCGCGAAGGCGACAACTCGCCCAGCGCCCCGAAATACTTCTTCCCCTCAACCTTGATTCCAGCGGCTTTGATCTGATCTTCATACACCGGTTCGAGCTCTTCCACAACGAGAGTGATATCATGTGCCGCGACAAACTGTCGGATACCATCCAATGGCAGCGGATAGCCAAATCCAATCTTGTAGTAGTCAAACTGCGGCGCCACTTCCTTGGCATATTGGTAAGCCACTCCGCCGGTGATGATCCCGACCTTGGAGCCGTTTGATTCGATGTAGTTGAACGGTGTTTGCTCGGAGTACTTCGCGAGGTCGATGAGCCTTTGCTCGACAACAACGTGACGCACACGCGCATTCGAAGGTATCATCACGTACTTTTCCGGATTCTTCACGAACTTGCGTTCCTGTGGATGCAGCGGCTCGATAACCTCGACAATTCCCATCGTGTGCGAAATCCGCGTCGTCATCCGCAACATCACCGGCGTATCGTAGCGCTCGGAAATCTCATAAGCCGCTACCAGCATGTCCTTCGATTCCTGCGAATCGGAAGGTTCCAGAAACGGGATATTCGCAAAGCGCGCGAAAATCCGGTTGTCCTGCTCATTCTGCGACGAGTGCATCTCGGGGTCGTCCGCCGACACCACCACGAACCCGCCGTTGACGCCGGTATACGCAAATGTCATCAGCGGATCGGCCGCGACATTCAGTCCGACATGCTTCATCGTTACCAGTGCTCGTGCTCCGCCAATCGAAGCCCCGATTCCCACTTCGAAGGCCACCTTCTCGTTCGGCGACCATTGCGAATAGACCGAGCGGTGACGTTCGGCCATAGTCTCGAGAATCTCAGTCGAGGGCGTCCCCGGATACCCGACCGCCATCTTGACCCCGGCCTCATAAGCACCCCGCGCGACCGCTTCATTGCCCGACAAAAGTTGTTTCATCGTTATCTCGCTTTATGTAGAAAAGTACAAATCATCATCGTCGTATTCTCCCCTCGCCCGCTTGCGGGAGAAGGGCTGGGCCGAAGGTCCCGTCCTGCGGGAGGTGAGGGCCTGATTCCTTGCCGCACAACCACAATCAACACATCCCGTCTTCGAGTCTCATACTTCGACAAGAGGGGAATTGACTGACTGGACTTTCGTTGATTCCCCTCTGGAGAGGGGTGTCCCGCGTCCGACGAAGGAGGGCGCGGGACGGGGTATGTCTGCGGGCCTCGCAGAAACAGCCCTGTCCGGTATCCACACCAATCCACCAACCTCGATGTGAATCTTTTCACAAATTAAGAGAATAACAGGATGAGAGCAACCCTTTTTTGCGGTGTTTTTAGGTGGTTCCTACCCTTTCACAATCTTCCTATACCGGTTCCGTCTGTTCTCAAACGGCTTGCCGCCCAGCTCACGCTTGTGCCAGTCTTCATATTCGCGATAGTTGCCCTCAAACCACCGCACATTGCCCTCGCCTTCGAACACAATCAAGTGCGTGCAAATACGATCAAGGAAGAACCTGTCGTGGCTGATCACCATGGCACAACCCTTGAAGTTCATGATCGCCTCTTCCAGATTGCGCAGCATATTCACATCGAGATCATTCGTCGGTTCGTCCAGAAGCAGCATGTTGCCGCCCGCCTTGAGCACCTTGGCCAAATGCGCACGGTTGCGCTCGCCGCCTGACAACTCGTTCACCATTTTCTGCTGATCGGTCCCTTTGAACCCGAATCGCGCCAGATACTGCCGGATCGGAACTTCCAGCTTGCCCAGCATCACATTGTCGAGTCCGTCGCCGATCTCTTCGATCAAACTCACAGCCCCCTTGAACGAGTCGCGCTCCTGGTCAACGTATGCCAGTTGCACCGTCGCTCCGACTGTGACTTCGCCCGAGGTCGGCTTCTCCTGCCCGACAATCATCCGGAACATCGTCGTCTTGCCGGTGCCGTTTGGCCCCACCAAACCCACAATCGCCGAACGCGGCACGATGAAATTGGCGCCCTTGAAGATCACCCGCTCGCCGTACTGCTTGGACACATTCTTGAACTCAATCACCGACTCGCCCAATTCCGGCCCCGGCGCGATTACGATATTCGCGCCGCCTTCTTTGGCAGCAGCTTCTTCGCGCGCTACGAGCTGTTCGTACTCGATGATGCGTGAACGCGTCAATTCCTGCCGGTCGCGATTCGACATCTTGATCCACGCTAACTCGCGATTAAGCATCCGCGAGCGCGGCGTCTCTTTCTTCTCATCGCCGGTAATCTTTGAGAGCTTCTGCTCCAGCCACGAAGTGTAATTCCCCGAATACGGGATTCCGTACCCGCCCTCAAGTTCCAGAATCCATTTGGTAATATTGTCGAGGAAATACCGGTCATGCGTCACGATGATCACCGTCCCCGGATAATCCTTGAGTTGCTCTTCCAGCCAGTCGACCGTCTCCGCATCGAGATGGTTCGTCGGTTCATCCAACAGCAGCAAATCCGGCCGCTCCAACAGCGCCTTGCATAGCGCCACCCGCCGCTTCTCTCCGCCCGACAGCGTCTCAACGATGCGGTCATCTTCCGGGAGACACAACGCATCCGCCGCCTGACGGATCGCGACGTCGAGATTCCAGGCGTCGGCGGCGTCAAGCTGCTCCTGCAGTTCGCCCAGCCTGTCCATCAACTTCTGCATTTTATCGTCCGGCATCTCATCGCCCATCTTTGCCGTGATCTCGTTGTATTCGTTCATCATCGTCGTGACCTTGCCGAACGCCTGCTCGACAACGGTGCGAACCGTCGCCTTTTCGTCTAACAGCGGTTCTTGCATCACGATTCCGGAACGGAAATTGCCAATCAGCTTTGCCGTCCCTTGATAGGCATCATCCATACCCGCCATGATCTTGAGTACCGTCGACTTGCCCGAACCGTTTTCGCCGACGATTCCAATCTTGGCACCCGGGAAAAAACTCAAATTGATGTTCCGCAGGACCTGTTTCTGCCCATAGAACTTGTTCAGCCCCAACATTGTGAAAATGTATTGTTCAGCCATTCCTTGCGTCTTTCATGTCATTTTTGAAACACAAACCCGGATAACAACCATTAGCATCGCCGGGGTTAGAAAACGGGAATGAATCGAATTAAGTCGCTGAAGTCAAGGGGATTGCGCCTGAAAACACTACTGGACTCGGCAACATCTCGCCGTTCAATTGCCGCCATCTGTAGAAAATCGCTCCATTTAATCAATTTTCTCACCGCGACAGTGTACGGTTCAGAGTTTGTCCTACTCTGTTATCTGACTTTTATGTCGAAGCTGCCGGACGTACCCAATCAATCAGACAATCTTAGGAGGGAAGCGTGAGAAAATCAGCAAAAAGAGCGGTCGTTTCTGTATTAGTCGGCGGCTTACTGCAAGTGGTCATCAGTGGATGCTCAAGCCAATCACCAATTGAACCAACAACCAATGAGTTGTCCGCCACTACCACTGTCGTTGGCCGCCCGGCAGTTACTCACCTTGAAGACGCAACCATCGGAACCCAGCAACACCAGGGTAGTAACGATGCCCGCACTGCCATCGAGATTGCCGGAGCCGACCTTCGTGATGACGCAACCGTTGTGATCGATTTCACCGGACTGATTGTCGGATTCGATGTTGAAGCCCAAACCATCCGTCTGATGGAAATGCAGGGTACATTCAAAACCTGGACCGGTTATGTAACGGAGGATTCTGAATTGCTGGGTCTTGAAGGCGAAGTCGTTCAATTGTCAGATTTTGGCGTCTGTAGCCAGGCAATTGTCCGCGGGGAACAGACCGGAGAGGCCGAATTCACGATTAACTACTTGAGAATGAAGAACTTCTAAGAACTGGTGATGATCTGCTGACGGCGGCAATAATATGAGCCGGCAGCGACGTCGGCAGTGATCCCCATACGGGCGCAGGAATTCCTGCGCCCGTTCCCATTGCGAGACGAAATTTATCGAATATTAGCAAGTTCTATGAAAAACTTGTTGACACGATTCATAACACTGCATTAATTCGCCCCTTGTTTGATATGGGATTGTGAAAGGATGCGCAAGCGTTGCTGACATGGAGCGCATCCAACGTGATCTGATTGACAGTTCCGGATTGAAAAATCCGGGGGAAATGAAAACAATAAGTTAACTGAAGAAAACTGCCTCGTCAGGATGGGTGCAAGCTAAGACAGCTTTCGCGTATCCTTTTTTTTTAACCCATTTCAGTCGAGGCCAAGAAAGGAAGTACCACCATGAAGAAGGTTTTGTTAGCCGTTATCGCTATCGCTCTAGTAGTGATCGCTGGCTGCAGCAAGCCGCCGGAAGCCGAAATGGCTGCCGCCCAAAGTGCTATCAACAACGCCAAAGCCGCCGAAGCCGAGCAGTACGCTCCGCAGGCTTTCCGTATGCTGTCCGATTCCCTCAATGGCGCCATGGCCATGAAGACCGAACAGGACAACAAGTTTGCTCTCTTCCGCAGCTATGGCGACTCCAAAGCCATGTTTGAGCGCGTCGCCACCATGTCGACCGACGTCATCAATCAGGCTAATGCCGAAAAGGAAAGAGTCAAACAGGAAGTCACCGGTATGATGGCGGAAACCAAGACTCTGCTTGACTCCGCGATGGTCCTGTTGGACAAAGCCCCCAAAGGCAAAGACAACAAGGCCGAATTGGAACTGATTAAGAACGACCTCACCAATATTGGCTCCGAGTGGATGGTCGCCGAAGGCGACTTCAACGGCGGTAAGTACCTTGTCGCTCGTACCAAACTTGAATCAATCAAGTCGCGCATTGCCAGCATCACTGCTGAAATTTGCAAGGCGTACGAGGCCAAGGGCAAAAAGTGCATGTAGCACTTAGCCGATAATAAAAGAGGCGTGTATAAGTTTGGGGGGACAACGGTAACGCTGTCCCCCCAATCGATTTTTTGAATGCTAACGGTACATCCGTTGATTTGCGGGGATCAACAGTGCGCTACTTCAAACGAGCTACTCTTCTACTGATAGTTCTGTCTTCTCTGGTGTTTTTATTCGCCGGGTGTGAAGATCCTCCAGTCATTAACCTCGAGAACGCCCGTCAGGCATTGCGCCTTGCTGAAAGCGCCGGCGCCTTGCGTTATGCCGAAATTCTCTACCGTGATGCCGAACAACTCGTGAATACCGGCTGGATGGAAATGGCTCGCCAAAATGGCCGCCTGGCGCCGTTTCGCGACTATGAAAGTGCAGATTCGATTCTGGCAATGGCCTTGCGCCGTGCTAATGAAGCACGTCAGCATGCGATTGACAGCATCGCAACTGTGCAGACAGCCTCGCGTTCCGACCTGACCGAACTCCATAACGAACTGAATGAGTGGAATGAAGCCCTCAACGGTTCACTGGTCAATTTCAATGTTCGCGACGACTGGCAGCGCGCCCGCCTGAATCTCGACATGGCCGAGAAACTGATGGCCAACGGCGAGTTCGACGAAGCGCGCGTTTCAATGATCAAAGCGCGCAACCTGCTTAAGCAGGTCGGCGCGGCTCTGGAGTCGCATCAGGAGGACGAATCTCGACAGATCAGCGTCTGGCGTCGTTGGGTCTCACAAACTCTGGAACAATCCCGTGCGGCTAATAGTTATGCTGTTATCGTGGACAAAGTCGCTCATAAGACGTATCTGGTCAAGGGTGGAAAACTCGTCCACACCTACGACTCCGAACTGGGATACAATTCCGCACGCCAGAAACTGTTTTCCGGCGATGCCGCCACCCCGGAGGGAATGTATCGGGTTGTCAAAGAGAATAATAGAAGTAAATTCTACCGGGCGCTGCTGATCGATTATCCCAACAGCGCAGACAAGAAACGCTTCGCCGATAACAAGCGCAAAGGCGTCATTTCCAATCGCGCCCGTATTGGCGGTTGGATCGAGATTCACGGCGAAGGTGGAAAAAACCGCGATTGGACCGAAGGTTGTGTTGCCTTGACCAATAAAGAAATGGATCATCTGATGAAGTTCGTCTCTGTCGGGACTCCGGTAACTATTGTCAGAAAGTCGGATCAATGGCCGTAAGAAAAATCCTCTTGATTGTCATCTTGCCGGTATTTACCGTGGCCGCTATCGTGCTCTTCCTGATCGCTCTCAATCGGGAGAAACCGGAAGTCATCGCGGAAGGCTACTCCGTGGATACGCTTCTGACCGAATTGCCGCAGGACGAAAAGAAAGCTCAAAAAGAGTTGTCGGCCGCCCGCAAAGCCCTCGACAAACTCACTCCGACAAAACCATACATTGTCATCGATACCCACGCCAATCGGATTTACATGCGGACCAAAGATAAGATTATCCTCGACGCTCGCTGTTCGACCGGCTCCGGGGGCGAATTGATCGACTCCGTCACCGGCCGCAGATGGATTTTCAACACGCCGCATGGTGTTTTCAAGATCCGCCGCAAAGTGACCGAACCTTGGTGGCGCAAACCCGATTGGGCGTTTATTGAAGAGGGAGAAGAGGTCCCTAAAAAGGAATCAGACCGCCTCGACCCCAATGTGATGGGCGACTATGCGCTGGACTTCGGCGACGGCTTTTTCATTCACGGCACAATCTATGAACGGCTTCTGGGAGTAAATGTCACCCACGGCTGCGTTCGCCTTGGCAGTGAAGATCTGGATTCACTCTATAAGCAGACGCCGATCGGAACCTATGTCTACATTTTCTAAATCCGCCACTTTGCCGCTGCCGCTGTTGAGCTGGCTTGCGTTCGCAGCTTTGTCGGCTCTGCTGCTCTTTTCCTGCGGCAAGAAGGAATCGGCGACTACCGCTTCCGGCACTCCCGCCGCGAAACCCTGGAATCAGTCGGATGCCGAATCTGAATACCGGCTGATCAAAGCCGAATTGAGTCTCGCCGAGGCCAAGAAACCATACCTGGTTCTGAATTTTCCCCGCAAGTTCATTGAACTGCGCCTAAATGGCGTACTCGTTTGGGAGTTTCCGATGGAGTTGATTGAAACTGACCAAAGTGATCTGAAGGACTTCTCAAACGACTTTCTTGGCCCCAAAGGGACCCTCATGCGACCGATACTTGAGAAGCACCTCTTCGCATCCCAGGGCCTGACTCCCGACTCCGTCCTGGCAATCATCAGCGAAGCCACCAACGTCGATGCCGAGTTGCTTCAGCGTGAACTACCGTCCCGTTTCCAACTCCTCTGGGCCGGCGGCCTGACACTCGATGTCCGTACTGATGTCGAGGGCAAACCCAAATCAAAACTCCAGAATACCCTTGCCGATATCAAACAGGCGATCACCCGCCCGCTGGGACGCGAGGTCATCATCCTAAAGATGCCGCGCGAAACCGCCCTGACACTCTACCGGGCTACCCTCCCGGGTCTCCCGACTTTGATCATCCCCGCCTGATCTCCTGATCAGAATTTTCACTTCCTCGATGTGACAAATTGCTTCGCGAATTCAACAATCGGCGTATAATACCAAAACATGTGTGCAACAACGGGAACATAAGCTAAGACAACAATGCAATCAGACGAAGACAGTAGTACCGCAAATATCGTCGCGGAGTTGACACTCTCCAACTCCGTGCCTCAAACTCGCCGCGGCCGCAGCTATCTGGCCCGACTTCGCGGCGAATCCGGCATCGTTAATCTCGCCGGAAACTACAACTACCTCGAAACCGGCTATTACACGTCGCTCGACCTCGAAGCAGACGGCGTTGAGATTCATCCCACCTGCAAAGAAGCGCTGGATGCCTACATCACGCCGCTGATGTTGGAGAAAGCCAGGCTGCACGATGTCCCCGTACCGGAGTGGTACATCACCAACGGATATTTCGAACCGCCGGTGATTATCGACACCATCAACCCATTTATGACGCGTCACAGTATCGTCGAACGACAAGGGCATGTCGACCGCGTCGCCAAGTCGATGACCCGTAATTTCAAATATGCCATTTGCTGCCAGGAAATTCCCCACGAAGCGACGATCGGGACGTTTCGCGCCGTCCTCGGCTGGAGCGTCGTGCCGGCACATCGACCGCTCGCGGAAGCGCTCTGGAAAATTTTCCGGATTCCACTCGCCGTCGTGCGGACAATTCAACTCGCCGATAATCAGATTCTGCTAAGTGACATCGATCCCTTGCCGTTCCAGAAATTGAACAATCGCGAACGGTTCTATCTGCAAAAGCGAATCGAGCAATGGCTAATATAGGCGTCTTCGTCGAGCGCTATACCATGAGCAGCTCGGAACAAATGGGAGCATTAATGAAACTCGGCCAGGTCGCTCACATGCTCGGCCACCGGCTCGACTTCCTCTTTCGCCCCGACATGTACAAGATCCCCGGCTATGATGCGATATTCATCCGCGCACTTACCGACCCGCTTAACTCTTCCTATGTTGCCGCGCGTCTCGCGCAAATGAACGGTCTGCGCGTGATTGATGATCCCGAATCGATCTACATCTGTTGTGACAAAGTCAATATGTACCGCCACCTGCAGGACAAGAATGTCCCAATGCCGGAAACGACGTTCCTGATTGAATCCGACTTGAATTTTGAAACCGGTGAACGCATGCTCGCCGAGATGGGCTCACCGCTCGTACTGAAAGCGCCAAATTCCAGCTTCTCGATGTACGTCGAGAAAGTCCACACGCCGGAGGAGTTTGTCAACGTCGGCACCCGCTACCTGCGCCGCGCCGATCGGATCGTCGCCCAGAAGTTTGTTCGCTCCCACTTTGACTGGCGCGTCTGCGTCCTTGCCGGACAGCCTTTGTTCGTCTGCCAATATACGATTCCCAAGCGTCGCTGGAAGATCATGACCTACACCGAAGCCGGCCGCGCCATCTACGGTCAGGTGCGCGGCATCCCGGTGAGCGAAGCCGATCCCGAGCTGATTCGCGTGGCTATCGCCGCCGGTGCGGCAATCGGCAATGGTCTCTATGGCGTCGACCTTAAGCAGACTGATGATGGTTTCGTCGTCATCGAGGTCAACGACAATCCGACCATCAATCAGGATGAAGAGGACCAAGAGGCGCCCGACTTGTACGAGAAACTGATCACCTATCTTGCCGGTGAATGGAATTGATGGGCGCAAAGATCATCATCCGGAAGACACGATTAAGAGATCTCGAAGGCATCGTTGCCCTCGAGAACCGCAGTTTCAAATTTGATCTCTTCACACGGAAACAGTACCACTACCTCATCGCCAAAGCCAACGCTACCGCATTCGTGCTCTTGGTCGGAAAGACAATCGCCGGCTCGGCGATCATTCTCTGGCGGAAAGGCTCAACCAAGGCGCACTTGTACACAATTGCCGTCGACCCGAGTTTTCAGGGTCGCGGTCTGGGACGGAAATTGTTGGAAAAATGCTTGCAAGAAGCGCGCCAGCAGGGCTGCGACCGCTTTTCTCTCGAAGTCCGCGCCGACAACAAGCCCGCCATCGCACTCTACAAGAAATCAGGCTACGAGATTATCGGCCGCGTCAGGCAATATTACGAAGATAACTGTGACGCCTTGCAGATGCAGAAGTCTCTCTAATCCACAGCTTCAGAATTCAACGTACCTGCAGCTGCGACAGCTGTACATCTTCGTCATTCCCGCGAAGATTAAGCGAAGCGAAATCCCGCGTTTGGCGAGGTCGAAATCCAAGCCTTGTATCATTCCCGCAAAGGGGCGCGTTGAAAAACCGTCCAGTACTGTCATCCTGAGCGCAGCGAAGGATCTGTTAGTTTTGCGTAACAACGGCTACCAGATCTTTCACATCGTTCAGAATGACACAAGGGGTGTCTCAACAGTCCCGAAGGCGGGAATCCAACCGATAGAATCGACTCTACACCTCAAACGTCCGCTTACAAAAGTACGACCTTACCGAACCGTCCGACTGCTTTTGTGACCAGACTTCGAATCCCTTCTTATTGACTGCGTCCAACAGCGGCGCCGGCACAAAAGGCGTAATCAACTCGTAGATGTCGCCCGCTTTGAGCTTCTCAAGATCGCTCATTACGCGTCCAAGCGGATGTTCCCCCGCTTCGAGCATCGGTGCTGCATCGAGCAATGCCGCAATCTTTGTCTGCGCAAACCAATCCGGTACTGATTCTGTACCGGAATCAGACTTGCCTGTCGCACCGCCCTTCCACTGCTCTTCGATTCCCAGTTCCTTACGCAGCGTATTGATCAGAATGCCGATCGGCACTTCACCGATCTTGGCAACCTGCTGAAGCGTCGCCACTTTGCCAACTGTCTTGCGCAGAAGCGGGTTGCGCAGATTTGCGTATGCCGGCGAAAGCTGAATCAGCGGCGCTTCCAGTTGCGGATAACGATCAAGCAGCGGACCGATCTTGGTCTCCGGCGTGATGGTTATGACTTCGACTTGTGACATTGACAATCCTTCCTTTAGTCCTTGGCATATTCCAGCAATCGCTGTTCACCGTTGAGTGCACGTTTATCTGTAAGGTCCTGGCTAACTTCGAGCGTGCCGAGGTATTCGCCCTTCTTGTCGCGCAACGCGAAGTATTCGATGTGAATGAACCTCCCCTTAATCGTAATCCAGAACGGCGCCCGCGACTGTTTGCCCGAGCGAAAATCTTCGATAATTCTCTGCACGATATGCACGCTATGCGGAGGATGACACAACTGCACCTTCCGGCCCAGAATCGCGCGGTTGCGGTCGAATATCCGCTCCCGTCCCTGCGTGAAATACCGCACCGTGTCGTCCTTGTCAACGAAGGTCAAGTCGAACGGTATTGTGTTCAGGATCGCGTTCAACTCCGTCGGAGTCATACTCCCCGATGGAAGTTGAATTCGGCCCTCCTCCGTTAACGACTCGCCCGCCATCGCCGTCTCGCCGCTGGGAGTCCACTCGTCGGTCGGGTCGAACAGACAAAATCCGATTTCGAGACTCTGATTGTAGACCTGCCACCACTCCGACTCGCTAAGCGTGTCCATGCACATCGGAAAGAGAATCTGCTCTTCCTTGAAGATCATGTCTTCGACGCCGTCCGAAGCCGGCTTGAACACGAGTTCAACCAGCGTGCGTGTCTCATCCTGACTTGCATTCTCCATGTGCTCAAAACTTTCAACCGCCGCCTTCAATAGTTCTCTGATCTGATCGTGCTTACCCCACATCACGGTCGGTGGTCCGGTAATACCATGCTTCTCCAAAAACGGGAAGATCAGGTTCTCCTTGCGCCGATAGTGCTTGTCGACGTCGCAGAGATTGTGGATGTGAACGCGGATCTGCGCGACCAATGCCTTCAGCGTTTCATCGTTGACGTCTTCCTTGAGTCCAAGATACGCCCTCTGGAGTCCCGAGATTTCCCACTCAATGGCGCGATTCTCTTTCAAGAAGGTATCCACCGGATGTCCCGCCGGAGCCGTTTTCGCCGCCGAAGTGTCAATGCTCCCCTTCAGTGCGGCGCTGTGAATGTCGCACATCTTGAGAACTTCTGTCAGCGGCAAACCTTCATCGATTAATTCTTTTTCGACCGCCATCACTTCATCGTATGGCACTTGCCCCAAAATCCGCTGCAGTTGCATCCGCACCTCGTTCGGTGCTTCGCCTTTGTGCAGCTGCAGGATCAGGTGTTTCAGCAGTTCTCTGCGTTTCTCGGCGTTGTTTATTAATTCACTCATTCGCTTAATCCTCTGTTCATCTTCAACGCTGCGGCGTTACTGGCTGCTGATTGAGTTCACGCAAACCCCGCGTGTCGGTGGGATGACCGTAGCCTTGAAGATTTTGTTGGTGATATAAGTATTCTTCAGTGGTGATTTTGCTGTTCCAGTAGCCCGTAACCATACCGAGACCGGTAATTGCGACGAAGATGCCGACCGTCGCAATCGCCACCCAGCGCTTGTGCACTGGCTTCCGCGTTACCAGTGATTTAACCTCGAGCGTGTCGGCGATCGGACAAACATCCACACAACTCATACACGACGTACATTCGTCGGAAATGACTGTCCTCACCTTGTCCACTTTGATGAATGACGGGCAGTTCAGCGCGCACTTGCCGCAGTCGATACAGGATACCGGATCGCGCTTGATCTTGTGCGGCGATGCCAGGGACAGCACTCCGAGAAGTGCACCATATGGACACAGATTGCGGCACCAGAACCCGCGCAAAGGAATCGACAGCAGGACCAACGCACCGATAACGATGATGGAAAACTGCGAAATCTGCGCGAAGAAGTAGTACATCTTTACATCCGCGACAACGTTGTAATCGCTGTCGAGAAATGCGCGCAGAGCGAACTTACCCATCGTGAAAAAGATTGCGTACACGAAAAATGCCAATAACAGGTACTTCAGACTTCGCAGCGGATAATCCAGCCAGCGCGGAACTGTGATCCGTCGGCGAAAAATCTTCTCACCCAAATCGCCCAGAGCTTCCGAAATCAGACCGACCGGACACAGCCACGAACAAAACGCTTTTCCGAAAACCAGCGATAACGCAATGATGGCAACCAGAATCACTAATCCCGCCGGGTGGGCAGGGTGAAACTCGCCGGACAAGATGAAGTAATACAGACTCATCAACGAGCTGATCGGCAGAAATCCCTCAACACCGGGCGGACGTTGCACAAACGTTGTCGTGCCGCCTGACTCGAGATACTTGACGAACAAATGCATCTCGATACCGATCCAGATGCACAACAGTGCAAAAGCAACCTGAACCGCGAGACGCCATTTTTGGAGATGTGGCTGACGATTGCGAATAACCTTGGGCTTGGAAACAGCGCTCGGCGAGATGCCTTCGCCGCTATTTTCGCTTTCCTGAAATCTGTTCATGACCATACTTCCAATCCTCTGAAGGCTCATCTTGCCTTCAGAAAGAGAATCGGAAAGTGGGCTATGTAAGTCCTTGATTTAAGTCAAGCAGGTCAGATTTTTTCACCCGAGGCGATTGATTCCAGGTGTTCGTGGTCAAGGATCGTGATGCGTTTGCCTTCGACGGCAATGACTTCTAAGTCCTTGAGCTTCTTCAAGCTGCGCGACAGGGTCTCGCTGATAGTCGCCAACTCCGTGGCCAGTTCGCTCTTGGTTACATCAAGTTCGAAACTATCGGTCTTGAGTTTTTGCTGTTGGCGCAAGAGGTAGGTCGCCAGCCGGGCGGGCACTTCCTTGAGCGACAGGTCCTCGAGTTTTGCCGCAAATTCGCGCAGCCAGCGGGCCAGACTCCCGATGATTTTAAGCGAGATATTGGGATACTTCGTTATCAGGGCAATGAACTGATCCTTCGGGATGAATGCCGCTTCGGAATCCTCCATCGCCATGCAATTCGCCGGATATGTCTTGCCGCGAAAGATCGCCGCCTCCGCGAACATCTGCCCCGGTGTGATCTGATGAAGCGTGAACTCCTTGCCGTCAGGTGAAGACTTGTAGATTCGTACCCTGCCAGAAAGCAGCACAAAGAAACCGTTTGCCGGATCACCCTCGAAAAAGAGCATCGATTCGCCGTCAAAGCGACGCAATTGAGTGATGTCCCGCAATGACTCAAACTCCTGCGGATCGAGTTCGCGAAACAACGGCGCGTTCTGAAGAAGTTTCTCCATGGCGCTAAATGGATAGGGAAAATTGTCGCGTTCGACAAGGAGAAAGGAGAGTCTTCAAGACAGTTCAAGTAACGCAGATCTTCATATCAGTAACCTATGTCAGTTTAGGCGTCTGATTATAAAGAGCAGAATCACCATGACCAGGGCCACATTAATCGAAATAATCCAGTGATAAAATAGCGGGCCGATCTTCCCGGTTTCAGTTTTCGTAATCTGCTTGTAATGATCGGCGTACCAGGGAAGCATTATGCGAAACCAGACGAAGTTCACATCCTCGCCGCGCCGGCGAAGATCTGCATAAATCATGATGCTGGTAACAACGTACCACGCTACGCAGATGCCGGCGAATATGGTAAGTATCATCATGTAGTTCATTTCCTCAAACTCCTAACTTTGGTCGGACTGCATCGCCAATTCAACTCCAATTGCAGACTCCTCCTACCTTACCTTCTCTACAATGAGAAGAAAATCTACGCGGTGCGCCCACATGAATGCAATCGAGATGTTTGGCACAATTGAGATGACCTCACCTTCCAGTCCATTAAGGAACTGCTCCAATTGCTGTTGATCTCGATTCATGCTGATTCTGAATTTGTGCACTCGGTATCCCATGAATCAGACTCCTTCTGATTTCTCGGTTCAGACTGCATTGCAGCTGCCGATTAATTCCGATCACTCGCCCGCCCCCAGCCGGGCCGCGAAATCACACAAACTCCACTTCCTGTCGATCCCGGAAGAATATCAGGGCGAGAATGACTGCCGACACCGGAATCAGGATCAGCGAAAACAGCGAAAACAATACACTCACTTCGCATATTCCCGCAATCATCGTCACATAGGCAAAACCGCGGACATACTCTCCCAAAGTTTCCTTGATCCGAAGCAGTCTTGATGCAATCATGATGTCGACTATTCCGATAGTAACCATCGCGGCAGTCATGAATACCAGCAGCGTGACCGCCATCACGATTGTCTTGACCGGCCAAAAAATCATCGCCAGGACATTGAGTCCAAGACCTACCACCTGGAAAACGATTGCCCACCAAATCGAGATGATGATCAGAAAATCAAGCTCGTGGTAGTTGTACCGCTCGTGCAACAACTTCCGAAACATCAGCAGCGTGTAAATCGATATCGCGGTAAACACGACCATCAACAGGTCGGAAGGTCCTAAAAATGGACGGTGTACGTCCATTAAACCGCCAGCCACCGCAGCCTCGACAATCCCGATGACAATCGCGACCGGAAACATCACTGCTTGAGCGATGGCAAGCCAACCGGCGAAACTGTACTTGCTCTCCTCCATATTATTTCTCCCGAATTACGCACACGTTCTGTGTGGTTATTTCAATGAATCTACTAAACGAAGTCCGGTACATACTCAAGGATGTCTCCCGGCTGACAATCAAGCTCACGACAAATTGCTTCAAGTGTACTAAACCTGATGCCTTTAACTTTTCCCGTCTTTAGAAGCGAAAGGTTCGTGACCGAGATTCCAATCCGTGCTGATAACTCCGTCAGCGACATCTTCTTCTTGACCAGAACCAGATCCAAATTGATTCGAGTTGCCATATTTTGAACGACCATCCGTCTTCTCGTTAAACGACAAATCATTTATGTTTTACATAAATTACGTTAAGTAAGACAAAAAGTTGTTAATTATATCAATTTTTGACAAAAAATTCGTGGAGTTAACGTTTTGACCAACCTGCCATTCGTACCCAGAAACGGATATCGACCAGAGGTAAGTGAGTTGGGATTCCCATCGATATCAATATTGTGGTCAGTTCAAAAATGTCTCGAATTTCGACACTCGTTGTGATGACTTGGAACTATTTGTTGAACTGCGACTTTCGAAAATGCTCCATCATTTGTCTTGTTTGTCGACCCTTGCCACCGCAATTATTCACCCCTTCCGGGCTGAAATTGCTTAAATTGCCGTGTAATCTATGGCGACTATGTCGCCTTTACGATGAGGTGTTTTCGCTTTGCCACAGTCCGATTCATCATTTTCGCCGGAAGTCATCAACCATTTCCTGCACCCGCGTAATGTCGGCACTGTCGACGATGCCACTGCCGCTGTAGCCGTCGTAAATGAGATTTGCGGCGATAACTTACAGATGTCGGCGAAGGTTGCTGGCGGCAAGATTGAAGCGATCAAGTTCAAGTCCGAGGGCTGTGCCGTCGCGGTCGCATCGGCTTCCAAGTTGACTGTCGCCGTGATGGGCCGGTCGATTGCCGAAGCCGACCAGCTCGCAAAAGCTGCAGTCGCATCAGTTCAACAAGGCACCCACAACGAAAAACAGCACTGCCTTGATATCGTCCTGCTGGCGTGGCAGCAATTGTTAGCTAAGATCAGTCTGAAATGAATTTATTTCGTTATAGAGGAGAGCAAGTATGACCGACGTGAACAAACAGGTTGAAGATATTATCAAGATCGGCATCAAAACCGAAATCGAAGGCCAGCACTTCTATTCGACCCTGGCACAGAAGATCCAGAACAAGGACGCACGCAGAAAAATCGAGTCGTTGGCAATGGACGAGGTCAATCACGAACGGACCTTGCGCGCTTTGTACAAGAAATTCGTCGGTAAAGACGTATCAGATTTACCGGCCGAAGGTCTGGCGATTTTTAAGAACGCTTTTGGCGACGGACCACTTGCGGAAGCTGACAAATTTCGTTTGATTGAGTTGGCAATGGAGGCCGAACGCCTCACGGCCAAACATTATGCGGACGGTGGAGCCAAAGCCACTGATCCACAAATTCGCAAAGTCTTCGCAGAACTTACGGAAGAAGAAGACGGCCACTACGATATGCTCGCCGCTGAACGCGAGTCGTTACGCGGCAATATCAATTGGTTCAGTTATGGCGATTCTTCGATGATGGAAGAGTAGCCGGTAACCCTCCCGCAGCGTTGCGTAGGTTGGGAGTTCATAAGGTAGATAGAGATTTTTTGGAGGAATAGAAAATGTCAACCGAAGTATACGACATCACGATAATCGGTGGCGGCCCGGCGGGACTCTTTGCCTCGTTTTATGCGGGCCTGCGCGATGCCAAAACCAAGGTCATCGAATCTACCAACGAGCTGGGCGGCGCACTGGTGCACGAGTATCCCAACGAAGTCCTGCGCGATGTCGCGGGATTCGTTTTGATCACCGCCAAGAAGCTTGCCGAAAACTTCATCGAACAGGCGACGATGTACGAACACGCCATCTGCAAGAACGAGACTGTCAGCGCACTCGAGTTCGACAAGGCGACCAAGGTCTGGACGGTGACCACCAATAAAGGCGCTCACAAATCCAAAGCCGTTGTCCTCGCCCTCGGTACGATGGAAAAGGTCCAGACCAAGAGCAAACTGCTTGTCGAATCACTGAAGAAGAACGGCGTGAAAATCAACGAACAGGGAATCGCCGTCGATGCGACGATGAACGCCGGCATGCCGGGACTCTATGCCTGCGGCGACGTCATTAGCAAAGCCAAGGAATTGAACTTCATCTCTATGGCTACCGCCGAAGCCGCTATGGCTGTCAATAACGCCAAGAAATACGTCAATCCCGAAGCCGATACTTTCCCCGGCTATTCAACCGATATCCGCAAGGACAAGCCGAATTACCATACCAATCCGTTAGCGGATTAAATAAGTCATCAGCAAGACGCGAACGCGCGTCAGGCATAATTCCAGCGGCAGGAGAAAACTCCTGCCGCTCTCTTTTTTGCACTTGATTGTTGGGAACTAAAGAATGCAATTACTGCAGAGGGCAGGCCCTCCGCCAAATATGTAGTTCACAATATAAACAACATCCGAGACGTTTACAATACCACTGCAGTCGGCATCGGCCGCCGGATCATACACCGGAGGCGGCCCGCCCAGAAATATGTAGTTGACGATATACACGACATCCGAGACAGTCACTCCGCCGTTGCCGTCCGCGTCTCCGCAAGGAGGACAATCCGTGAAGATTCCTCCGTCGACTGACGTGAACGCGATCAATGTTCCGGTCGGATCAGAGAAATGCGTTTGCGGAACTGATAGTACTCCCTGGACGGATGATCTGCAAATCGTGTCGGGTAAGGTCGCCTGCCACAGAAAGTTCAACTTGAAAATTTCGCGCAACTCACTGTGCGGAGGAAGTGGTTGATGCAAGGATTGGTTATAGAGGCCGACTATGCGATAAGCAAGCCCGCCGAATAGGTTCTGCCCCGCCACTACCCAATCCGTAAGTACCGAGCCTCCCAGATCCAGTGGATTGATTGTATCAATCACTGCCACTTCAGGATTTGACAGTACAATGACCATTTCGAATCCGACAAGTGAATCCTGATCATTCCTGATTCGAAATGGAATCTGCAGATTGGTTGAATTCGGAAGTACTCGAATACTGTCTCCGACAAGCAAAATACTACCTTTCGGTTTGGAAGCCGAAGATGTCTCCACGATACCAATTAGGCAGACAGACAGGAACACCGAAACGTTCACCAACCTTCTGGAAAAAACGCCAGAACGTCGCCCTGTCGGATACAACAGAGACATAGACGGTCCTTTCGCCTGAATTGAAAACGAACCTGTGAAGATTACAATTCGAAAGTAACCAAAATCGAGCAATAAGTCAAGTTCATTCGGCTGGCGGTTATCTTGATGCTCGGCTTAAGCAAAACGCAAGACAATCGCTATCCCCCCCTTTTTTCCATTGACACCCCTCCCCAAATCTCTATCTTGACCAATCCAGTCAGGATTGTGGAACTGATGGATAGATATTGTCGTTAATCTCCCGGAGGATATTGATGTTTGTCATGATGAATCGCATGTCGGTGCCGGACGAGTACCGCGAGAAGTTCGAACAGATGTTCGCCACCCGCGCCAAGGCCGTCGATCGCCGCCCCGGTTTTATCAAAGCTGAAATTCTCAAGCCCACCCATGGCAATGAATATATCGTGATGACACACTGGGAATCGGAATCCGATTTCGAAGGCTGGACCAAGAGCCCCGAATACGTCGAAGGCCATCGCCGCGTCGGCGAATTTAAGGGCCCGGACGGCAAGATTGTCCTGACTTCAAAGGTCGAGAAGTATGAAGTCTTCGCCTCTTAACGGCGCTGCCGAAGAAAACGAGATCGCGTTAGAGACCGGTGCGAAATCGTCGCTGTGGCGGCGTTTCAAGGACTTCCTGAAGCAGTTTAAGCGCGACTTGCGCGAACCGCTTCCCGAAACCGCCAACCTGCCGCGCTGGGGTAAGATCAAGGCCCGCTTCCGCCATCTGTTCAAACGCTATGGCTGGAAGCTGTTGATTGCCATCTGTGTCTACTACCTGATCCGCGACGGCATCCTCTACATCCTGATCCCCTACCTCGTCGCTAAGAAGCTGCTGATTGACTAATCAGCCGAAATAGCTATATTCGAACTCACGGGCGCACCGAATGCGCCCTTATTGATTATTTGAGGAACTGGGATGGACAAGGCAACAACAAACGGCAACGGACAATTGGTGACCGACAGACAAACTCGGCACAAATCCGTCTTTGTCGAAACTTACGGCTGCCAGATGAACGAGTACGACTCGGAAATCGTGCGCGAAATCCTTCGCCGCAACGACTTCACCCTCGCCGAATCCGTCGACTCCGCCGGTGTCATCCTGCTCAACACTTGCGCCATCCGTGAAGGCGCCCATGACAAAATTCGTTCCCGCATTGGTGAACTAAGGCATATCAAGAAACAGAACAAAGGCACGATTCTTGGTGTCCTTGGATGCATGGCACAGAACCTCAAAAAGGAACTGCTCGAGGACAACACCGGAGTCGACCTGATCGCCGGCCCTGACTCGTACAAAGCCCTTCCGGTGATGATCGACCGCGTCCACAATACCGGCGAGCGCGAATTCAAGTTGACTCTATCGGAGTACGAAACTTACGCCGATGTCTTCCCGACCAACCGTCACGGCACCAATGCCTGGATCGCCGTGATGCGTGGCTGTGACAATTACTGCACCTTCTGTGTGGTCCCGATGACACGTGGCCGCGAACGTAGCCGCGATCCCTACAATGTCATTGAAGAAGTCAAACAACTGACTGCGCACGGCTTTAAACAAGTAACCTTGTTGGGACAAAACGTCAATTCCTACAAATTCAAGGGCTTCGACTTCGCCAAGCTGATCACCGCCGTCAGCCGCATCGACGGCATCGAGCGGATTCGCTTTACGTCACCGCATCCAAAGGACTTTCCCGAATCGCTCTTGGAAGTCGTCGCCAACAATCCCAAAGCCTGCAAGCATATTCACTTGCCGCTTCAGGCCGGCTCAAACCGCGTCCTCGACGCCATGAACCGCACCTACACCCGCGAGTACTTCGTCGAACTCGCAGAGCGTATGCGCGCACTCATCCCCGGACTGGTTCTCACGACCGATGTTATCGTCGGCTTCCCAACCGAAACCGAGGACGAATTCCAGGAGACGCTCGCGGTAATGCAGGAGGTCAAGTTTGACTCTGCATTCATGTTCAAGTATTCCGAGCGCAAAGAAACCATGGCTTCGCGCACGATGCCCGATGATATCTCCGACGAAATCAAAACCGACCGCATCGTCCGTCTGGTCGACCAACAGCGGCATATCTCCTATCAGCGCAATCAGCTTCATTTGGGAGAGACCTTTAACGTCATGGTCGAGGGCTACGGCAAAAAACCGAAGCAACTCCTTGGCCGCAACGACGGCAACAAAATCGTGGTCTTCCCAGACACCGGCGCCAAACCCGGCGACTTCGTCATGGTCAAGATCGAGGAAGTCACCCCCAACACCCTGATCGGTACAGCAGTTTAATCAGTCCTCCGCATGTGTGCGAACTACGAAGTTCTCACTCTGTGTAAGTTCCAATGTCGAGTCAGTACGTAGGCCGAGCCCCTCTTTGGGGCTAGACAAAAATAAGATTCGGCCGGCAGTCACTCACGTCCGTATCAACATGTCAGCAATGCAGATCATCTGAAATGCGATTGACCGTCATTGCGAGTTCTTACAAGCTATGACATTAACTTCTTATGAAGAGGAAGACTATGCCTCTGGTACAGAAAATCAGCGATCAGCTCAAGCGCGCCATGTACGGCGACGCCTGGCACGGACCATCAGTCCTCGAAACCCTCGAAGGCGTCTCGGCCGAACAGGCATTAAGCAAGCATGTCGAAAATGCCCATAGTATTTGGGAAATCACCCTGCACATTACCGCGTGGTTTCGTATTGTGGCACTCCGCCTCGAAGGCAAAGATCCCGAGGTTACGCGGGAGATCGACTGGCCCGCTATAACCGATCCATCGACAAAAGCCTGGACTGCGGCAATTGCCGACTTGAAACGCGCTCACAAGGAATACCAACGTGTCGCCGACACCATCGGTGAAAGAGAACTCTTTGTGGAATTACCGGGCCGGGGATTCGATCTCTATCATCTCTATCACGGAATGATCCAGCACTGCCTCTACCATGCCGGTCAAATCGCGATTCTGAAAAAAGCCCTGGCTTAGCGAGTTGTCAGACTTGACGGCTGACGTGACGACGACTGCAGGAGAAAGTCAAGCGCGGCAGGTTGGGCGCCCGTCTCGAGTTCAATCAAGTACTGCTTGCGCCAGAGGCCGCCGCCGTAACCGCGCAACTTGCCGTTGGCTTCGATCACGCGATGGCAGGGAATCACAATCGATAGGTAGTTGGCGCCGTTTGCCCGTCCTACCGCTCGCGAAGCATTAACGTTCCCCATTCGGCGAGCCAGCTCGCCGTAGGAAATTGTCGTTCCATACGGAATCTTCATCAACCGCTCCCAATCGCGCAATTCAAACGGCGTGCCCTTTACATCCACCGGCACTGAGAACTTCTCAAGTTTCCCCTGGAAGTACTTTTCCAATTCCGAATTCAGCAACTTAAGATAACGGTTGCTCCCCTCTTCCAAACGCGCACGGTAACGCTTGACCACCCGCTCCTTGATCCGCTCCACACCGCCCCGATCGTGCCATTCCAGAAAACAAACTCCCGTTTCCGTGGCGCCGGCAATCATTTCGCCCAATGGACTTTCGAAATTGCAGTAGACGATCTTAGTTTCGTTCATAAAATGCTCCCGGTGGTTTGCCGAATTGTTTGGTGAACGCGTCGCGGAATCCCGATGCCGATTCATAGCCGCATTCGTAACAAGCAGACAGGTAGTCATTCCCCTGCTCGATGAATTCGCGGGCAAAGTTCAATCGGATACGCCGGTGAAATCCCAGCGGCGTGGCGTTCAGATGTTGTTTAAAATACCGTCGAATTGTCGAGATGTCGACTCCGCTAAGTTTGATCAAGGCGATTTCGTTGAGCCGGTCCTGTCGGTGCTCGCGCATGTACCGAAGTACACGATGCAGCCACTCGGGCAAGTAATCAGGATACCGCTCCGCCGCACAACGCTTGCAGCTCCGCAATCCCGCTGCAATCGCCTCCTCGCGCGTCGAATAGAAAACGACATTCTTGAGCAGCGGCTTGCGGGCCTTGCACGACGGCAGGCAATAGATTCCGGTCGAGTGAACACCGACGTAGAACTTGCCGTCGAACCCGGCATCCTTGCTCATCATGGCCTCGACCATCCGGCGATAATCAGTTTGTTTCATGTATCCAAGTTACGGCTGTGCCCCCGTTTCGTCTACCGAATTTCGCTCAAGGAATTTTTCAATCCGCCTTTTTTGTGAGGAGATTTAACGAAACTGCCGGACCAACAGGCTCGGAATAGCCTAGGGGAGCCGGTTTAGAATTAGCAGGAAGACTGCCAACGAAGCATAAGAAATCAACAGATGCGGGCGAACCAGAGATCTCAATGTAAACACGTTTACTCCAGGAGATTTAATCCATAAGTAGAAAATGACCCTGAACACCAATAGAAATGCAGAACTCTTGCCGAAATTGTGGCGAATACACCTCTTTCATAACAGCTACTGCACCAACAACTACTAATTCGTTATCATCCGGATTTCACGGCAGTTGACACGCCTGCTGTTCAAATCCCGACTTCTGTGCAATCCCTGCTACGAAATCTACATCGACATCTGCCTCTTAAGTTCATCCACTTCGAACGACACCCGCGCATCGAAGGTGTACATCTTTACGCCACCAGTCTTGCCTACCACGACCACCAGCGGAAATTCCGCCACTCCATAATTGCGCATGAATACCATGCCCGTGTCGGCATAAATCGGAAAGGTCAAGCCTCTTTTTTTCGCATAAGTCTGTACATTCTGCGGTTCTTCAAAACTGACTCCGATGACCTGATCTTCTGCGATTGCTCCCGAGTTGATCAACTCCTGCCATTTCTGTGTCATCGTCTCGCAAGGCGGACACCCCACTTCCATGAACAGAAACACCGACCCGTCTCCGGCAATCATGTCGCCGGTGCGCACTTTGCCGGAATCTGCAGTCATCAACTCCAGATCGGGGAACATCGTCCCGACTTGCAGTTGCGAGGTCGGTCCGGCGCTTTGCAGGAACTCGCTGTCTTGCGAGGCCTGCATCGTCTTAAACGACATCCCGAGATACATTCCCACCCCGGCGACAACCAGCACTAAAACTCCAACACCAACATTTTTCAACAGCTTATTCATCGTCAATTGATTGCGCCCGCACGGGGCAAGATATTGTGGTTACCGATAAAAATCCCACGGAAGCTCAAACTCATTTCAAGCTCCCGTGGGTCGTTTTGCATCCACCGACCTTGTATTTCAAGGCCCATAGATGGCAGTTAGCACGTAATGATTGCCGGACAATAAATCACGCCGCCGGCCGGCTTACAGGTTTCCACACCAAAGCTGTTGATACAGCATTTTAGCGGAGCACCGGTGCAGCTACATTTGTAGTAGCAAGGACCTGCTTCAGCCGCCGGGCTGGTCGTACCGAAAATAAACGCGGCGACGAAAACGACGAGGAGAATTCCAAGGACTTTACGCATAGTCTCACCTCCTTCCATGTAAAGTTGAATGCATGAAGATAATGTCGACCCAAGATGTCCGTCAAGTATTTTTATTCCCGGCCGGTGACTCGCCGCAAATATCCTTGCGCTTATCGCCGATATACTTAGCGTAGTGTTAGATTTTTCATGGACTTGATCACCGCTCGCGTCAGGGATGACAGGAGATATAGCATTTGCAAAAGGTAAAATTCTGTTTCGGGATACATAACCACCAGCCGGTCGGTAATTTTGGCTGGGTCATCGAAGACGCCTATCAGAAATCCTATCTCCCCTTTCTGCAAATGTTGGAGCGCTTTCCGGCAGTCCGCATTTCCTTGCATTTTACCGGCATCCTCTACGACTGGATCAGACAATATCATCCGGAATGCTTCGATCTGATCCGCACCATGAAAGATCGCGGACAGCTCGAACTGCTGACCGGTGGATTCTACGAGCCGATTCTCCCGTCCATTCCCGATCGCGACAAGGTCGGCCAAATCCAGATGCAGTCCGATTTTGTCGAACGTGAATTCGGCGTGCGGCCAACCGGAATGTGGCTCGCCGAACGTGTCTGGGAACCCGGACTCGCCAAGCATCTCAACCTGGCTGGCGTCAAGTATACGATCCTCGACGACATCCACTTTCGTTACGCCGGACTTCCGGAATCACAATTGGACGGCTACTACGTTACTGAAGATCAAGGCTTCCAGATCGCCCTTTTCCCGATCGCCAAGAAATTACGTTACACGATTCCGTTTGCCGACCCCGAAGACACCATCGCTTATCTCCGAAGCCTCGCCACCGAATCAGGCGATAGCATTGCAGTCTATGCCGACGACGGCGAAAAATTCGGAGTCTGGCCCAAAACCTATGAACACTGCTTTCTCGACGGCTGGCTCGAACGGTTCTTGACGATGCTCTCTGCCAACCTCGACTGGATAGAGATGATCACCTTCAGTGAGGCGCTCACTACCGTCCCCGCTCGCGGTCGAGTGTATTTGCCGACGGCATCCTACTCCGAAATGAATGAATGGGCAATGCCCGTCGCTGCCATCGAGCGATACGACGATTTTGTGCACAGATTGAAAGCCGCCGGCCTCTTTGAGCAGTTCGAACCCTTCGTCAAAGGTGGATTCTGGCGCAACTTCCAGACCAAGTATGACGAAAGCAATAACCTGCACAAACGGATGCTGCTGGTCAGCGATCTGCTGGAGCAAAGTCGCGAGAAATTGTCGCCGACTACCTGCGAGCAAGCGCGCAAACTGCTCTATGCCGGCCAATGCAATTGCCCCTATTGGCACGGCGTCTTTGGTGGACTCTACCTTCCGCATCTTCGCGGTGCTGTCTATCAAGAGCTGGTCGCCGCCGAAGCACTCATAAATTCAGCGCTTGTTAGCTCGCAAAGCACACGAATCGAGAATTCGGACTTTGACTGCGACGGCCGCGAGGAAATCATCATCACCACTCCTGCCCTCAAGGCAATAGTTTCCCCACAACTCGGCGGCATGATCACCGAGCTCGATCACTTCGGCATTGCCAAGAATCTTGTCGACCTCGTCGGTCGGCGCAAGGAAGGCTACCACGATAAACTTCTTCACCGGCACGAGTCAACCGGTGCAGCCGCGACGAAATCGATTCATGACCTGGTTCTCGTGAAGGAAGAAGGCCTTGAGAATCTGCTCCTCGAAGACCACTATCGCCGGGGAATGTTCATCGATCACATCTTCAGCGACTCAACAACTCGTAGTGACTTCGAATGCGGCAAGCTCGCCTCGCTTATCGGTCCTAGTCAGCAATCTTACACTGGTTCCACCGGAACGGATACAGACTTGGCACTGGTGAAATTGGCGCGAATCAATCGGTTCAAATCCCCACAGGGCCCCGCCGATGTCGAGATTACCAAGACCTTCCAGTTCGCGGCAAAACCGATTGGCGTAATTGCCCAATACGAAATCGGCAATCGCAGTAACCACGATCTCGCCTTCACTTTCGGTTGCGAAATTGGCCTCGGAAGTTACCCCTTCCCGAGTACCGAGTCATTCTTAGTCGGCAGTGTCGGCGAACGCCTCAATCTTGACTCCGGACACGAACTAAGAAACAGCCGCGACATTGCAATTTATAGTCGACTCTATCGCTTCCTTTTGCGACTTTCGTCCAATCGTGACGCGAACATCTGGACTCATCCCCTCTGGACTGTATCACTCTCCGAGGGCGGTTTTGAGAAAGTCCTCCAGGGCACAGTTATTCTTCTTCGTTGGCCCATCCGACTCGCACCGGGCGAAGCTTGGACCGCCGAAATCGGCCTCGAAACTCACATGAAGATCGAAGAAGCGGCCCTTTCCGGTCATCAATCGACTCCATCCTCTTAATGAGGACTGAAATCGACCATTCTTCGTTAATTCTGCAAAAAATCACTGTCAAGAATCGGCGTTTTTGGCGTTATATGATGAAATGTACAATGTCGCCGAACACCTAATCATAGTGGTATCTTCTTCTTGAACTCGACACCAAGCCAGAGCGGCCAAAATACTCTGCGTAAATATTACCGTAAGTACCTTTGGTACTTTCTCGGAGGCATCGTCGTACTTGCCGGGGCAAATGTCTTCCTCGGCATGTCCCCCTGGCTTCTGCGGGAGGCGATCGACTCGCTGGAAAACCCCAGCCTCGAGTCGCTGGCTCCTACCGACGCCTTTTTCGGTATGCAGCACGCAATGGCGCAGACCGCCACCGGCGTCTTGCCCTGGTTTGCCTTGGCCATTGTCACCGTAACTCTGATAGCCGGAGTTTTCCGGTTTTTCGCACGACGAACCATTATCTGGGCTTCCCGCGACATCGAATTCGAATTGCGAAATGAAGTCTTCAACCATCTGCTCAAACTGTCCTCACGGTTTTATCAGAAGACTCCAACCGGCGACATCATCGCCCGCTTGTCAAATGACATCGAATCGGTGCGTTTGATGGTCGGACCCGCCGTAATGCAACTGATCAATACGCTCATGGTCAGCATTGTGGCGTTCTATTACATGATCAAGATCTCCCCGACATTGACATTGTACGCCCTGATTCCCCTGCCTCTGTTGTCAATCGCCATGTGGCAAATCGGACAGCAGACTCATCGCCGCTTCATGAAGATCCAGGACCATTTCTCCACACTCTCGACTTTCGTGCAGGAGTCAATGGCCGGAATTCGCGTCATCAAGGCTTATCGCCGCGAGAAGTACCAGCAGAAGAAGTTTGAGGGCGTCAATCGTGAATATGTGCGGCTTAACCTTGATCTTGTCAAGATTCGCGCGCTGCTCATGCCGACGATTGTCTTTCTTGTTCGCGCCGTCGTGTTGATCGTCATCCTGATCGGCGGCAGCGATGTCATCAAAGGCACCATTACCAAAGGCGAATACGTCGCCTTCATGGCCTATCTGCTCATGCTCGTCTGGCCGATGCTCGCCATCGGCTGGGTCATTTCACTCTACCAGCGCGGCACCGCCTCGTTGGCACGACTCGACGATCTATTGCGCGAAGTGCCCGATATCACCTCTCCCGACGACCCGGTGCATCCGCCGCAAATCGCTGGTGCTCTGCGCTTCAGCGGCCTGTCGTTCACCTATCCGGGCAGCAATGTCCAGGTCTTGCATGATATCGATTTCGAAGTTAAACCCGGCGAAACGCTTGCGATTGTCGGCGCGACCGGCTCCGGTAAATCCACCTTGATTTCACTGCTGATGCGCACCTACCCGATTCCCGACAATACGATTCGCATCGATGAAATCGACATCAATCGCCTGGCACTCGACGATCTTCGCGGTATGATCGGGTTCGTCCGTCAGGATTCGTATCTTTTCTCCGACACAATTGCTGCCAACATTGCCTTATCGCAGCCAAAAGTCGATATGGATTCAGTTCATGAAGCCGCGCAAGTCGCCGCCTTTGAAAACGAGGTCGAGTCTTTCCCGCATAAGTACGACACGATCCTCGGTGAACGCGGTATCACGCTATCCGGCGGGCAGAAACAGCGCGCGGCGATCGCCCGCGCCTTGTTGAAGCAGCCGCGCATTCTCATTCTCGACGACGCCTTTTCATCAGTCGACACCCAGACCGAAGAGCTGATTCTCGAACGTCTTAAAGCCTCGCGCGGAAATATTACAACTCTGCTTATCAGCCACCGCCCTTCGACAATTCGTCGCGCCGACCGAATCATCGTGCTCGATGGCGGTACCATCGTCGAACGTGGTACACACGACGAATTGATCGCCAGGCAGGGCCGCTACTACGAGATCATTCGCCGCGAATTGTTGTCATCCGAATTGGAGATGTTGGATTAGAATGCAGGACTTCCGCGACGAAGATAAACTCGGTAAGGGCTACGACGGCCAATTGATGCGGCGCCTGCTGGTGTACCTGCGTCCGTATCGACTTTATGTCGGACTGGCGCTGCTGCTTCTGCTGGTCGCTGCCGCGGCGCAACTTGCTACACCGTACTTAATCAAGATCGCCTTTGACGATCACATTGCCGTCGGCGATCTGGACGGGCTCACGATCATCGCCATCCAATTGCTGGCGATCATGTGCCTCGAATTCTTCACCGGCTATGGCCAAATTCGCATCATGGAGTGGATCGGCCAGAGCGCCATGTTCGACCTTCGGCAGAAGATCTTCAATCACATTCAGTCGATGCACCTCGGATTCTTCGACAAGAATCCTTCGGGACGCTTGTTGACTCGCGTGACTTCAGATGTCAACGCCCTCAACGAAATGTTCGCCTCCGGCGTTATCGACATCCTTGGAAATATCGTAACCCTCGTGGGTATCGTCACTGTGATGTTCGTGCTCTCGCCCAAGTTGTCGCTGGTCACCTTTGTGATTTTACCCCTGATCGTCGGCGCAACATTCGTCTTCCGCAAGCGCGTGCGCGATTCCTACCGCGAAATTCGCATCATGATCGCCAAGCTCAATGCCTTCACGCAGGAACACCTCGCCGGCATCAATGAAATCCAGAGTTTCGTGCAAGAGCGCAAAACAATGGACCGCTTCGAGGGCGTCAATACTGAACTGATGTACCAGCACAAACGCTCGATCCTCTACTATGCGGTCTTCTTCCCGATCGTCGAGTTGATTGGCGCCATCAGCCTGGCGCTCATCGTCTGGTACGGCGGTGGACAAGTCGTCCAGGAAGTTATCACCTTCGGCACATTGGTGGCTTTCATCCAATACGTCGAAATGTTCTATCGCCCGATTCGCGATCTGGCCGAAAAATACAACGTTCTCCAATCAGCAATGGCCGCCGCCGAGCGCGTCTTCAATATCCTCGATTCAAAATCGGACATCTCAGTGCCCGAACAGCCAAAGCCGTTGACCAGTTTCAGCGGCGCAATTTCTTACGACAGTGTCGATTTCAGCTACAATAAAGATCAGCGCATCTTGCACGATATCAGCTTCGAAATCAAACCCGGCGAGAAAGTCGCACTGGTGGGCGCCACCGGTTCCGGAAAAACTACTTCAGTCAGCCTGATTTGCCGGTTCTATGATATCGACAACGGCTCCATCAAGTTTGATGCGATCGATATCCGCGACCTCGATCCACAGGTTGTCCGCGCTCAAATCGGCCTGGTATTGCAGGATGTCTTCCTCTTCTCTGGCTCGATTCGCGAAAACATTACTCTTGGCAATGAGTCAATCTCTGAAGAACAGATGATGGCCGCCGCCGAACGGGTCGGACTCGCGCCTTTTGTCGAACGCCTGGAAAACAAGTATGATCACCGTGTCGGCGAACGCGGCGGTTCGCTCTCCGTCGGCCAGCGTCAGTTGATCAGCTTCGCCCGGGCACTTGCCTATAACCCGCCCGTGCTGATTCTCGACGAAGCAACATCATCCGTTGATAATGAAACCGAATTCATCATCCAGAAGGCGATCAAGAGACTTTTCGAAGGCCGCACATCGCTGATCGTCGCCCATCGTCTTTCCACTATCGAAGAAGCCGACAAAATATTAGTTTATCACAAGGGCCGCATCGTTGAACAGGGCAGACACGAGGAGTTGCTCAAACAACAGGGCGTTTATTGGCGGCTCTACCAGCTTCAATATCAGGATCAGGAAGTGACGCGAGCAACATGAGAATCAGTTCATCGATGACAACTGCGCTGTTGACCGAAACAGCCGCTACCGCCAAAGCCGCGGGAAAGCTTCTGCTGGACAATGTGCAGAAGAACCGCCGCGTGCAATTCAAGGGACGAATCGACATCGTCACCGAAATGGATCTCGCCAGCGAGAAACTGATTGTCGCCCGCTTGAGCAAGGCACTGCCGGAAGCTTCATTCCTTACCGAAGAAGGCAGCATCGCCGAGCTGAACTCCGAATTCAAATGGATCATCGACCCGCTCGACGGCACAACCAACTATGCCCACACTTTTCCAGTCTGGTGCGTGTCAATCGGACTGCAGTACCGCGATGAAATGATTGTCGGCTGTGTTTACGATCCTACTCGCGACGAGCTCTTCACCGCCACCAAGCACGACAAAAGCCGCCTTAACGGACACGCCATCAAGGTCAGTGATCGCCGCCGACTCGACCAGGCGCTGCTCGCCACGGGATTTCCCTACGACATCCGCACCAGTCGCATCAACAATCTCGTCAACTTCACGAACTTCGTCAAAAGTGCCCGTGCCGTTCGCCGCGCCGGATCAGCTGCGCTCGATCTGTGCTACCTCGCCTGCGGTCGATTCGATGGTTATTGGGAGTTGAAATTGCATCCGTGGGATATGGCGGCCGGCGTCCTGATAGTCAAACAGGCCGGCGGAAAAATCACCGACTTCGAAGGCAATCCCTTTTCAATATTCCGGGATCGTTTACTTGGCTCCAACGGCCGCATTCACAAGGAAATGATGCGCGTTCTCGCCGCTGGAAAACAATAGGGATTCGAAAGATATAAGACGGGCTAGACCTAATCCGCTATAGTTGCACACGATTTAACGACGTCGTCGAGTTCGCTAAAATCGACCGGCTTCGACAGGAATTTTTGAATTCCTGCTTTTCGAATACGTTCGATGAGGTCGTCGGTCGCGAACGCGCTGACCATAACTACTGGGAGGTTTGGAAAGCGGTCGTGAAGCTGATTGATCAGGCTAAGACCATCGCCGTCGGGCATCTTAAGATCGGTTATGACCAAATCAACCGGATTGACTGTCAGAAATTCCGTCGCAGCCTTGACCGTAGTAAACGCATGAATGTCATTGTCACCGGCCTCAAGCCGCTGGCACAAACTGGCGAGAAACTCCTCGTTATCATCAATCACGACTATCCGGCGCTTGCGCAGACTAAGCAACATCTTGCCGATCTCTGTTTCCATCGTTCCAATTCGAAACGGTTTCGCCAGGAACCCGTCGGCGCCCTTTGAGTAGGCCTGCGCTTTAATACCGTCGCTTCCGATTCCTGTGATCAACATGACCGGCAGGCGGCGATTTCTCTTCTTGATCTCCTGCAGCAGCTCAATTCCCGACATTTCCGGCATATTGATATCCGAAATCACCAGGTCAATCCGCATAGAAGAGAGCACCTTCAGCGCTTCTTGGGCCGAGCTGGCCGAATGCGGCTCATAACCGATCGCGGAAAGTGTGTCTACCAGTAGATCTGTAAGGTTGGGATCGTCGTCAACAACCAATACTCTCGAGATTTCTGCCGTCATAATGCTCTTGCTCCGTCCGTACGTGCCTGCCATTTTAGATTAACGACTGCAGTCCCCTCTTAAATGTATCGGCACCCGAACGGGAATTCTCAATTTTAGTTGGCACCCGCGCCAAAGGAAAATAGATTCACTTGATGAGTGAAATCCAATTCCGCGGCGTCATTAAACGCTTCAACAATAATCTCGTTATTCCCCGGCTGGATCTGAAAGCTCCTTCCGGTTCCTTAACCGTCCTGCTCGGACCGTCTGGCTGCGGCAAATCTACGATCCTGCGCATGATTGCCGGCCTTGAATCACCAGATGAGGGCGCCATCTTGCTGGATAACATCGACATCACCGGCCAAGAACCCCGGCATCGCAACATGGCAATGGTGTTTCAGAACTACGCCTTGTATCCGCACCTTTCCGTCAGAGAGAACCTTGCCTTCCCGCTCAAAGTTGCCAAGACACCCAAAGAGACTATCGCTGCCAAAGTCGCCGAAACCGCTCAACTCCTCGGCTTGACCCCAATGCTCGACCGCTATCCTCGTACCTTGTCCGGCGGCGAACGTCAGCGCACGGCTGTCGGAAGAGCCATCGTTCGTAATCCGCAGGTGTTTCTGTTCGATGAACCGCTCTCCAACCTCGATTTCCAACTGCGCAACCAGATGCGTGGTGAACTCAAATCGCTCCAACAGCGCCTGGGAAAGACCACCGTTTATGTGACTCATGACCAGACAGAAGCCATGACCATGGCCGACAATCTTGTCGTCCTCAACCAGGGCAAAGTCATGCAGATCGGCTCTCCTTCTGAAGTATTTCGACAACCGGCAAATCTCTTTGTCGCCCGCTTTATTGGATCGCCGCCGATGAACATCATCAACGTCGAAGTCGAATCCGGCACCTGTTTCCCGCTGGGACAGAAGATTCCACTCGCTAAACTCGAAGTCCCGAACGGCAGGTATCTCCTCGGCGTTCGCCCTGACCAGCTATTGCTTGGACCAGACTCCTCCGATTCGCACATGACCGTCGAACGTACCGAGTTTCACGGCACAGCGACATTTCTGATCGGAAGAATCGGTAACGACCTCGTCTCGGCCACCGGCCCGGTCGACCGCCACGTAACCGTCGGTGAACGAGTGACTCTGAACTTTGTCCCCCGGAACCTGCACCTTTTCGATGCTGCCGGCGGTAATCGAATTCCCCTCTAAGTTGAGATATCCCAACAGGTAAAATTCGGCAGAATCCCTTGACTTCGCCCCCCGGCTGTCTATATTTGGAGTAAATGGTATCTTTTTAGTGAGGTATAGAAATGACAATTAGCCCCGAAGCTCTTAGCTACCTTACGGCCGGAATACAGGCCGAAATCGCCGCCTACGTCTTCTACCGTATTGGCGCCGAGAAAATCAGCGACCAGGACGTCAAGACCACCATGTTACACTTTGCCGGCGAAGAGCGTAAGCACTTCCTCACCCTCGAGCATCAGTACGACCTGCACGTCCGCTCGGAAAAATGGGTTACCTACCGCGACGTCATGAACCGCGACGAACTCCCCATCATCGACGAGTCGATGGGTGACAAGCACGTTCAGCGTATCGCCTTGGTTAAAGCAGCCAAGTCCAAATCGGAAATCTTGGAAATCGCACTGCAGCTGGAGAAGGAAGCATACGAGCTTTACTCTGCCGCCGCCAAGGTTGCCAGCGAACCTGACGTCCGTAAGACCTTCGAATACCTGACCCAGTTTGAAATGGGACACATCAAGAACGTCGAGGGGATGATCGCAGCCAAGTAGCTGTTTGCGCAATAAGCGGGACTTAAGTGTTCTCTTGGCGGATATGGTCCTTGCCGCTCTGCTTGACTGAGTACATGAGCGTGTCCGCCTTCGTAATCATTTCGTCCACGGATTCCGGCGGACGGGTGAAGGTCACTGCCCCGGCACTATAAGTCACCGGCCAGTGGTACATCTGCGCCATGGCCGTCAGATCGCTCCTCAACCTCTCCATGACAGCTGCAGCTCCATTGGCATCCGTACCGCTCAATAGAAGTACAAATTCGTCCCCGCCGAGACGGGCAACTTGGTCAATCTCGCGCACGTTTTGACGCAGTATATCTGCCGTGAGCGTCAATAGTCGGTCCCCGATTAGATGTCCGTATCTGTCATTGACGTTTTTGAAATTGTCAATATCAGTGAACACCACGGTAAAGGGTCTTGGGTGGCGATTGGCACGCGCGATCTCCAATTGTGCCGCTTCATAAAAGGCGCGGCGATTCGGAATGCCGGTCAGCACATCGATCCGCGCAGCCTGCTTATGTTCTTCAACCAGCTTCTTTAGTGCAGACAGCACCCACGCAACTGCAATAAAAAGCGTGAAGCGTAACACCAGATTCAACGCCAACCAGTGCGATTTGACGCTCAACTCACCGTCATAGATATCCGCGGCAAACCACGTCAGTACACTCAAGAACGAATATGCGATTCCGAATCGATACCCTACGGTCCAGGTGACAAAAGCGATGGGAAGGAGGAAAAAAATCGAGAATGATAACTGCGAACCGATGAAGTAGTAGGCGACGCCGATCAGCACTATGAAAGCGAAAGAGCTAATCAGGCAAAGGACAGGTGGCGTGCCTTCCAATACTCTTATTACTCGAGACATTCACGTCCCCACTATTCCACTACTGCTCTCACCCGATTTCACCAATTCTATTCCAGAACGGTCTGTATAGTGCTGATAGCCAAATCATCGAATTTCCACAACAGTTTTTTATGCATAAAGGTGCGCCAAATCCCCAAGAAGTCGCAATTTGAACTCGTATAGTTATCTTAATGAGGAATTAATTGACCTATCTCATCCATTATAGGATGGGAACAAATCTAAGTTGGCAAATGTTAGCTATCATACGAAGGAGATATTATGACTTACGAACTACCCAAATTGCCCTACGCTTACGACGCGCTTGAGCCGTTCATCGACAAAGAAACGATGACAATTCATCACACCAAGCATCACCAGACTTACGTAACCAAACTCAACGAGGCCCTTGCCAACAGCGCCGACCTTCAGACGAAGTCGGTCGAAGCCCTCGTCACCGACCTTAACTCTGTCCCCGAGGCCATTCGCACAGCCGTGCGCAATCATGGTGGCGGGCACGCCAATCATTCGTTCTTCTGGAATATCCTCAAGAAAGATGCCAAACTCGGCGGCGCCGTTGCCGATGCGATCAACAGCACCTTCGGCAGCCACGACACGTTCAAAGAGAAATTCACTGCCGCCGCTACCGGAGTCTTCGGTTCCGGCTGGGCCTGGCTCGTTGCCTCCGGCGGTAAGCTCGAAATCGTGACGACTCCGAATCAGGACTCGCCGCTCACCCAGGGCAAGAAGCCGATCATCGGCATCGATGTCTGGGAACACGCTTATTACCTCAAATATCAAAACCGCAGACCGGAATATATCGCCGCCTTCATGAACATCATCAACTGGGATGAAGTAAACAAGGCTTTCGCCTCGGCAAAGTAATTCCGACTACCAGTTCGTCTTCGCAGGGGCGCAGTACACTGCGCCCCTGTTTATTTGCAGTCAATACGAATCTACAACTGCTGCAAGAAACGCAGTAATCTCTCTACAACTTTGGGGGTACGTTGAACTGGTTTGCTTACTTCAGTTTTTTTTTGAGCGCCAACTTGAACCGTGCATCAAATCGCGAAGGCGAGCACTTGCCGCACGAGGCCGAAATCAACCTCTTCCGGCGCGGGTATTCCGTCTTGCAGGATTTGCACTGATATATGTAGCGCGCCGGCAAACGCAGTTGCGAATGCGCCTTGGCTTTGACCGAAGCCCCGATTCGAGCCGCCTCGCTCTTAAAATCGGCGTTGTGATTGAAGTGAATAATGTGGATCATCTCGTGCTTCAGGGTATCGTCGATATCCTCGGGGAACAGCTCGTGGTACTTGCTCGACAACACAATTTCGACCCGGCTGCGGATATACTGCCCCGCACATAGCATCCGCGACGAGTAGCGAATCCTCGGTGTCGGCAACTTGCCGGCAAAATACTTGACGTTAAAATGATGGAATCGATTATACAGCTCGTCAACCGAAGGCAGCAGTCCGTCGCTCGGCCTTTCCGCCTTCGGCGGCTGGACTAAAAACGGTTGCTCGAACAGGCTTAGATTAGTCGGCAACGTATTTGGACTGCTTTTTTTCCTGTTCATGGGCGGCTAACTTATATAGTTTAAATCGTTCTCGCAAGTGGAGGTCGCATGCGTTTTCTGATGTCAACCTTGATCCTGCTCGGCGCTTTATTTCTGGCCTGCGTCGGCCAGTATCAACCTGCATACAAGACGGTTTTTGTTAAGTCCAATGCTGAACCGGGTGGCGATGGCACCTTCCGGGCACCCTTCGTAAGTCTCCAAACCGCAATAGATTCGGCACACTCGGGCGATAAGATCGTCCTGCTTGCCGGTACCTATAGTGGAGTATCGACCAAGTTCTCCGAGGATTTATGCGGCAACTGCACCGATCCCCAAACTCCGGTCGAAGCCACTCATGGTTTTGCAGTCAAAGACAAGGCTCTCTCGATCATCGGTGACAATCCCGATTCGGTTACCTTGATAACCAACGCCGGCTACGGCATCTACTTCTCCAATAGCTGGGGATCATCCATCGAAAACGTCCGCATCACCGGCGGAGTCCGCGACCGCGATGGCAATGCCACCGATGCCGCTATCGTCGCCAAGTTCTCCCGCCTCACCGTCCGTAATTGCGAGATCATCAATAATGACAACCGCGATACTACCGTCGTTGTCGGTATCGGCGGCATCTTCGTCCGTGAAGGCTCCGAACTCTTCATCGAGAACAACCGCATCATCAATGGCGGCTGGGATGGTATCGCCCTTTATCGCGGCGCCAAAGCCTTCATCGCCGACAACGTCATTACCAAGGGCCGCGGCGCCGGAATCGGCATCACCTGGGATGCGCAAGCCACCGTCCTCCGCAATCGTGTCAGCGAGTTCTGGAAAGGGATCGGCTCGTTCGGAACTTCTCGTGCAGTCGTCCGCAACAACATCGTGCAGGACTGTCTCGGCTGGGGTATCATCGCTACCGGCGAGTCATTTATGGAAGCATCCAACAATCTGATTTATCGCAACGGCAACTGCGGCTTTGCCAATTGGGGCGACCGTGAACAAAAACTCGGACCGCGCGGCGTATTCGTCAACAACATCGTTTACAATAATGGCTGGCGAGCGAAGTGGGTCTGTCCTTGCGTGGGAATCTGGATGCTTGGCAATCCCGTCGATTTCGTGATCGCCAATAATAACGTCTATGTCGACCCGGAGATCATCTCCGCCGAACGCGCCGCACCGACAACCGCACCCGGTGAAGACCTCAAGTGGGCAGCAAACTATCAGGACATCGCCGACTTGACCGGCAAGTTCGGCAATATCTCCGTCAATCCGTTGTTTGCTGATACCTTGTCGTTCAAACTGCTCCCGACTTCGACCTTGATCAATGCTGGCGACTCAGTCCTTACCGATCTCGACGGCAGCCGCTCCGACATCGGCATTTGGGGTGGCAACTCGGCCAGCTCCCGGTGAGTCATTCCCGCGAAGGGGAGTGTTGAAAAACTCGAACTTTGTCATTCTGAGCGCAGCGAAGAATCTACAGGTTGTTCAACAATAAAGGCAACAGATCCTTCGCTACGCTCAGGATGACAGTGATAGGGACTTTTTCAACAGTCCCGAAGGCAGGAATCCAGGCTCGCAGACTCGTAGAGCCCCCCTACTCATTCCTCAACGACTCCACCGGATCCAACCGCGCCGCCCTTCGCGCCGGATAATATCCTGCAAGCAAACTCACCACGATTCCAAACCCCAGCGCAATCCCGATCAGCCACCACGGCGTCGCAAAAAGTTCGATCGCCTCAACACCCTCTCGCCGCATAAATGACTGCGCCACAAACGACGCGACCCGCGCAATGCCCCACCCGACGATGATGCCAAATGTCGCCCCCAGCGTGCCAATGGCCGCCGCTTCGTACAAGAATATCCGCCGAATATCCGAATCATCGGCGCCCAGTGCCTTGAGCACGCCGATCTCCCGCCGCCGCTCCAGAATCGACATGATCATCGTATTCGCGATCCCTAGCGAGGCCGTCACCAGCGCAATCAAACCGATCATGCCCAGCGCCATGTCAAAATAAATAAACATCTTCTGAATCTCTTCGAACTCCTCGGCGAAACTGTAGGTCTTGAAACCGAGCGCCTTCACTGAATCGCGTACCGACTTGAACGGCGTGTGCGGGTCAAAGTCGAGAGTCACCTTGGGATACGACTTGCCCTCCTTCGGAGCAAACATGTCTGGCAAACTGCCGGAACTGAATGAACTCATCAGACTCGCCGGCGACATCGAGATATCGCCGTCGTTCAGCCTGCGCGCCATCGCTAGCGGCAGGATCACCTGTTCAATGCGCATCGGGCTTTCATGCCGGCCCGGAATGACACCGCTGATCGTCAGCGTCTCCGTCACTACTTCGCGGTTGTTCATCAATCCCGCGTAGAAACGCCGCAATGCCTCCGAGGTCTCCCGCCGCAACAATCCCATTGCGTAGCCCGGCTCGAAAATCGAATCGCGATCAATCGCGCTTAGTCGTTTGCGAATCGCCCCATCCTTGTCGCTGATAATTGCGGCCCACGCGCTGTCGATTCGGATCAGCCGGGCGGTAACCACCAGTTTTCTTCCGACAGCCGAGTCTGCTTCGGATATTCCCATTCGCTTGACAAAGTCGCGCGTCACCACCGCCTGGTGCGCACTGTCATTTTCAAATCGCGTTCCGGCAAGATATTGCGACATTGCCGGCGTTCTGGCTACTTCCGATGATATCGCCTGCGCGTTCAGGGTCGCCGTGCTGTCGCCAAGTCTGGCATCGATTTGAAAAGCTTCCAATGGATAGGCCAAGCGCACGCCGGGAATCTGCGCCAACAAGGCCAGCGCCGAATCGTTTAGCACCTTCGCCTTGACACTGTCGCTCCCGTTTTTGTCCTCCTCGGGAAACACCTGCATCGTCGTCAACAGCCCGAACTTCTGGAACTGATCATTGACATACTGTTGGTTCCCGGCGCCGAACGAGAGCATCGACACAAATGCCGCAATCGCAATCAGCACTCCGGCCATCGTCAAGATCGAACGCAGTTTCATGCGCCACAGATTGTCTGCGGCAGCGGCTATCAGATCATATGAGGTCACTGCCGTGCTCCCGAATCTTCGACCACGCGGCCATAATGCATCTTGATGATCCGGCTGCAGATACTGCGCGCCAGCTCCAGATCGTGCGACACCATCACGACCGTCAACCCCTGGCCGTTTAACTCGGTTAACAATGCCGCAATCTGCCGCGCATTTTCATAATCAAGATTTCCCGTCGGCTCATCGGCGAAGATTACTTCCGGCCGCTTGACCAATGCACGTGCAATCGCCACACGCTGTTGTTCGCCACCCGATAAGGCACTCGGACGATGCTCCAACCGGTCGCCCATTCCCAGGCTCGTCAAGATTTCGCTCGCCCGCTTGTGCCGCTCGTGTCGCGGTGTGTCGTTGAAATATAAAGCGATTTCGACATTGCGAAGAGCCGTGTGGTGTGGCAGCAGGTTAAATGTCTGGAAGATCATCCCCACTTGGCGCGCGCGATATCCGGCAAGATCCCTGCGGCTGAGCGCGCTCAACACCGTATCGCCAACCGCGATACTTCCCGAAGTCGGCGTATCAAGTCCGGCAAGCAGATTCAGCAGCGTCGACTTACCGGAGCCGGAGGATCCGACAATTCCGACAAATTCACCGCGTGCGATATTGAGACTAATTGAGTCAACCGCGCGAATTTCCTGTGGACCGCGTTGATAGCTGCGGCAAAGTTCTTTCGTGGAGATCCAGGGTTCGGTCATAGCACTTGATATAACTCTACGTTTCTATCCACAAATAGTTGCTTCGCCCAAACGCCGAATATGCACTCACAAATCGTTGTTCTTTCTTCGACAAAACTGACATCCAACTCCCCGAATAGGTTGGAACCCTCGTCCCGAAGCTCACTGGTGTTGGGAGCATCTATCCAGAGGGTTCCGACAACTACCGTCTGTGCCCTTCCGCAGTGGCTGTTTCCCCTCTCCCTCCGGGAGAGGGGCAGGGGTGAGGGCATTTGCGATTTGCACATTAATGATCAACCTGTCCCTGAAGAAATCGTAACTCGCTCGCGTTATTAATTCCCCTCTTGAGAGGGGTGGCTCCGAGCCGAAGAATGAGGCTCGGAGACGGGGTGTGTCGAATGAATTCACTCGAAAGCCTCCATCGTCCACAATAGAATTCCCCCAAGAATAATTGACAATTTACCCGAAAACCCTATTATATTCGCGGAATTTTTGCAGCCAATCTGCGTACTCGGGCTTTTCTCGGATACGTGCAATCAAGAGAGGAGTCTGTTTTGGCTTCAGCAAAAAACGGCGATACCGTTCGCGTTCATTATACCGGCAAACTTCTTGACGGTACCATCTTCGACAGTTCAGAAGGCAGCGACCCGCTCGAATTCATCCTCGGCCAACAGCAGGTCATTGCCGGCTTCGACCGCGCCGTTCTCGGCATGATCATCGGCGCCAAAACCACGGTCACAATCCCGGTTGCCGATGCCTACGGTCCGCGCAAACCCGGCTTGGTGCTCGATGTCGATCGCTCGGAATTCCCGCCCGATATCGAACCCCGTATCGGCTTGAATCTACGCATGGAACAAGCTGACGGCTCCACTGTCAATGTTGCCATCACGAATGTCACGGGCAACATGGTAACCCTCGATGCCAACCATCCCTTGGCTGGCGAAGACCTCGTTTTCGACATCCAACTGGTCGAAATCGTCGCCGCTTAACCGAACCAACCGCGGAACTCGCCACAAATCAAAACGCGGCAGATGTTGCCATCTGCCGCGTTCCGTTATGAGTGGACAAAGCGGAGGTTTATAGCTCTGCCCAGTTTATGGTATAGTGGCCGGAGGCCTGCGTATCTGTGTTGTAGTACGATACGATGAATACCTTGTAGTTCTTACCGCCAACTTGAACGATGTATGTATTTTTCTTTGAAGTCAATTGATGAGTCTGGAAATTGTAGTTGTACCAATCGCTGACCGTAAATGCTGACTGCATCTCATCCAGTACCCAGCGTGGCGGACCGAACTGATTGACATTCACTACCGCATCGAAGTCGGTGCGGTCGACAAGACCGTCATACACTGGAAACGCCGCACCCTGCCCGGTGCCGAAAATCGAACCATTCAAATAGACATCATAAGAGTAAATACGGATATCCCATTCCGTCGAAGTTGCCGGATTAGCCGGCGTCACGACCTGACCACTCGAGAAATCAAAATAGAACCCGTTCGGTGCGTCGATAGTATCTACTTCTGCCTCGCCGGACACATTCGTCGCTCCTGCGGCAGGTTGGTAGAAGTACTTGATCACCATCTTCCCCTGTGCCGGAGGTTGTGAACCGCCAATCACGTCCAACAACTGGAACTTGACGAGATTCCCAACCGCATCAGAGAGTATATATACATACTTCTTGGTTGAGAGCTGGTGGGTTATCGGGTTATAATTCCAGAGGCTATCAAGCGCAAAATCGTATCCATCCTCGATCCATTGCCCTGATTGTACTGCGGCCAGTTCCGTCGCATCAACATCTGCAAACATATCTTCAGCAACAATACCTGCTGTGACAAGATTCACGCCTTTGGCATCGCTAGGACCGGAGTATCCGCCATTGGTCTTAATGTAACTCTTCTTAAACGCCAGGTCCCAGGTGTTTGCTGTTTTCGCCTGTTCGTCGGTGAGATTCACTATGTCCCGCGTCACAAAACTATAGTAGGTGTAATTTGTGCTCTGCGTGGCGCTGGCATCCAGTTTGGTCACCCAGAATTTGCCGACACCATCCCATGTCGTCGATGCCGTATTATCCGGCTGATCCGGACCCGTCCCATTGTCATCATTCGAACAGCCGACAAGGGCCGTTAATAAAAGTGCAATTAGTGCTGTTACCTTGAAGTACTTCATCAGTCCTTCCTTTCTATGAATAAATTGTTGTACCAACATTCTTTCGCCTGCAATTCTCGTCTACCGATTGTTCCAGCGCAGCCCTGCATGGAAGGTTCTCCCCGGCCAGTAGCCGAACTCAATCTCGACTTCGTCGGTCAAATTCTCGCCGCGCGCAAACACCTCGAGATTCTCCCACACGCGTTTTGACACGCTCAAGCTAATATCGCGCCGCGTCGGCGCCCAGACATCCGACTCAAAGTCATTCTGCTCGCCCAGCGGCACCCACAGCTTGCCCGAGTACCAGCTTCCCCACGCCGTCACCACCAGACCGATATCATCGAAATGTATCGACGACAACAATTTCAATGCATGCTCCGGCCGGTTCAACAGCCAATGCCCGGTCTCGCGGTTCTTTGCCGTCAGCCAGGTGTACGAAACTGAAAAATCAACATGATGATTGATCTTCAATTCGCTTTGCCACTCAATTCCGCGCGTGTAAGCCTTGAACACATTCTGGTACTTGTAAATCCCCCGCCAGTACGTCGGCGAGAAACCGGTCAGATTGAACTCGATCATGTCATTAATGTCGTTGTAGAAGTAGGTAATCCGGTGCAGCCCGATTCCCTCATAACTGTATTCCAAGGACAACGAGCTGTTGCGCGATTTCTCCGGCCGCAGGTCCTCGCCGCCGCCGATCACGATATACCCCGCCGCCGAGTGGTCGAAACGGAAATACAATTCCTTGATTGAAGGCGCTCTGAATCCGCCGCCATGAAATCCGCGGATACGAAACCGTGGATGCGGGTTGTACATCACGTTGATCGAGGCATTGACGTGCTCACCGAAGGCGGAATGCTCTTCAAGACGAATCCCCGGAAGCATGGTGAGATTCTCCACCGGCTTCCATTCATATTGCATATACAGATCACCGCTGGAAACTTCCTGCTTGCCGTCTTCAATCTCTTCCGACTCGAGCGACTGCGCGACAAAATCTCCCCCCATTGTAACCACATGCCCTTCCTTGTAACTATGCGTCGCACTCACCGAAGCTTCTCCCAGATAATCTTCAGTGCGAGACTTATCTGACAATGTGCCCGAAGCCGTGAACTTCTCCCAGAGGTGGTCGTAATATGTTCCGTACAGATTGACATCCACCAGCGTTCGTGGGTTCGGCTGGAACGCAAGTTTGCCTCCCGCCGAATATCGATAGTTGTTCTCCTCGTCGTCGAACGTAAATGTGATCGGGTCGATGTACTCCGATTCAATCCAGTTCTTCCGTTCGCGGAAGAAATTGCCGTTCACCGTCAGGTCAAAGGCCTTCGATATTTTCCGCGTCACCTTTCCGTCAAGATTAAACCGCTTGATCCGCTCCATACCGTTGGTGTGCGGCGTCGACTTATCCAAATCGAATCCGTCAGTGCGATCAAATCGCGCTCCCACCTGGAGCCCCCAATTACCGCGTTTCGATTCCAGTTCGAGATTCTGCATGTACGCGTTGTAGGTCCCATACTCGCCAGCGCTGTTCAGCCGCAATTGCGCCTGGGGCTTGCGCGTAATGATGTTTACCACGCCGCCGATCGCATCACTCCCATACAGCGTCGAGCCCACCCCCTTGACCACTTCAATCTTCTCGACATTCGCCAGTGATATCTGCGCAAGGTCTATTGCACCGCGTACTCGCCCGACCATCTTCTCGCCGTCAATCAATATCAATACTCGCGTGGGATCCAGGCCGCGCAGCGAAGCCCCGCTTCCGGAGAAATTGTTGTCGACGTTTATTCCCACTGCCGATTTCAACGCCTGATCAACCGTCGTTGCACCAGTCTGAATTGCATCCTCGGTGCGAATGACTTCCGTCGTCACTGGAACATCCTTGAGCAAATACGGCGTGCGGGTGCCGGTCACGACAACTTCGTCGTAGATGTATGTTCGCGGCGACAGTTCCACATTGATCAACGTATCCCGTTCACCGAGTTCAATGTCGAGGACCTTTGTATCGAAACTTACATGTGTTATTTGAAGCCGGTACTTAGCTGCCTTTTCAATTTCGATCTGATACCGTCCCTCAAGATCGGCACGCGCCTTCAAATCCAGTTCTTCCACGAGTATGTTCGCTTCCACCACTGGCGAGTTGTCGCCGCTGGAAGTGATCTTTCCGCTCAACGTGACGCCGAACGCCGGTGCGGAAAAACCCAATAACAACAACGACAAGAAAACGGCGCGAAGCGGTCGCACCAATGGAAATGTACTAGGATACAATGGGTGAAATGTTCGAATAAGGAGTCGCGAATCCATACAAAAGAGAGTACGGATTTCGTGAAAAAAGCGTGTCAAACGGCTGTCACCGCTTGTGATTTTTTTCAATAACTTGGCGATGGTCCGGCAAATTAGCAGTATTGCAAAATGCAATTCCCGGCTAAACCTGTTTTGGCTCTGCCGGGAATCATCAACGTGGCACTTTGTCTATATAATGAAGCTAAGCGCCCAATCCAAACAACAGGCCCAGCCGATAGATCGCAAACGCTGCCACCCACGGTACAGCCAGCTGCACCGCCATCCCAAACCACATCCACTTGGCGCCGATCTCCCGTTTCATTGCCGCCATCACCGTAACACACGGTGTATACAGCAAGACAAACACGAGGAATGCATATGCCACCAGCGGCGTGATTCCACCCGCTTCATCGCTGATGATGTTCATCAACGATGTCGAGGTCTCATCGACATCTTCACCAAGCTGGTAAAGCACACCCAGCGTCGAGACGACAACTTCCTTGGCAACAAATCCGGTTATCAGCGCAATGCCCATCTGCCAATTGAATCCGAGCGGCTCAATGATCGGCTGGATAAGATTTCCCAGCCGGCCAATGTATGAATGTTGAATTTCTTCCGTCTTCATCTGGCTCTGCAGATGAACAATCTGCACCTGGGCCTCAGGTGTCGCCTGTTGCTGCAGTTCCGCAATTTGTGTTCCAAAGTCCTGCGAGTAGTTGTCAATCTGCGGGAACGCTCCCAAAAACCAGATGACAACCGACGCCACTAAAATAACTTTGCCGATCTTGCCGAGATAGATCTTCGCCCGCTCCCACATCATCAGCAATCCGGTCTTGAACGTGGGCCGGCGATACGGCGGAAACTCCATGAAAAACGGCGACTTGTCTTCCTTGAACAAACTCTTCTTCATCAGTCGCCCGAAGATCACCGCCACCGCTATACCCAATAAATACAAGCTGAAAATGACATTGCCGGCGTTCCCCGCGAAGAATGCCCCGCAGAACAACACATACACCGACAAGCGCGCCGAGCACGACATGAACGGTATAATCAGAACTGCCATGACCCGGTCGCGATGCGACTCCAACGTCCGTGTCGCCATAATCGCCGGCACATTGCAGCCGAATCCCATCAACAGCGGAATGAATGCTTTTCCATTCAGTCCCAGGACACGCATGAATCGATCCATCATGAATGCCGCCCTTGCCATATAGCCGGAGTCTTCCATCACCGCGATGCCAAGATACAGGATCATGATGTTCGGCAAAAACACCAGCACCGCCCCCATTCCGCCGATCATCCCGTCGGTAATCAGTGCATTAATAACTCCTGCCGGCAGTAATCCGGAAACAAACCCCTGCAGCGCCATTACACCCTGACTGATCCAGTCCGCCGGGTATTGACCGATCACATAGGTCGCCTGGAAAATCAACCACATGAAAAACAAGAAGATCGGATAGCCAAAATATTTGTGTGTCAGAAATGCGTCGAGCCGGTTGGAGAAGTGCATCCGCGTGTCACTGCCCCGATTGACCGCCGAGTCAAGCACATCGCCGATATAACGGTAACGCGCATCCGTAATGGCCGTGTCCGATTCGTGTCCAAGATGCTTCTTGATCCGATTCTTCGACTCCGCCACTTGCGAATGTATCAGCGTCCGCTCTGCAGGTGTCGGTTTCGCGAAATCGTCAATATTCACAGTATCTTCCAGCAGATTCACCGCATACCATCGCGGCGGTAGAGTATTACAGCTCGTGGATCCGACGGCATTCGAGATCTCGGCAATCTGTTTGTCAATCTCCCCCCCATACTTGATCCGCGGCGCAAACTCGGCAAGATTCTTTGTGTCCTGCAAGAACTCCACGGTCAGCTCCAGCAGCTCTCTGATTCCTTCCCCCTTGTGTGCAACCGTCTTGACGATCGGCCCGCCCAACAGCTTGGTGAACTTGGCCTCATTGATCGTGATTCCCTGCTTCTGCGCTTCGTCCCACATGTTGAGCGCGAAGATCATCGGAACACCCATTTCCATCACCTGCGCACTCAAGTACAAATTGCGCTCGAGATTCCCGGAATCAATCACATTGATGACGACATCCGGCTTATTGTGAAGGATGAACTTCCGCGCAATCCGCTCATCAAGCGTTGCCGCTGACAACGAATACACTCCCGGCAGATCGACAAACTCGATTTCCAGACCCGCGCGCGTCAGCTTGGCGCTGCGCTTTTCGACTGTTACTCCGGGATAGTTGCCGACATGCGCCCGTGCACCGACAAGTCCGTTGAAGATCGAGGTCTTTCCGCTGTTGGGATTACCGACCAGCGCGACAGTGAGAGCCTTCTTCTCGACATCTATGTTCATCATTAGGTCGCATCCACTTCAATGAGATTCGCTTCCGATCTGCGCAAACTAACAAAAGCGCCGCGCAATTTGTAGGCGATCGGATCCGACAATGGCGCCGAACGCACCATCGTCACCTGCTCGCCGCAGCGAAACCCGAAATCCATCAGACGATGCCGGGCAACGCCGTTGACATTCACCGCCGTGATACGCGCGCTTTCTCCCGGCTTTAAGTCAGCCAGAGTCAGCTTTTTGCTATCCATAAACACTCCAGACAATTTCGAGATTTAACCGTGACCGCTGTCACCATGATGTCATTCAGCATTGCTATTTCGATCCAATCGCTTCGCGATATCGTCCGAGGCAACCGGGGTTGCCGCCGCCGCAGCCGTTCACCGCGTCGAGAAATAGCGTCAGGCGCTTCAGCGTACTGCGCGACAAACCGTGCTCCATCCGGCAGGCCTCTTCATCCGCCTTATTGGCATCCAACAGAAGTACTTCGGCTAGAAACCGCCGCAGTGTCCGGTGGACTGAATAAAGCTGCGCACCGAGCTTTTCGCCGTCGCTGTTCAACATGATCTTGCCGTAGTGCTGCTGGCGCACTAATCCGTAACGGATCAGTCTGCTCACTGCCGTTCGCGCCGTCGGCACCGTGACATTGCGCGCACGCGCAATATCCGTAACGCCGACCGTGTCGGAATCGCGAGAAATGCGATAAATTGTCTCGAGGTAATCCTCGTCTTTGGGCGTCAAAGTAATCATATGCACACAATGTAAGATTCGTCTTACTTTGTCAAGAATATTAATTATTTTTTTGTGAAACTTTTCTCAATCGTTGTGGGGAGCAGGTCCGAATTTCGGGCTTCGGACCTGCGGGGAACTATGAGCTACCTAGGCTTTTTGCTGTATCAATGCGACGCGCCGGCGCGCCATCGCCTGCTGTAAGTTATTGACTAGATTGAAGTTGTGAGCTTTTTTGAAGTACTCCTGGCTGCGGTCTGAATCTCCCATCGCATTGTAAACTTCGCCGATGAGGTACAGGTTGTAGGGATTCTGCAGGTTCGCCTGCTTTAGCCGCGCCACTGCCTCATCCCAGTTTTTCTCCTGCATCGCGATAATTCCCGCCAACTGATGAGCCTGCCAGATCTGGAACCGGTTCTGCCCGGCTTCCGCTCGCGCTTGGTAGGCCGCCAGCATCTCTTTGGCTTTTGCCAGATCGCCGCTCCAGGCCGCAACTCGTCCGGCATCATATTGGTGATTGAGGCGCGCTTGGTCGGAAAGCTGCGCCGAATTATTCTCGGCCTTTGCTTGGAGCGTAACCGTCTCCTTGAACTTCGCAAGCGCATCCTCGTATCGACCCATCTCGATCAGAAGATTCCCCATCAAGTTGACGTCCCCCGACATTGCGGCGAAGTCATTCCTCCCGGCCGCAATGTCGTGCTGCTTCTGCAGCATCTCCAGTGCCAGATCATATTTCCCCTCATCGACATACGACACCGCCATACCATTGTAGGCCGCCCGGCGTTGTCCGTCGTTGCTGGCGATCTCCAGGAATTGCCGGAGTTTGGCGCGTGCGTCGTCGTATCTGCCGAGGAAATCAAGATTGGATGCGATTCCGAAGTATGACGGCGGAAATGTCGGCTGTACCTTCAGCGCCTGCTCATATTGCACAATCGACTCCTCGAATCGTCCCAGCTTCATCAGCAGTTCCGCATAGGAGTCGTGAGGATTCGGATCGTCAGGAATAAGCTGGATATACTTCTTGAACATCGCTTCCGCTTCGGTATCGCGATCGGTGAAGCGGTATGCATAGCCCAGTTGATTACACACCGGTGAAAATGTCGAATCAATGGCGGCCGCCTTCTGATAAGCCGCAATCGCCTCCGGCCAGTTTTGTTGCCCAAAATAGAAATTGCCCAACAGCGTATGTACCCGCTCATCTTGTGGTCGCGCAGCGACCAATCTCTGGAGCAATTGCAGTTGCTGCGTCGTATTTCCCGTAACGCCCGCATCGAATGATTGGATCATCCATTGTTCGGCTTCAGTAGCGGAGGCCGCCGTCCGTCGTGCAGCATCTAAGCTCGCAAAAAACTCCGCCGCTCCCGGCGCCGTTTGCGACATCAACAGATGCGCTTGGGCAAAATTCGAGTCGAGCGCAATCGCCTGCTGCAACAACGCAGTTGCCTCATTCCCGCGCAATCTGTCATTCAAATCGCGCGCCTGCACGAATAGCTCGCGCGCCTTTTCGGAAGTTGTCGAGATCGGCACCTTACCGTCATCAACCGGTTTGCTGGCACATCCTGCCAGAGCCATCAACAAGAACACACAGAATACAATGTTAACAAGTTTCATCATCTTCTCCTCTTGTGGAAACGCAGGATTTGTGCGAAAAGGGTAATTACTTACTTATATTCGTATGACGAATCAGGAAGTTGCGTGTTTAATGATTTTCAACTACCCGCTTGTCTAAATCGCAAGAATCCTCGCGACAATCGCACGCCCGTTATCGTATATTGGTCATATGAAGACTCTGGGACTTATCGGAGGTACCACCTGGGTATCGACCGTCGACTATTATCGCCTGATCAACCAAATGGTCAACCAACGCCTTGGCGGATTGAACTCTGCCCGGATGCTGCTCTACTCAGTCAACTTCGAGGAATTCCGCCCGCCCGATACCGTCGAGGGTTGGGAGAACGTCACGCAAAGAATCATCGCCATCGCCCGCACCCTTGAACAGGGCGGCGCTCAGGGTTTAGTGCTATGTGCGAATACCCTTCACAAAATTGCTGATCGCGTTCAAGCCAGTATCAATATACCCATCATCCACATCGCTGAAGCCACCGCCGCCGAAATCGGCAAAGCGCAGCTCCGCAAAGTCGCTCTGTTAGGCACCAAGTTCACCATGCAGGAACCGTTCTACCACGACAAACTGCGTGCTCAGGGCATCGAAACGCTGATCCCCGAACAGGATGATCGCCTCTACATCCACGACGCGATTCTCGATGAGATGGCGTTGGAGATTTTCAAGCCGGAGACGAAGCGGCGATTTCTGGAGATCATGACGCAATTACAGCAGCGTGGCGCGCAGGCAATCGTTCTGGGTTGTACTGAAATTCCAATCCTTGTCAAGCCCACCGATACGACCGCGCCACTCTTTGATACTACACACATCCACGCCCAGGCTGCTGTCGACTTCGCGCTGTCGTAGATCGCGAGAATGGGTCGCAGATCCTACTGCGACGTATCAGCTAATCTCGGTAGCCCGCTGTCCGTATCACCCGCGTCCCGGCCACCAGATCTCCGACGCGCGTTCTCTCCCGCGTCACAAGAATCATAACTACGCCGAGTATGTTCAGTGCCGGCAAACCGTCAACCAGTCTTAAGAGATTTCTCTGCACTGACTTGTTGAATCCCGGCACACCACCTTCCTTGGCAATCACCTTGATCCTCATAATCAGCTTGCCGATTGTTCGCCCAAAGTAGCCTTCAAGCACGACATAGTACGCCAACATTACGATGAAGAAGATGATGCATAGAGGATCACTGATCATCCAGCCAAGCTGCCAAAGGTGATCAGAGGTCGCCATCAGCCAGACACCCTTCGCCATTTTGGTAATCGGGAAAAACACGATGCAGAAAACCGCGAGGTCGATTAACAGGGCGAAAAATCGATCCCGCAGACTTGCGAATACTTGTTCACTTTTCTCCATACTCTTCTCCACAACCAGAAGAGCCACCGGAAGCTATCACCAATCTTCACTTTGTGCGCGGCAGTCGTCCACGCCTGCCGCGTTTGTCGTCCCATGAACGGGACTTCTAGTTGCGTCAGGTCTTGCGCCGAACCGATCCGCCCCGGCGGAGTGGATCGGTGTGTGACTTAATGCGAAAGCGCGTCCCGGGCATTGTCATCCCGAGCACAGCGAGGGATCTGTTCACCCTGTCCCCTGCCACCTCACCCCCCGCAATACTTCGCAACAAACTCCTCCGTGACCACCCGCAGTGGCTCCACCAGATACGTCACCGCTTCATCTGCAATCGACTTTGGCACTCCGCCGTAGAATGCCTCCGCAATTCCACCCGTGATACACGCCAAGGTATCACTGTCACCGCCAAGTGATATCGCCAACCGAATTGCATTCTCATAGTCGGTCGAATCGAGAAACGCAATGATCGCTTCCGGTACTGTCCCACGGCACGATTCGTTAAAAGTGTAGTACGGCCTGATTCCATCACACGTGCGATCGAGATTGTATCCAAAGTTCTGCTTGATGTATTTGCGAATCTCTTCCTTGGAGCTTCCCGTCCTCGCCAGAAATATCGCCGCCGCCGTCGCCTGCCCACCGGCAATCCCTTCCGGATGATTGTGCGTGACTTCGGTGTACTTCTTCGCCTGTGCAAGCACTTTCTCCAGCGAATCAAATGCAAAAGCCACCGGGCTGATTCTCATCGCCGCACCGTTCCCCCAACTGTTGTATGGCATGTTGTCATTGGATCGCACCCACCTTAAGAAAGACCCGCCGTAGCCACCATACGGAAAGCGAACATAGTATTGCTTCATCGTCGCAACATAATCGAGCTCTTTGAGAATCGTCTCCGCTAGCGCAATTGTCAGGATGCTGTCATCTGTGAAATGACAATCATCACCGAACAACGGAAACTCCGTCGTCTTGATGTTATCGAATTCATAAACCGATCCGACTATGTCACCGACAATCGCACCAAGCATTGACCCTCCCTGCCAAATCTTTTATTGACAACGCCACGAAGCGTAGTCGCAGATCTACAATTGCAGATTATGTACTCGCCGATGCCGCCATTTGCCGCATACTTGCAATATCTCGCACTGGCGAATTACCAAACAGGCGGTTATACTCGCGACTGAACTGGGACGGACTCTCATAGCCGACCTGGTAGGCCGCTGTCGCCGCATCCAGACGCTCAATCAGCATCAACCGCCGGGCCTCGTTTAATCGCAGCCACTTCTGATACTGTAGTGGACTCATCGCCGTCAACGCCCGGAAATGATGGTGAAACGTCGATGGACTCATGTTGACCTGCATGGCAAGATCATCGATTCGCAACGGCTGCGAGAAATTCCCCTTCAACCAATCGATGGCCCGAGCGACTTGATGGCTCTGGCTCCCGCTCGATGCTATCTGGCGCAGACGGGCTCCTTGATCGCTCACAAGCAATCGGTACAAAATCTCCCGCTGGATAATCGGAGCTAGAATCGGAACATCCTGCGGTTCATCGAGTAAATCCACCAGCCGCTGCAATGCTGCCAATAGTGGCGAAGTCATCTCGCCGTTCGCCATGCCGCGACTTGACTTCTGGGCAGGCGGCAAAGGAAGATTGCTGTCGACCATTAGTTGCGCAATCTCGCGCCGGTCGAGCTTCAGCACAAGTCCTAAGCACGGTTTCTCCCGGCTCGCCTTTATAACTTGCACGATCGTCGGAATGTCCACAGTAGTGATCAGGAAGTGACGCGAGTCATATACGTAGGATTCCTCGCCCAAGAATACACGCTTCGCGCCTTGAGCCACCACGCAGAGACAAGGTTCATACAAAGCGCATTCCGGTTCAGTCGCCTTGTCACGACGAAACAGAATGAGCCCCGCGATCGCCGTCGGGAGCAGATCTGCTTTCTTGGTCCATCGGGCAACACTCGTAACGAGGGTTTCATTGGTGTTCATCATATTGAATAGTACGCCGGGACACGCGGTTGGACAACACATTTTTCGGACTCGTCGGAGGATTAGGCAATAATTGTGGAGGACCGGCCTACCCGGTTTGCCGTGTTCATGCGTAGAATAGATTGTAGGTTGGACAGATCCTTAAACGCACAAATTGGCAAATCGCTGAACAACCAACGAGTCAAAGCAAATTGCAGGAGAAATGGATGAATAATTACAGAGCCTATGCCGCCGCCAGCGCAACGTCGCCGCTTGCTTCCACCAAAATCCCGCGGCGCAATCCCACTGAACACGATGTCCAGATCGAAATCCTTTACTGTGGCATCTGTCATTCCGATCTTCATTCGGTGCGCAACGAATGGGGCTTCACCCAGTATCCAATCGTTCCGGGCCACGAAATGGTCGGCCGCGTTACCAAGGTGGGATCCGCCGTCAAGAAATTCGCGCCCGGAGACCTCGCCGCCGTTGGTTGCCTCGTTGGTTCCGACCGCACCTGTCCCGCGTGTCGCGAAGGCCTTGAGCAATACTGCGCGAAGATGGTCTTGACCTATAACTCCCCCGACGAATACACCGGCGTTATGACCTATGGCGGTTACTCGGAAAGCATCGTCGTCAACGAACATTTCGTCCTGCGCGTGCCAACAAATCTTGACCTTGCCGGAGCTGCACCGCTGTTGTGCGCCGGAATCACCACCTACTCGCCGTTGCGCCACTGGGGCGTCACTGCTGGTAAGAAAGTTGGTGTCGTCGGTCTCGGTGGATTAGGTCACATGGGTGTGAAGTTCGCCCATGCCTTCGGTGCTCACGTGGTTGTGTTCACTACTTCTCATAGCAAAACCGAGGATGCACTTCGCCTTGGTGCCGATGAAGTCGTTGTCTCGCGCGACACCAATGAGATGCAAAAGCACGCCGGTAGTTTCAACTTCATCCTCGACACCGTCTCCGCTAACCACGATATCAACGCCTATATCAACCTGTTGAGCCGGGATGGAAATCTGACCTTGGTCGGCGCTCCGGAAAAGCCGCTCGAAGTCTCCGCGTTTCCCCTGATCTTTGGCCGCCGCAGTTTTTCCGGCTCGCTCATCGGTGGTCTCGCTGAGACGCAGGAGATGCTCGACTTCTGCGGCAAACATAACATCACCGCCGATGTCGAAGTCATCCCGATCCAGAAGGTCAATGAAGCTTACGAACGGATGCTCAAGTCCGACGTGAAATACCGCTTCTGCATCGATATGGCGTCGCTGAAATCGGAGTAGAGTTTCTTGGTTATCAAGACGACGGAGATTGCCGTCG
>CAZQBX010000007.1:0-98093 GCA_964592145.1 uncultured Ignavibacteria bacterium
AATGTTGTTAGTCACGCGAGCCGTACCCCGGTAAATCTCGACAGCCGAGTAGGCATCAGAACCCAGGAAGGTAAATCCGGAGACAATCGTCTCGAGGCCGGTGTTGTCCTCGGCGTTTATGGTTCTCTCGGCCGGGACTTCCGGAGTAATTATTGTTTGAGCGGGTCCGGATTCGGAAATCAACGCGATACCTCTCCCGACAATATGGACATTTTCAGTGTAGGTACCGGCAGCGACGAGAATCGTGTCGCCGGTGCGCGAGGCATAGACGGCGGACTGGATTGTCAGATAATCGAGTGGAACACGGATTGTCGTCGGGACGTGGGGTATTCCCATGAATGTAGCGCCGATGTCGTTTCGTCCACCCATCAGGTCAAAGTACCGCGAGTCGGGGTTGCCGGAGTTCCAACACGGCGACGCAGACGATAGCTCGTAGTTGAACGGGCTGATACCGACGAATTGCGGGTCGGCTAGCAATTCATTTGCGCCGGTCGGCGCGCCTTGATAGTTGTCGGGTGTGTTGTTGAAGAGACAGTTGTAATCGAACAAGCACATGAAGCTGTTCGCCGCCCAAATACCGTAACCGCCGCAGTCGACGATGATGTTGTTGTAGGCGGAGTCACCCGGACATCCGCCAAAGCATATACCACCACCGCCGTTATTGCCCGAGCTGCAGTTCACGATGGTATTGTCGTGGATGATTGTGCGATAGGCATCGTTGTTGGCCAGATAGATGCCACCACCGTACTGGGTGGCGTGATTGTCGGTAATGAGGTTGTTACGGACAACGGCGAAGCGCGCACCGAGCAAGTTGATTCCTGCGCCGTAAGTGGCAGTGTTTCCGGTGACGATGTTGTCGGCGATCAGCATCGGTTTCCAAGAGGGAACCTGCATCGCTCCCGCTTGATGGGAACCACGATTGTTACGGAAGATGTTGTTCAGGATGGCCCCACCCCCGTGACCAACGAGTAGTGCACCGGCGTCACTATCGTTGTCTTCGAAGATGTTGTCATATATGCCGCTGATGCCGCTGTAGGCTTCGACGCAGACATAGGCATCCGAACCGGTAAACGTGAAGCCCTTCAGGATGAAGTTACGTCCCTGATTCTGCGGCAGATAGATGGTCCTGGCTGCCGGGTTTGCCGGACGAATCGTAGTTGCAGTGGCACCGGCTTCGGAAATAAGAGCGAAGCCCTTGGCATTAGCGTAAATATTCTCGACGTATTCACCAGGAGCAACTAAGACGGTGTCGCCCTCTTGAATGAAACTAACCGCTGATTGAATCGTCGGCTGATCGCCCGGAACGTGCACGATTGCTGAATAGGCAATAGAGGAGAGAATCAGCACCAAAATAGAAATGGTACGGATCATGCGGAACCTGACCTTTCGTGGAAGATACATGAAGGGGATGCGTTCATTGTCCCTCAACAGTTCACTTGGGACGTGAAGCTGTTTCGAATGTCAATTGAATCACTATAATGTACCCAACAGGCGATTTTTTGTCAAGAGGGATTCAGGGTATTCAGCAACAATTCACCAGCACAATGAACCTCTTTGAAAGATGGACCGATTAACTGTTGCGCAGACAACGCCTGTCAGGTGCTCGTGGCTCCTGACCTAATTAACTAACTGGATTCGCGACTTGGTATGATTGATGTAAGTGGTTAGCTTTTGCCGTTGCCGTTGATGGCACTCTCGATGGTTTTCCAGGGAAGAAGGGCGCACTTGATACGGACCGGGAATTTGGTGACACCCTGGAAGGCGGCAGTGTCGGAGAGTTCTTCGCAGCGTTCGCAGGCCTCGCCGCGCAGAATCTGATTGAAATCGGAGAGCGCGAGTTTGGCTTCCTCGAGATTCTTGCCGATGAGCGATTCAGTCATAACTGATGCAGAGGCAATGGAGATGGAGCAGCCTTTGCCCTCGAAGTGGACGTCGGAAACGATGTCATCCTTGACGGAAATATAGACGGTGATTTCATCGCCGCAGACGGGATTCTTGCCTTCGACGAGGATATCCCACTTCTCCGGTTTACCATAGTTGCGCGGGTGGTTGTAGTGATCGACAATCACTTCGCGATAGAGGTCATCTAACTGCATTCTTCAAGAACCTTTCCGATTGCTGCAGTGCGTCGATCAGTATATTAACATCTTCCTTGGAATTGTAAAGGTAAAAACTGGCCCGTGCAGTCGATATTACACCGAGTTTGCCCATCAAGGGCTGGGCGCAATGGTGACCGGCGCGGATGGCGATGTTGTTGAAATCGAGCATCGAGCCAATGTCGTGAGAATGCAAGTCCTTGTAGTTGAATGAGAACACCGAGCCGCGGTTCTCGGCCGTGGTCGGACCATATAGTTGAATGCCTTCGGTTTCGAGCATGCGCCGAAGGACGTACTCGGTCGTTTCGCGTTCGTGCATCATGATATTGATCAAGCCGACGGAGTTGATGTATTCGATCGCTTTGCCGAAACCGATGACGCCGGCCATGTTGGGAGTGCCAGCCTCGAACTTGTACGGCAATTCGTTAGTGGTAAAGCCGTCGAACTGGACATATTCGATCATGTCTCCACCACCCTGCCAAGGGGACATGATCTCGCCGAGTTCACGCTTCATATAAAGCACGCCAACTCCGGTGGGGCCGAGCATTTTATGCGAGGAAAACGATAAGAAGTCACAGTCGAGGAATTTTACATTGATGCCCATATGCGGCACCAACTGGGCGCCGTCGATGTGGACCTTTGCGCCTTTCCCGTGCGCCAATGCGGTAATAGTTTTGAGGTCAGGCATCGTGCCGAGTACATTAGACATGCCGGTGATGGAGACGATCTTTGTTCGGTCGGAGAGTTTGGCTGAATAATCATCCATGTCGAAGCGCCAATCGCGGGTAGAGCGGACGTAGACGAGTTTGACGCCGATGCGATCGCGCAACATGAGCCACGGTACAATATTGGAGTGGTGTTCGAATTCGGAGAGGATGATTTCGTCGCCGGCTTTGAGTTGGCTCTCACCGTAACAGCGTGCGACAAGGTTGATTGACTCGGTTGTGCCGCGGGTATAGACGATCTCCGCAGGTGAGCCAGCCTGAATGAATTCGGCGATTTGCCTGCGGACCGACTCGTATTTTTCGGTCGCCATTGCCGATAGGAAATAGATTCCGCGGCGGACGGTGCCGTAGTCTTCACCGTAGAATTTTGATTCGGCATCAATGACGCATTGCGGCTTTTGCGCAGTGGCGGCGGAATCGAGATAGATGAGCGGTTTGTTATTGCGGCGGCCATTCCGAAAAATCGGAAAGTCGGATTTGATTTTATCTATGTCGAGCGGCATGGATCCTTCTTGGTGCAACCCGGACCGGTTGAGCCGTGTCCGGTTGCATAATTAGTTCCTGGCGTCTGAACCGCCCCAGTGATTGAGAAGCGCTTCGAGACGACGAGCAAATCCGCTTTGAAGAAGCGGTGCCTTGATACGCGGCGTAACCTGCGAGATGAATCCATCGGCAAGCAACACCTTGGCAGTAGGATAATCAATTCCGCGTGAACGCAGATAGAATGTTTCCAAATCAGAAACTTTTGCCGTCGTGGCGCCGTGCGTGCAGCGGACGTCATTGGCGCCGATTTCCAGTTTCGGCGAGCTGTTGACGGTGCAACCCTTGTTGAGAATCAGATTGCGATTCTTCTGATACGCGTCGGAACGCTGGGCATCGGCGGCGATAGTGATCTTGCCGAGATAATTGGAAGACGACTCGCCTGACAAGGTGCCGATATAGAATAGGTCGGAATTGGTGTGACCGATCTGGTGGTCCTGATGCGTCAGCAGATTGAAATTCTCTTTTTCGCGGCCAAGATAGACACCATTGACGAGCGCCTGCGCACCGGAACCGGCGAACTTGATATCAATTTCCATTTGGTTGACGTGTCCGCCGGATGAGATGGTCGCCAGTTCGAGCATGGCATCCTTCTCAAGATAAACGCGTACCGTGGTGACGCTGTTGATTTGTGCGGTGAGATGCTGGGTCAGGAGCAAGTTCAGATGACTGCCGCTCTTGACGATGACATCCAGAGTGCCGTTGAGCAATCCGGAAGAGCTTCTGACCGAATCGATATCCCAAACCAAGCTGCCGCGCGAGTTTTCGTCAATCTGGGCGACGGTGGCGAATGACTTCATCACCTTCTCGCCATTGAACCTAGTGAAGAGCTGACGCGGTGAAGATTCAGCGGTGTTTTTCTTGATGTGCAGGTATGCGCCCTGGCTCAAGAAGGCCTGCGCCAACAATGCGAATTTGCGGCCGAGATAATTCTTATGGAAGAACTCGAGTAATTCGGCAAAGCGCTGCGGTTCGGCAGCGTGGGCCTCGGCGAAGGAGCCGAAGAAGATGTTTTGCGTCGGATCGGTCTGAACTTGATCGACGGTGTATTCCTGCGGGAGGTCTTCGATTTTGTCGATGCCGGCTGCCAAAATCGAATTGGATTTGGTTTGCTGAAGCCACTGCAACAGCACTGGTTTGAGGGCGTCGAAATTGAGGCCGCGGAAGTTGACATACTTGAAATCTTCGTCGCGGTTTGAGGGCGCCGATGCGAGCAACGCCTTGTCGAAGCTGGTGCGACGCCAGGCATTGATGGCATCATTGCCGTTAAGCGACTTGGCGAACTGCGCGAAGTATTCTTCGGTAAACGGCGCGAAGAGATCAGCTTTTTCGCGTGCCTTGAGAACTACAGTCATTAACCTACCGACCCTTCCATTTCCAGTTCAATCAAGCGATTAAGTTCGACGGCATATTCCATCGGTAATTGCTTGACGATCGGTTCGATAAAGCCATTGACGATCATCATCGAGGCTTGTTCTTCGGAGAGACCGCGGGTCTGCAAGTAGAACAACTGGGTCTCGGAGATTTTCGAGACGGAAGCTTCGTGGCTGATAGAGACATCTTCTTCGTCAATCTCCATGTATGGATAGGTGTCCGTGCGCGAGTGCTCATCGAGCAAGAGCGCGTCGCATTCGACGTTGGATTTAACGCCGGTGCAGCCCTTGGCGACCTTGACGAGACCGCGATAGGTTGAACGGCCGGTGCCTTTGGAGATTGACTTCGAGGTGATCGAAGACGAAGTATTTTTCGCAAAGTGACTCACTTTGGCGCCGGCGTCTTGATGTTGTCCGTCGCCGGCGAATGCCACCGAGAGAACTTCTCCCTTGGCGCCTTCGCCCATCAGTTGGATGGCGGGATATTTCATGGTGAGTTTGGAGCCGATGTTGCCGTCGACCCATTCCATGGTGGCGCCTTCCCAGGCTTGTGCGCGTTTGGTCACGAGATTGTAGACGTTCTTCGACCAGTTCTGAATCGTCGTGTAGCGGCAACGGCCGTTGCGCAGGACGATGATTTCGACGACGGCTGAATGCAGCGAATCGGAGGAGTATACCGGGGCGGTACAACCTTCGACATAGTGGACCCAGGCGCCTTCATCGACGACGATCAACGTGCGCTCAAATTGTCCCATGTTTTCCGTGTTGATGCGGAAGTATGCCTGGAGCGGAATATCGACAGAGACACCTTTCGGGACATAAATAAATGATCCGCCCGACCATACGGCGGAATTCAGCGCGGCAAACTTGTTGTCGTTGTATGGAATGATTTTGCCGAAGTATTTCTTGAAAATCTCTTCGTGTTCGCGCAAGCCGCTGTCGGTGTCAAGGAAGACGACGCCGAGCTTCGCCCACTGTTCCTGCAGGTTGTGGTAAATCACTTCGGATTCATACTGGGCACCGACGCCGGCGAGATACTTCTTCTCGGCTTCGGGAATACCAAGACGATCGAAGGTGTTCTTGATGTCGGCAGGAACGTCTTCCCAGCTGCGTTCGGCGCGGTCAGACGGCTTGACATAGTAGTGAATGTTCTGGAAGTCAATTGTCTCGAGCAGTCCACCGCCACCCCATTGCGGCATCGGGCGGGCATGGAAGTGCTCGAGTGCTTTGAGTCGGAAATCGGTCATCCAGCCCGGCTCGTTTTTCATCTCCGAGATGGTGGTGACGATTTCTTTGCTCAAGCCCTTGCCGGACTTGAACGGATAATTTTCCGGATCGTGGAATCCGTACTTGTAGTCGTCTATCTTGGGACCCGGTGTCGGTTTTTCATCAGCCATGTTATACCTCTGCGGCGACTTTATCGCCGGTTAGCCAGCCGTAGCCTTTTTCCTCGAGTTCCAGCGCCAGTTCGGGGCCGCCGGTTTTGATGATGTTGCCGCTCGCCATGATGTGGACGTAGTGCGGCTTGATGTAATCGAGAAGACGCTGATAGTGGGTGATCATGACGATACCCATTGTCGGATTCATCAGTTTGTTGACACCTTCGGCGACGGCGCGAAGCGCGTCGATATCGAGACCGGAGTCGGTTTCATCGAGAAGCGCAACCTTAGGTTCGAGGACCGCCATTTGCAGAATCTCAGCGCGCTTCTTTTCACCACCGGAGAAGCCGTCATTGAGATAGCGATTGGCAAAAGACTCGTCGATGCCGAGCATCTGCAGTTTCGATTTCAGGAAACCCCAGAATTTGAGGACGTTGACTTTCGAGGAACCGTTTTCGCCCTTGTGGGAATTGTAAGCGGTACGCAGGAAATTCTGCAAGGTCACGCCCGGGACTTCAACCGGGTATTGGAAAGCAAGGAACATTCCAGCTTTGGAGCGTTCATCGACTGCCATTTCGAGGACGTTCTTGCCGTTCAAGAGGACTTCACCGCCGGTGACGGTGTACTCGGGATGACCCATGAGTGCGTAGCACAGGGTGGACTTGCCGGAACCGTTCGGGCCCATAATAGCGTGAATTTCGCCGGGGTTGACGGTGAGGTTAAGGCCTTTGACGATCTGCTTATTCTCGATCGAGACACTGAGGTTTTTGATCTCAAGCAGAGGTTGGTTACTGGTCATTATCTCCTCGCGATATTGAAATTAGTAACAACATATCTGTTTCATCGGCAATACTGACCAACTTAGTCAGAATAAGCCATCGGAATAGGTACGCTTGCGAAAATTTGCCTATTTGTCCAATTAGCGGTAATTATTAGCGGCATTTCAGGACGTCCCGAACTGTGAAATTCAAAGGCGAGCAGTATAGTCGGGCGGATTGAGCTAATCAAGGAGATTTTGGCGACGCAGGGAAGCTGTTTTTCGACAACTTCCCTGCAAGTGCAGTGGTTAGTTCTCGGATTGCAGAAACTCGATGATCTCGAGCCGCTGAACTGGATCAAGCTTCGTAAAATTGGCGTAGCGATTAACCAGAGCCGGCCATTCCTCGTCGGTGTGGTTTTTTGCTTTCGGCAAGTTGTGGCAGGTGTTGCAGTTTGAGCGAAACAACTTCTCCCCGCGCGTCATTTGCGGTTTGACTCCGCTTCCGCCACAGGCAGTAGCAATGAATCCCATAATCAGGGCAATCGCGATTAATCGGACTTTCATTACAGGTGGACTCCCATGAGGAAGCGCACCCGGCCGTCATCGGAGTTGTCGTTGAGTCCGACCAAGAATCCCATCGAATACCACCAATTTCCCGAAGCAAACGAGATGGTTGGGCCAAAATAGCCGGAAGTAATCGACTCGCCTTCCTCGAACTCAATGCGAGTGACGGATTCAAGACCGGCGGAAAATGCATGGACAAACTCGTAGGAGAGGCCGGCATCCATGCCGATCTCGTGGCTACTTCCGGGAGCGAAGAAATACTCATATAGCGGATTCAGGGAGAGATTGACCTTATTCATAGTCTTGGCGAGGATAAGTTTGGCCTCGAGTTTGTTTGGTGCTGTCGATTCAGTTTTGCGGTTGTATTCGAAGTAAAGGAGTGGGTCCATGAAGTATTGCCCTTCCACACCCAGGCGATAACGAGTACGAGCCTGTACAGCGTCCCATTTTAGGGAACCACCCTCTTTTTGAGCGAATATCTGGTAGATAGAGATATCCCAGTGTGGAGTGATGCCGTGCTCAATTTCGCCGCGAAATTCCCAGCTGTCGACGGCGTTGAGCTTGGTAGTCTGGTAAAGTTCGAGTTCTGTTTCTCCTTGGGGCATGGTCATATATTGATACGTCCAAATGTACTTGCGTCGGTCGGCCTGTGCCGGGCTCGCGGCAAAAATCAGCGCTAATCCTATCAGAATTGAAGTTTTTAACACGTTGACTTCCTTTCGGTTAACAGTTATTCCCAGTTGTCAATCAAAGACGATGTTTGTCGTCACTAACTGAAAGGGAGAATAAAAGGTAAATCTTAACCTGTCAATGAAAATCGACAAAATAGGTGGATTTATTGTGATTTTTTTCACTTTTGTGACGTTGGTTTGACGAAGGCTCTTGATAGTAACGAAAGGCTTCGATCGAACTCGTTTTGGGATCGAGTAACAGCAGGAATCAGGCATTTGGCGGGTGACAGTCAAATATGATTGCGCCTGCCTGAAATCGCCCGTATAATACGAGTTTAACTTTTTCGGAGGCTTTGCAGGTGTCTGCTGAATATATAAGAATCAAGGGTGCCAGAGAGCACAATCTCAAGAACATTGATATCAACATCCCCCGCGATCAATTGGTGGTAGTAACCGGCCTGTCGGGCTCGGGTAAATCGTCGCTGGCATTTGACACGATTTATGCCGAGGGGCAGAGGCGCTATGTCGAGTCGCTGTCGGCCTATGCGCGGCAGTTTCTCGGATTAATGGAGAAGCCGGATATCGACTTTATCGACGGTTTGTCGCCGGCGATTTCGATTGAACAGCGCTCGGCGAGCAAGAATCCCCGCTCGACGGTGGGAACGGTGACGGAAATCTACGACTATTTGCGCCTTCTGTATGCCCGGGTCGGCGAGCCGCACTGCTATATCTGCGGAGCGAAGATCGCACAACAGACGGTTTCGCAAATCGTGGACGGTGTTCTGGAATATCCCGTCAACAGCAGGATACAAGTACTGGCGCCATTAGTGCGCAGCCGCAAGGGAGAGCATCGCGAAGTCGTTGAGGAGATTAAGAAGCAGGGGTTTGCGCGACTGCGAGTCAACGGTGAGGCATTCGACGTCGATGCGGATCTCAAGCTGGACAAGAACAAGAAGCACGACATCGAGGTTGTCATTGACCGCTTGGTGGTGAAGGAAGGAATCGCGAGCAGGCTGGCTGATTCAGTTGAGACGGCGATCAAGCTGGCGGGCGGAACGGTCGGGATTGTGCAGGGCAACGAGGCGATGCGGATCTTCTCGACGGAATACGGCTGTCCGAATTGCGATATTTCCTTTGAGGAGCTGTCGCCGCGGATGTTCTCGTTCAACTCGCCGTATGGCGCCTGTACGGGATGCCTGGGACTGGGACACAAGATGGAAGTCGATCCGGACCGCGTGGTGCCGGATCCATATATATCGATCAATGACGGGGCGATCCATCCCTGGCGTTCGGATATGTCAAACTGGTACCGGGTGATGCTGCGAGGCCTCGCCGAGAAGTTCAGTTTTAAGTTCACTGTGCCGTGGAAGGATCTGACGAAAGAGCAGCAGCAAGTCATTCTGTATGGAACGACGAAGGAACTGACATTCCATTATGAGTCGCGCGAAGGCCGGCACAAGGGCGAGTATCGCGGAAAGTTTGAAGGAGTTATTCCGAATTTGGAACGCCGATACAAGCAGACGGAGTCATCGGGGATAAGGTCGTGGATTGAGACCTACATGTCGATGTCGCCCTGCCAGATTTGTAAGGGATCGCGACTTAAACGCGAGGCAACCTCGGTACTGGTCGGCGGTGAATCGATTGCGGCGACGACGGGGATGTCGGTCAAGCAAGCGCAGAAGTTTTTCGAGGGGCTGAAGCTCACGCAGAAGCAATCGACGATCGCGAAACAAATTCTGAAGGAAGTGCGCGAGCGACTGGGATTTCTGATGAATGTCGGGTTGGATTATTTGACGCTCGACCGTATGGCGTCGACGCTGTCGGGCGGTGAAGCACAGCGCATCCGGTTGGCGACGCAAATTGGCTCACGGCTGGTGGGGGTGTTGTACATTCTGGATGAACCGTCGATTGGTCTGCATCAACGTGATAATACGCGGTTGCTGAATACGCTTCTTGAGTTGCGCGATTTGGGAAATACTGTGCTAGTGGTGGAACATGACCGCGACACGATTGAACGCGCCGACTGGGTGATCGATCTGGGACCGGGCGCGGGTGTTCACGGCGGGCACATCGTCGCGGCAGGAACTCCGAAACAGATTATGAAGAATCCGAAGTCGTTGACGGGGCAATATCTGTCGCGCAAGAAGACAATACCGGTACCGCGCCGGCGCCGAGCCGGAAACGGGAAGTTGATTTCATTGCGCGGAGCGATGGGAAACAACCTCAAGGAAGTTGGAATCGACATTCCGGTGGGTGTGTTCACCTGTGTGACGGGTGTATCCGGTTCGGGGAAATCGACGCTGATCAATGAGACGCTGTATCGGATCATGGCCAAGCATTTTTGGGAGGCGAAACATGAGCCACTTCCCTACAAGAGCATTACCGGCTTGGAACATCTCGACAAGGTGATCGATATCGACCAGTCGCCGATCGGACGCACGCCGCGGTCAAATCCGGCGACCTATACCGGACTGTTTACATTCATTCGCGACTTGTATGCACAGATGCCGGAGTCGAAGATCCGCGGATACCTGCCGGGACGATTCAGTTTCAATGTCAAGGGCGGACGATGTGAGGCGTGCGAAGGCGACGGAATCTTGAAGATCGAAATGCATTTCCTGCCGGATGTGTATGTGCCGTGCGAAGTGTGTCGCGGGGAGCGTTACAATCGCGAAACGCTGGAAGTGAAGTACAAAGGCAAGTCAATTGCCGAAGTGCTTGACATGACGGTGAGCGAGGCGCTGCATTTCTTCGCGAGCATACCGCAATTGCGCAAGAAGCTGGAAGTATTGAATCAGGTCGGACTGGGCTACATTCATCTGGGACAGCAAGCGACGACTCTTTCGGGAGGCGAGGCACAGCGCATTAAGTTGGCGACGGAATTGTCAAAGACGGCGACGGGAAATACACTGTACATTCTCGACGAACCGACGACGGGGTTACATTTTGAAGATATCAAGATGCTGCTTGGCGTGTTGAATGAGCTGGTTGATCGCGGGAATACAGTAGTGGTGATCGAGCACAATCTCGATGTGATCAAGACGGCGGACTATATAGTTGACCTTGGACCCGAGGGCGGCGACGAAGGCGGGCTGATTATTGCCGCCGGGACGCCGGAAGAAGTGGCGCAGGTGAAGGCGTCGTACACGGGACAGTTCTTGAAGGAAGAGCTGCGGCTTGAGACGGAGTCGCCGAAGAAAGTGAAAAAGGCGAAGAGCGTGGCGTAGGGGGAGTTTCCTCGATACAATGTCGGGTTCGAAGCTTCGCTGCGAACCCGACCGACAAACTAATTAAGAGGTTTGGCGCCGCATAGGACCAAACCAACAGTCAACACAACATACACAATCACGAGGAATCCGCCGATCCGTCTGCTTCGCACAGATTCGTCCGAGTAGCGGATCATTATTTCACCGACTCGTCTCTTATTTAAGAACAAAAAAGAGTTTGCGATGATAATGGCTAATGCAAGAGCCATGTATCCTTTCGTGTTTATACCTTGAGCCCTTTCCTGCATGATCGGGAGTATCCACGAATAGACTACAAGGGCGTTTAGCCCAATCAATACAGAAATCGCTCCGATTGGTCCAATAGGATTGTTGCCTTTCCTATTATAGAAACGCGATAGCCTGTAAAATAGATAGTAGTACGGGTTCATACTCACTTTCGCTTCATGATGAGTAATGTAAGTCGAAATCCCTTATTGCGCCAAGCCAATTCATGAACTGTACTATGAGGGTTTCGACGGATGCTCGTAATCTCGGTGTGGCCGCGGGCGAAATGTCAAAACCCCGCAGATCATATCTCATCATTAAGAGTGTGCAATAAGGGGTTTTGACCTACAAATCCTGAAACAAAAGTGGATGAGACGCTCTCTTATTTGGGTAAACAATGGAGGTTTGACGTGTGTTTGAAACGATCGCATTTGTGCGTGCTGGCGATTTTGTTGTTCCTATGCGCGAATATGGCTTTCGCCGGAAGTTCAGTAGACGGGGTGCAAATTGTTTTTATGGAGGTCGACACAACTGCTGCGAGTGATTCAGTGCCGACCTATCGCATCATAGATGACACAAAGAGCATTGAAAAGTACTCAGGTTGGCTGAATAATGAGCCGGCCAAGATTGCAATTGACTTGTTCAAACGAACATGGGCGCTGAACGAAGTCAGCAGTTCGACTCCGATCTACCATGTCGCTTTAGTGAAGGGAGGCAACCATGCCGACCTTGGGTTCAAACTGCGGATGGGCGAAGAGACCGTCGATCATGGGAAGACGGCCTACATCAAATTGGGGCCGGAAGAATGGGTCTTTACGACAACCTTCCTCCATGAGACAGGACACGTGATTTTGTCGATGCTCAACAACGGAGAGGGTGTCCCGGCAAGCGACTTGAGTTCAATTCCGCATACTACGACGGCACTGTCATCGCGAGGAACAGCATTTAATGAGGGGTTCTCCGTTCATTTAGAGACGTTGGCGGCGCATCTCGGGAACGACCCCACGGTCCAACAACGATATTTACATCCGACGTTCGTGTTCGGAACTGAAGCTGGACTAAAGGGCGAGTACTTCCGGCAATCTGGCGACCTGTTGAGTTACGCGCAGACACGAACGCGTTACTATGATGTTCGCGAGAATCACTTCGCGTTCGCCTCTGCCTGCAAAGAACCCGATTACTTGCGAGTGCAGTTGGACAAGAGCCGGGACTTCGCGACGTTGCGCGATGCCAATCAGCTTCTGCAATCGGAGGGATTCTATGCAACCTTCTTCTTTGACTTGTTGGTGGCAGGCAACGACGCCCCGACCCTGGAGACGATACATGCAAGGCAAGGCGAGATGCTTGCGGCGTTGAAGGAAATGTTCTCGGCAAATCAAGTCGGGGAAGAAACGCCGTATTTGCTGAATTTTGTACGAGCGTATGCGATGAAATTCCCAGAACGGAAAGGTGCGGTTCTCGATCTCCTGCTCGATTTAAGTCACGGTGTGTTTATCGACGAGAGTGCGGGGAAGCTGTGGAGCGATCACTATATGGGGGCGCTGCGTCTTGATCTGGCCGAGCGTAAGAACGACAAGATCGTTCAGGCGCGGATAGCCTGGAAGACGGAAGCGATGGGAAACTTTGACGCACTTTACAAACGGCTGGGGGCGCAGATTCGCTGTGAGGTCGATTCGATAACAGTCGGTTTAGTTGCATTTGGTGAGGAGGCGCCGTTGATCTTTGATGTCAACACCGTGGAAATCGGGATCATGCGGCTGATACCGGGGATCAGTGAACCGCAGATAAAGACCTGGATCGACGAAAGGCAGAAACTTCCTTTCCGCGATGAGAACGATTTCAAGAGTCGATGTAATTTGGAGCAGTCGGTGCTGGCACAGATGAAGATTGGAAGTTCTGGAGAACACACGGCGGAGTAGGCCAAGCACGTTGTCGGAACCCTCTGGAGAGATGCTCCAATGGCCGACAGGCTTCGGAACGAGGGTTCCAACCTACTCGACGTCTATGTCGATTCGGCGTATTCGAGTTTGTTGACGCGTTTGGGAATGCTTCTTCTCATGATCAATCCAAACAACCACCAGATTAAGAGCAGTCCGCCGGCAATCAGGCAGTAGCCGAGAGGACCGCCGTAGCCGAGTTTGGTAATGATAATCATCGGTACCACGATGAAAATCGAAGGGATCAAGAACATCAGCATCGTCAAGACTCCGCGCTGACCGGTTCGCATCGGAATGCTAAACGGGAGATTCGGCATGAGCAACACAAAGACACGCACCAGGGTGAGCAGCATCAGAAAAAGAATGAAGCAGTGCAAAACACCGTGGAGATAGTTGCCGAAGAAGTAGCCGAGGATTACCGTCAAGAGAGCCAAGTAAGGGATGCAAAAGTAGACCACGGTAAAGCGGGCGCTGGACATGACGAGGTTGGTCTTGTTGGCAGGTGAGGCGAAGAACACCCACGATGCCGCCGCTGACGGGCTGTAAGCAGTGCCCATGATGATCATGAAGGGGAACATTCCGACGGCGATATAGAGGAGGTAGTTGCCGCTACCTGAAGAGTCTTCGAGGGATCCGACAAAGGGATCGATCAGCCGACCGCTGTCTTGAAGTCCCATGTAGACATAAAAGACTGTCAGGGGAAGAATGGTCAGAATGGTCATCTTGAAACGGTTGTCATATTTGAACTGGGCGCGAATCAATTTCCAGACAGCACGATCTTCGGAGCTGGAAGTCGATTCAACCAGACGGGCGAAGAAGCCTTTCGGCGCGGCAGCCTGTGATTTTTCCATCTGCTCAACGGTGTTGTTGAGAGTGAGTGCGTACTGCATCGAGAGGCGCGAGACACTGATTCTCGCCATGATTGCTAAGGCTATGACTCCGGCAATAGCAGCGAGGATGATTTCGAGGCGCGAATCACCGGTGGACAATGCGGGCCAGGCAGCGAACCACGCGGGCGGTGTGAAATAGAGCCACAGGGCATCGACAGAGGTGACGTCGATGGAAGTGACCTTCTCGATCATACGAGGCAGGATGATATATCCGGCGTAGATGACTGTCACGAAGAGCAGTTGAGCATAGCCAAGCAAGCGCTGCATGCGGTCGCGATTGATGATTTTCAGTGCGACCGTATAGAACAAGATGAAGAAGAGTGATGCCGCCATTGCCATTCCCCACGACGAGACGAAGATGACCGGTCCCAGCCACCATATCTTGAACCTGATTGCGGCCATGACGGCAGGAATAATGATGATTGCGGTCGCAAGGATGGTCACGTAGACGACGAAGTGAATCGCCTTGGCGAAGAAGAAGGTCTTTGAATTCACCGGATGCGGCGAAATGATGGGATAGTCATCGGGACTGATGATGAGATTCGAGAATTCGAGCAAGATGGTAAGCGAGATGAATATCAGTATCGCGATATTGACCGTAATCGCTCCGAAGAAGGGGCTGTCGATCTTCCACATGATGGCACTCAAAAATAATCCGAGGAAAAGCTTCATAAGGATCAGGCCGAGAATCGGCGGGAAGTTGCTTTGTTTCTGGCCGTAGCCGCGAAACGGATTATTAGAGCCGCGCAGATCGGTCCGATAGGCGATCTTAAGCAAGGTCTTGAGCTGGCGCCTGTCGACGCGGTCGTGGTCGAAATTCGGAGCGGCATCAGCCATTTTGGTCCTCGATCGCGCGGAGAATGCCTTTGGCCTGGTTGTCGATGTCGGTGGCACCGGTGAGCTGGTTGAAAGCGACGCCGAGGGACGAGACGCCAACCTGGGTCATGATTTCGGCGGGCGTGCCTTCGGTGAGCTTCTTGCCGCGGTCGATGATGATGAGGCGGTCACAGAGGCGCTCGACGACTTCGAGGACATGGGAGCAGAAGACAACTGTCTTTCCGGAGCGGGCGAATTCGCGGATCAATTCGCGAATCAGGCTCTGGGCGTTGGCATCAAGGCCGGAAAGGGGCTCATCAAGAATCAGAATGCTGGGATTATGGATGATCGCGCCGGCTAAAAGCAGGCGTTGTTTCATACCCTTGGAATATCCGGCGATACGTTTGTCGGCGGCATCGGTCAATTCCATCAATTCGATGAGCTTCTTTGCCTGCGGTTCGATCTTTTCGAGCGGAAAATGGTGGAGATTGCAGACCATCTCCAGATGTTCGCGGCCGGTGAGATTTTCGTAGAGGGCGCAGTTTTCCGGGACATAGCCAAGGTCGGTCTTGATGCGGTTGATCTCTGTTTTGACGCTCAAGCCGTTGATCTCGATTTCACCCTGGGACGGAGTGAGCATGCCGACCATCATTTTGACGGTAGTACTTTTGCCGGCACCGTTGGGACCGAGCAGGCCGAAGACCTCGCCATCGGGAATACTGAAGCTCAATTGATCGACTGCGCGTAGAGAACCGAAGGATTTCGACAGCTCGGAAACTTTAATCACGTCATACCCCTGCTGAAAAATGTGTCGGGAAATATCGCCGTTGGGCAGGTCGAGGGCAACGGGAAATTTTGAAACGCGGGCAGACGAGGACGTCGGCGGCGCACAACAGATCCCTCGCTGCGCTCGAGATGACAGTTGATTTTGGCAGGTCTCTGGAGAGACCTGCCCTACAATCTCGACAATGTCACTTGTGTAGGGTGAGCTAGTCGCAGGCTGCGCAAGGTGCGGGACCGCCGGAGAATATGAAACTAATCAGGTATACGGCATCGGATACAGTGGTGGTGCCGCTACAGTCGGGATCGCCGCCGGTTCCGATCGGGGCCGGGCCGCCGGCAAAGATGTAATTGATCAGGTAAACGACATCTGAGATCGTAATTGAGGTGCTGCCGTCGGCATCACCGCAAATTCCGGAAGGCGGGCCCACGGTGATCGAATAGGAATAGAGGCGTTCCTGGGGCGGGACGCTGGAATCCTGTACTCTCAGCGTGAAGAAGAAGGTGGCTTCGTAGGTCGGGACGCCGCTGATCACGCCAACAGTGTCGCCCTCGAAGCCAAGACCGTAAGGCAGATCGCCCCCGAAGAAGCTCCAGTAGTATGGTTCGACTCCGCCGACAGCTTCAAATTCTTGATAGTATGGTTCGCCGAGCCCTGCGGCGGCACAGGTTGTTGTTGCGACATGCATCGTAAACGGAACGCGTGCGGCGGTGCGTAAGATCCATTCCTGCGGGTCAAACTGCAGATTGGTTACGGAATCGGGAACGCTGACTGAATAGAATTGCGACCAGGCGTTATTGACAAATGATGTATCGCGATTGCCACCGGTCGTGACTAAGCGAACCCGGACCGGCATGCGGAAGAGGACGCCGCTTTCCTGGGTCTGCTCAATTGCGAATTCAAGCTTGAAGCCGCCATTGACGATGTCACGACGGCATTGCCAGGAGTAGTTGTAGTCGGGGTGGCCATCACCGTAGATCCACTGATTGAAGAACCAACTCATATCCGTACCGACGCTGGTGGAGATGGACGCGGCAAGATCCTGCGTGGTTGCCGAGCCGTAGCGGAAAGATGACGAAGTCCAGTCCTTGATCGCGCTGAAGAATGTCGAATCGCCAAGAACGCCGCGAAGCATGTGGACGACCCAGGCACCTTTGTTATAGGAAAGGCTGCCGTCAAAGATGACTTGGGTTAATGGATCTTCGACATAGATGGTGCCGCCGCCAAGATATTTCAACGCCTGCATGTGGCCGAAATAGGCGGAGGTGCCATAGACGGCTTCATAGAAAATCGATTCGCTGTAGGTACCGAAGCCTTCATTGAGCCAAATGTGGTGGAAGGTCTTGCAGGTAATCATATCGCCCCACCATTGGTGGGCATTTTCGTGAATCAGCAAGTAGATGGGATCGTATGCCGAAAACGGGTCGTGGAAGGAGCAGGTCTGGTGCTCCATTGTGCCATAAACGCCGCAGTTGACATTGGCGAGTTTCTCGCCGACGAATGGGTAGATGCCGAAGGCGTTGCTGTAGATGTTCAGCATCGGAATGGTGAGGGTATCAAATATCACTTTGTATTCATAGGCATTGGGGAAGGTGTAGCTGTAGACCGGCATGGTATTGCCGTTGTAATTCCAGGTTTTCTGCACAATATCGAAGGTCGCGACTGATATGGCGACGAGGTAAGTAGTGATGGGATAGTTGTGCTTCCAGTAGAAGCGTCGGCGACCACCGCCAAGATCGGTATTCGACATCAGAACGCCGTTAGTGACGGCGGTCATGTTTGAGGGGCATTCGATCCAGAGTTTGACGGAGTCGGCTTTGTCTTCGGGAGTATCTTTGCAGGGCCACCAATTGCGCGAACCGAACGGTTCGGTGGCCGTCCAGCAGACAAGATTGCCGTTGTTGTTCTGGAAGCCCATTCCGCCATCGGTGTAGCCATAGCCGGAGTAGGGTTGGCCGTGGTAGAAGACGTTCATCAGGAAACTCTGTCCGTTGGTCATGGTTGACGGCAGCGTGATGCTAAGGACTTCGCCAAAATGAGTGAAGGGTGCGTTGAGATTATTGACCTTTACTGAATCGACAGTGAGTTGATGGGTCAGGTCGAGGTCGACGGAATTAAGTGCCGGGACTACGGAAGTGATCTGGTAGTCGATGGACGCGATAATGGATTGTGTCGGAAAGGCGATGTTGATGTGAAGGCCGTAATACTTGACATCGAAGTCGGCTTGATTGGCATTCATTGAGGTAGCTTGCTTGAGGAGATAGCGTTTGATTGCGGCATCCTTGCGGGCGCCCTCGAGTTGCGAATACTCAAGATGTTGTGCTTTGATTTCTTCAATCTGGTCGGCGGTGAGGTTGTTGTAATCGTAGGTTTTGCGCTGGGCGGCGGCACTGGTCGTCAGCGCAAGTATCAACAGAAATATGGCGAGTGATTTCATCATGCTTCTCCGGCAAGTAGAGAATTAAATATACACAAAACTGTCGCAATTACAAGTTCGATTCCGATGAAACGAATGGCGGAAATTGTTGACGTATCCAGTTTCTGATTCAGCATAAGTCGCATAAGAAACGTCTCTTAAGTAGATTGAGATTCCTCACGTCTCGAAATTCCGTATATTTGCGAAGATGAAGAACTTACTGCGGACATTTCTCATAGTAGTAACGCTGGCGGCGGCGTATTCGTGCAGCAACAACCGGCGAATGACCCGATTCGAGGTCGATTACATGGTGGGTGAGGCCGACCGGATGATTGTGCTCGACGATCTTGACAGCGCGGCGCTGGTGATTAATGATCTTGCCCGGCACGAACCGAACGATACGCTGGTCTTATGGCGACAGGGGTTGATCAATCGCGATTTAGAGACGGTCGAGGGGAGAATTCAGTCGGAGCGGGCGTTTCGAAAACTGGTTAAGATTAATCCGAAAAACGCGCGGTATCATTTGGAGTTGGCCAAGACACTAATTGCCCAGTCGTTTGAAATGAACGGACGAAGCGAGTTAGCTTGGGCGATCGAGCTGGATCCGACGAATGTCGAAGCATATCTACTGCTGACGCATCTTTACCGACGACCGTTTTTCGTCGATGACGACCGCGATCGCGGCGATTCAGCCCGATTTGTGCTGGAGCAGCTTCTACGGAATAGGCCGCTGTCCGATTCGGGACTGACTATGCTGGCGGAATTGTGCGCCGTCCGCAATCAACTTGACAGCGCCGAACAAGCAGCGATGAGGGTTCTGGAAACCGACTCGACTGCGAAACAGGCGAATCTGGTTATGGGATACGCCGACTATCGCAGGGACAGATTTGCTTCAGCGGCACGGTACTTTGAACGGGGACTTGCGCAAATGGATTCGACGGAACGGGCGGGTTATGAATCGATCCTTTACTTGATTCCTCCGCAGAATGCTACGAGATTCATGGTACTGCCTCCTGATGTACGCGACTCACTAGGCGAAGCTGTGTGGTTTGAGATTGATCTTGACCCAACGACAGCGGTCAACGAGCGACGAGTGGAGCATTATGCGCGGGTTTGGTTGGCGAATTTGCTGTATTCCGATCTTCGATATGGAATTACCGGCTGGACGACGGACATGGGCGAGACATTAATCCGACTCGGCTTGCCGGATGATCGATATCGCGCCAAGATTCAGTCGGGCCATTCCAATGGTGTGCCGGCATGGTACTGGTACTATACCAGCACCGAGTTTCCCTGTACGCTGGCTTTCGTGGACCATATGCTGTCGGGCAATTTCCGTTTTCCGTTTAGCTACAGCGACAATACCGGATCATCGCGCGCCAACGCGAGCAAAGAGATTGCATTTCTGAACTACCGGCAAAAACCGCAGGAATCGACGGTCGGGCGCGAGCGGATACCGATCGATTTGTTTGCCGGGGTATACAAATTTGCCGCAGGTGACGGTCTGACTGAAGTCCAAGTTGTGACATTGGCACCCGAGGCGGACTTGCCTAAGATAGACGGAGCAGAATCGCGCATAGTAGTTCATGAGTGGAACGGAAAGGAAGTTGAACGCGCACAAGAGCGAAGCAAGTTGGCAGCACTACACGTGGTGGGAGAACGAGAATCACTGGTCGGACAGTGTACGAGGATCAATCTTGAACCAGGAAGATATCGTTTCAGTGTTGCGCTTGATCAACCGGACGGAAATCGATTTGGGGTTGTAACTGACACCGTGATCGTACCGGATTTTCAAAGTAAGGATCCGGCACTGTCGGACATTGTATTGGGTTATGCGCGAAGTCGCGATGGCGGCGGTCCGGCGATCGTGCGCGGCGACAGCGTGCGGGTTGTGCCGTTGGTCGATCAGGTATTCTCGACACAGCAGCCTCTGCGGCTGTATTACGAGATATATAACCTGCCGACAGACATCCGATCTCTGACGCGGTTTGACGTAACCTACACATTCCAGTTCCTCAAAGGTTCGGAAACCGGCATCAAGGGACTGATGGGGAAGATCTTCCCGGGCCGGAAGGAATCGGTGAGTTACACCTACCGTGAGGGCGGCAGGTCGCAGACGGCTGTTCGGGATGTGGAGTTAAATGTGAGTGAACTGCGTCCGGGCGGATACAGGCTAACTATCAAGATTGAAGACCTGGTGCTGGGCACCAAGGTCGAGGGACGCACCGATTTGATTCTAGTTAATTAGCTGCTTACTGATTCTGAACGGGAGGCTGGATACTTTCGAGTACGCGTTTGATTCGTGGAGTTGTCGGGCTGTCAGGATAGCGGCTGATGTAATCGCCGAGCACCTGCCGCCACTTAGTAGTATCCGAGCGCATCAAGTAGATTCTGCTCAAATGAAAATACGGCTCGCCATAAGAGGGCGCGATGGCCGTAACTTGCATCAGTGTCTTTTCGGCCTCCGCGAGTTTTCCCGCGTTGGTCAAAGCGATTCCCAATCCTGTCAGTATTGTCGGGTCGCCGGGCAGTAGCCGCAAAGCCTCGCGCGATTGGACCTCGGCATCTTCCCAACGTTGTGCCTGCGTAAGCATGATGGAGTAGTTGTGGTGGTAGTCGGCGTTAGCGGGATCGTATCGCACGGCATTGAGCAATGCCCGCTCCGCGGCCGGCAAGTCGCCATAGCGTGTCAACGCCACGCCAAGGTGGTTCCAAAGCGTGGCGTGGGTAGAATCGAGTTCAAGGCCTTTTTCGCTGTAGTATTTGGCGTCAGGAATGCGGCCTTCATTGAGACTCAACTGGGCAAGGTTGGCATACATCCGCACGTGGGGGCGAAGGAAAAGCGATTTGCGCCACATTTGTTCAGCCAAGGCTGTCTGGCCGATGCCGTTGAGATGATTACCCATTGACTCAAAGCCGATCGCCCCTTCTTTGCCGTAGAGACTCAAGATATCGACCTGCCGTTTCACCGCGACGTCGGATTGGGAGTTCACGGCAGCGAATGCAGAAAATGAAATGAATCCCACCGCGGCGAGGGCAACGGCGACGCTTCGGCTAATCTGGAAGTTCTCACGACGGGCCATGAGCATCACAGCAAAGAAACTCACGATGAGTGCGGCGGATGAAAACAGGTCCCAATCGACGGCGAAACCGAGTCGGGAGTGGAGCAGTGCCAGCATGGTAACCGCGCCCGGGAGCGCCCAGGCAATGAAGCAGAACGGGTGATCGATAGTATACCGCGAACTTGCAGCGGTGATGCCAATAGCCAAGAGCACGATCAACGGCGCGGCGGACACAAGCAGAAGTTGATTGAGCATGTCGAGTAAGTGCTGTGGCGAGAAAAGGGCGTATTCGGTGCCACCCGCGGCAAACGGCAACAGATATCCGGCCGCTGACAAGGTTGGCAGTTTGGAGAGCGTTGGGACGATTATCGCGCCAATGATAGCGACGACAATCGCCGAAACGGCAACCGCGGCGGACAAGTGTGATTTGTCTCTAAAACTGATGTATGCCAAATAAGCGATGCAGGGCGCGAGAATCAGCGATTTGAAATGAAAGAAAACCAAGATCAGGAAGAGGAACAGAGTCAACCAGGAAGACGACTCTCCCTTTGCGGCCTTGATTCCAGCGGTGAAGAAGAGAGTCATCAGCGCGGGAAGGAGCATGTAGGTTTCGGCATAGCCGCAGAAGAGTGCGGTCAGGCCGGAGAAGTAGAGCAGGATGAATGCCGGCAGTTGTAGTGGCGAGCTGCGCACAGCGGTCCTAACAAATCCGAGAAGTACATAGTAGTAGAATATGCCACCGAGGTATGAGACCAGTTCCACGGCTGCGGCGGCGTTGAAGCCAAAGAGACTTGATGTGATTTTGTAGATCAGATAGTTGGCAGTTTGTGCGAGCGGTTCGGTGGGTAGCCACCAGACACCGATATCGAGTTCCTTAATTCTCAATAGACCGTCGCCGAGATAGTGAGTCTTGGCGCGCAATAAGTAGAATACAGCCAGGAGCGTGATCGGAATAATCACGTAGACCAGAATGTTTCTGAGTTGACGCTGAAGTTTGGCGGCTGTGCCCAGCATTACTACGATGAAGGCCGTTGCCAATGACGCCAATGCGAGGGGCAGGCGCACCGACCAGTCGAAATAACTTAGAAGATTAATGCCCCAAAGCGATGATGAACCGCTGATTGGTATTGCGACTGCGAGAAAGACGAAGATTGAGAGTGCTAAGATCAGGTGTGAGGGGAGTTGCTGTCGCCTAGACATTGAATCGGAAGATGACAACGTCGCCGTCCTGCATGATGTAGCTTTTGCCTTCAAGCCGGACCAAGCCGTGCTTTTTGGCTTCAGCGTGGCTGCCAAGGCGCTTGAGGTCGTTATAGGCAACTATTTCGGCGCGGATGAAGCCGCGTTCGAAATCGGCATGAATCACACCGGCGGCGACGGGAGCGGTTGAGCCTTTGCGGACGGTCCAAGCGCGAGTCTCTTTTTCACCGGCAGTGAGGAACGAGATCAAACCGAGCAAATCATAGGATTTCTTGATTACAAGATCAAGGGCGGATTGTGTGATGCCGAGATCGCTCATGAATGACTTGCGGTCATCATCGGACAGTTGTGCCAATTCCATTTCGATTTTGCCGCAAACGACAGCGAGGTCGGTCTGCGCCTTTTCGCGGACGTGAGCATACTCGGCGGTTAACTTGTCGATGTCACCGATATTGTTTTCACCGACGTTGATGATGACCAGCATCGGTTTCTGGGAGAGAAACTGAAAGCCACGGATGGTCTTGAGTTCATCAGGATTCATTTCAACGGTACGCAGCGGCTTGTTGGCCTCGAGCGCGTCTTTGACCTTCTTGAGGACTTCGTACTCATGCTTGATTTTGTCGTCCTTGATCATCTTAGCCTGACGCTCGACGCGGTCGAGTCGTTTTTCAATCAGGAGAAGATCGGCGAAGACGAGTTCGTCATCGAGAGTTTCGATATCACGCTTGATATTGATGGAGCCTTTAGGATGAAGGACTTCGTCGTTCTCGAAGCCGCGGACGACATGGGCGAGGGCGTCGCACTCGCGCAGTACCGCCGGGATTTCGTTTTCAACGGATGAGTCCTTGTCGCCGGACAAGCCAGCGACATCGATGTATTCGACTTCGGCATAGACGGTCTTCTTGGAGGATTCCAGTTCCGTCAACCAGTCGATGCGTTCATCGGGGACCAAGACGCGGCCGCGATTAAAGGCGCCCTTCTGGGATTGGAAGCTGGAAACCTCGGCGTTGCCGCGGGTAACGGCATTGAAAATGGTGGTTTTGCCCGAGAGTCCGAGGCCAATGAGTCCTACTATCATAGAACTTGCAGTATAACGCTATTGGCAGCCCAAGGTCAAGGACTCATCGCGACCTAAGATTTGTGGTTGACCTGCCAACTGCCGGGGCTTATGTTGAGTCATTACGAGTCATTCATATCTCGGCCGTCGCATACCGGACCGAGAGTCAATTCGGGCATACAGGAGGTATACGCATATGATGCTGGTTAAGAAGATGCTCATCATTGTAGCCGTAGTCGCGGCAATTTTGACACTGACATGGAAGCCGGTGTACGCGCAGTCGACGGGAGAATCGCTGCTCAACAAAGGTGATTCGATCTCGGTGTATGTTGACGCCGAGGATTTTGAGGCGATGAAGGCATCGCGCGCGGGCCAAACGGTCAAGTTGAAGATCCTGGACAATATTGTGAAGTTCGACAAGAAGCTGATCAATAAAGGGCAGACAGTGTACGCTTCGGTGATCAAGCGCGGACGCGGCGGCGCTTATGCCGGTGCCGGCAACATGACGATTAAGTTTGACTCGACGCATTCTTCGGGCAAGTCAATGGTTCCGCTGCGCGGCATGGCCGAATTCAAAGGTAAGAGCGGCGCCGGCAAGAAGATCATCTCGATTGTGCTATTCCCGATCGGCTGGTTGATCAAGGGCGGCGATATTGAATTTCCACAGGGCAAGAATGTGTGGAAACCGGTTGTGACAGAAGACACGACGGTGAAGTATCAGAAGTAGGGTATGCGTTTGATTGAGTAATTAGGGGAGACACATAGGAGTTTCGAGTAGCCGTCAGGAAGGGATTCCTGACGGCTCTTTTGTGACCACGACAAGCTATGCCACAGGAAATAGCAGGTCCGCGATTTTGTCGGAGTCATTGGACTGGATTGCGGTCGAAAGATCGGCGAGGAACTCATCGGCTACTTCGGCAGGCATTTGCGTTTCGCCCAAGTAATTAATACCGTCACTTTGAAAGTTGATGATGTCGCCGTCGGGCGCGGAGTAGCGCGACGAATGGACTATCGACAGATCCATTTCCGGCAATGAGTGGAAGATGAATTCCGACCAGCTTAGCCGTGAACGAAGAGGCAACGGCAGGAGAATCAAGAGATCCTTGAGATAGCTGTTGAGATGCGGTGAGTTGAGGTCGGCATAGAGGACAAGCCGCTCACCGGTGAGGATGCGTTTCAAGTTTGATTCAAAGTTGGCGAGATTCAACGACATGATGTGTTCAATAATCGCATCGCGGTCTGGAGTTGACTCAAATTCCAAGTCGGAGCTTTGCGACAATTCTTCGGATGACCCGCCGGTAACGAGTGTTGCGGCAATAGCGCTAATGTCGCCATGAATAGTGAAGAATTGCTCTTGCGTGATGATGGCGCTATGGCGAAGCAAAGCGCCCCAGCGGCCGGAGAAGTCCTGGCCGGCATGAGTGACTTTGGTGACGACAGCAATGGGAGATTCGCCTTCACGGTACCACTGCAAGGTTAATGATGAGCGGAATTCCTCGGTTTTACAGTCGCCAAATTGATCGTATTGTTGGATGAGCCAACTTTCCAGTTCGGGGGTGACGCCGGATGATCGATATACTACTTGCTGCGATCCCGGCAGATCCGGAAACGTTCCATAGATCAAATGATCGAGCTTCATTTAAAGCTGTGGGACAGACGGAGGTTTGGGAGGTGTCCCGGACTTGAGTTTGACGATGATGTTGTAGTCTTTGCCGTAGTCGACGCGGAATCCCGAATTCAATTTGGGATAGAATTCTTCGATGGGATTTTCAACTACCTGTACCAACGGCGGCGCGCTGGCATCGGAGTAGTCGAGCCAACGGAAGGTGATTGCGGCATTGCCGGTACCCGCGACTTTGTGAGTGACGGTGGCGGAGTTTCCGGTTAGATTTCCGAATTCGACTTCGGGGTCAGTACCGATTTGGATAGTGACCTGGGCTTTCTCGCGAATGTTCTGAACAGTCAATTCCAGTTCGAATTTCTGTTCGGCGACCTCAGCACCGCCGGCTTTGAACTTCTCCTGTCCGGCTTCGAGCTTCTTCACAAAGGCGGGATCGAGAGTCTCGGGCGGATGCTTGGCCCAGAACTCGGCCATCTTGGCGTCGAAGGCGGCTTGTTGTTCCGCCGGGGGAAGTTTGCCGACATCGCCGGCGAGTTTGGCATAGTCCTTTTGGGCGGCCTCGGTGGCTTCTTTGTAGGGCGAGTCTTCCGGGACCTCGGCTTCATCAGCGATGACCACATCGGCGGAGATCTGGCTGCGGACAAAGCGCTGGCGTTCGCGGGCGAAGTCCATCAGCGGTTTGGCGCCGAAAAACTCTGCAACCGGGAACAGTTTCAGATAATCATCATAATTGCTATTGATAATATTGGCGGTCTTCTGATCGATGGGTGATGGACCGGCAGAGAAGTACTGATTGTACTTCTTTTCGCACTGGGCGAGTTTGCCGTCATAGACGACCGCGTAATGGTACAGATTGATGGCGCTGAAAAGAGCCATCCAAAGGAATGAAAGCGCCATAACCCACTTGGTCATGCGCCACCAGAATTGTTTGCGCTTGTTGAACAGGATGCGCTGGAACGACCAGATGAGCGGATCGGGCACGCCAGATGGAGTGATTTCGCGCGGCGGTTGGACGCCAGTCTGGACCTTCTCCAGGCCACCGGTGGCGGTGACGAAGAAGAATTGGAAGTCGACATTATAAGACGTCATCGAGTCGATCAGATTGCCTAATGTGCGGGTGACCCGTTCGCAAGACTTTGCCCAGACCTCACCAAAACGGCGTTCGTTGATAGATGCCAAACCTTTGATGAAGGCGTCGCGTCCTTTGCCCTTGTGAATCGCGGCATTGGCGGGAATCAACTCGACCGGGTTGGAGGGCGAGAAGCCCTCGAGGAAATCGGCCTTGGTGATGACGATGCCGATCGGAATCTTCTTGCTGACGCAATCGCGCAAGTCGTTGATGATGGTCTGGAACGCGGCGATTTGTTCGCGCAGGAGGACGTCGGTATCGAGCACTGAGGCATCGATGAAGAACAGCGCAGCCTGGGCATAGGGGAAGAACTTGGCGAACTGCTTGCGCAGACCACCGGGTTCGGCGATTGACAAGGTTTCGCCTTTGTAGTCGACCGTATAGAATTTGATGCCTTTACGGATGGACATATCGAGCGCGAATTTGAGAATGCGCGTCTCGGAGGTCATGGTCGGGAACTTGCGTTCGCCCTCGACTTCGATCTGGCGGCCGTCTTTGATCTTGAGCTGTTTGCCGCGCATAAGATTGAAATTTTCAATCAGAGCGGCAGCGGTCTCGTTGTTGAGCGGCGAGAGTTTGTAGTCGGTGCTGCCTTTGAGCAATTCGTAAAGTACCGAGAAGTAGACTGTCTTGCCGGCATTGGAGTGACCGAAGACCAGCACGACATTGTCGTCGCGTTCAAAGGGAGCGTCGGCGCCTTTGACGGGAGCCGCGGCGGCGGACTGCTTTTTGAAAATGCCAAAGGCCTTCTTGAATAAACCGAGGGGATTGACGCTCATGGCTTCACCTCATCGGTCTTTCCGCCGAGTAGTTCGACGGCGCGGGCTTTGTGTACCTTTTCCCACGGCTTGCGGATGTTCAAAGCACCATAAATGAAGGCTATACAAAGTACGACATAGACGATGTAGACCGGCCAACGGTCGCGGAACATATGGACCACGAAGCGCCAGTTGAAGATGGAGAAAATCGTGGCGAAGAGCGTACCGAAGAAGCCCTTGAGCCAGCGCAGGAAGGCGTTTTCGCCTTTGTAGATTTCATGGGTGCGCAGATACCAGGCGGCGAATTCGTTGTGCGAAGAAATGGCGCGCAGTTCGTCCGTCGGTGCGAAGGATTTGATTTCTTCCTTGCGGCCTTTCTGGTTGAGCGACGCGACATGGAGCATTTTCTTCTGCCAGGTATCAGTGCGAACAATGCGGGTTGCCGATGCGTTGACCTGGTCGGTTTCGCGGAAGTTGGCGGCGATTTGTGCCGTGCGGTGCAAAAGAATCGTGCGGAAATCGCGTTCGCGCTTGCCGAAACCGCGGATTTTTGCGCCGAAGATTAGCGGCGCCATTGCCTGTTCGACAAACTGGCTGTCGTCGGTGATGCCGCGCAGTTTCTTGGCGGCGAGAAAAGCATTTTGGCACTGCTGGGGAGGACGGCGCACATACCAGAAGTAGAGCGCCATCAGATTGGATATGACCAAGGTCACCGGTTGTGAATTGCGCGGGACCGTGTTGATGCGCTGTTTGAGGTGCTCGTCGATGATCATTCCATCACCGCCGGAAAGGTCGAGGCGGTCGAGCTCTGTGAAATAGGATTCGCAGTCGCGCAGGAACGTATCGGCGGAGAAGTCCTCCTGCTGGCGATCATAGCGGTTCAGCTGGACGAAGATCGAATTGACGAGGGCTTTAAGTTTCTCCGACATGAGCCTCTATCGCGACCTGCTGAAGATTGACACGTGATTCATCTTGACCGCTTCCAATGCGGATCGATCGACATCACCATCGATGATGATGTTCAGCCGGTCGAGACGATTGGACTTGAGCGGGAAATATTCATTCGGCTGAATCAGCCAGTAATCGGGGTCGGCGACATCTTCGACCGGTTTGCGCGCGACCGAGGCGGCGGCAATGTCGTCGACTTCGTTGGCGCCAAGATAGATAATGACGTTGGCGGCGTACTGCATCGGCAGGACTTTCTTGTGCAGTTTGACGATGACGTCTTCAGTTCCGCGCGGATCGACACCGTCGATGATGATGTTGTGGCGATTGTTACGGAAAGAGTACTTGACGGCACCGTGATGTTGAACGAGGAAGCGATGACCGTCGCGTTCGATCGAGTCGCCGGATTTTCCCGCGGCACCGGAAGCATAGTAACTAAGAATCGCCGCAAGGAATGACAGGACGCGTTCGCTGTCGTCGAAGAACTGCGTCATGTCTTCGTAACCATACGAGCGGGTCTGGTAATCGCGCAATTCGGGCAGGATGTTGCCGCCGTTGATTTCGCCTTTGTCGGTTGGAATCTGGGCATTACGGACGTATTCGCGCAATTCCGGATAGATGAGAAAGCCTTGTTGGAATCCGCCGACGAGACCGGTGAAATAGTTGATCAAGGTGCGAGAGTCGACACCGGCGTGGTTATCGAAGATCTGATTATAGTTGAAGCCAATGTTATGCAGAATGTTCTCTGACTGCAGGAAGACACCGCGGATGGTTTCCTCTTCGGCAGCCGACGGCTTGCTTTTGGTCTTCATACGGACCTCGGCAATCGCAGCGACGGCGGCGCGATGGATGTTATCCATCAGCTTGCGCAATTGATCCATGCGCTGAAGTGCGGCCTTGCCGCATGTCGTCGACATGATCGCCGGGACAAAGGTCTCATCGAGAATGTAGTCATCGCCATCGCGTTTGATTTCGGCGATCTGCAACCCAGCAGTGGCGCCGATATCGGGCGAGGGTCCAATGCTCAAGGCAATTTTATTGACTTGATACGGGTGACGGCTTAGCTGCTCGCCGGCGAGCGGATCACCGAATGCCGTTTTTTCGTTAGGGGCGGCATAGAGGAAGAGTGGAATGCGTTCGCGCTTTTCTTTAGAGATGTCGTACTTCAGCTCAACTGCTTTGTGTTTGAGGAACTCTTCGTTGACATTGACAACGCTGCCGTTGGGGAGGACAGCGGTACATTTCTGTACCGTGATAAGCAGAGAATTGCCGCTGCGGCGCAGGCTGACTTCGAGCGGTTCGGCTTTGACGGAGGCGGCTTTGGCCAGGCCATAGCCGGGCGAGAGCGCCATCGTAGCGGCGCGATTGAGGTTCTGTGCGAAGTCCTCGCTCTGGTTCAGATGTTTGCTGGTGACCAGCATGCCATCAATCCAGTTCACTCCCCAGACATTCAAATCATCCATAATATGCAGTACCTATACCGATCAATTTTCCTAATATAAAGGCTAAAATGTCTCTCGCAAGTAAGTTGAGAATCCAAGATAAGCTGTCTTGGGTTGTTCGCCCACACAAAACGGCGACAAACCAGGTTCGAATTTATAACAGACTTCGTTTTTAGTGTGCGCCGGCGCAAAGAGATACAACAAGTTCTTCAGTAGTACCCGCCTCGGACCTTCCGGGGCAAACTCGGAGATATCTTCGAGACTGAGTCCGTTGATATTGAGACGAAAAGTCGTGAAGTTCTCTTCGAACTCGGTTCCCGGGTAGAAGTCGCGCCCCAGCAGACTGTTGGATTGACCGAGGGCGACATGGTATTCAGTGGGAATTACCTCCGTTCCGGGAATGTTCTCTTCGACGGTGACTTCCTTTTTGAGGAACGCAGGCAGTACTTTTTCGTAGAGCAGGCGTCGTCCGCGAAAGTATGGCGCAAAAAAGCGCAGAAGCAGGAGATAGCGGCGGTCTTCGCGGCTGACAGTCGGCAAGTCTCCGCCGGTGCGTTCCCAAAAGAGCAACTCCGTGTCGTTGTCTTCGATGCAGAAGAGCATCTTGAGACGCAAGACATAGAAGGCGATCCAGTGGCGATAAGTGATTGTATCGAACGCGCTCCAGAATTCCAGGTAGCGGTCTTCCATGATGCCCGGATCGTGGTCGGACTCTTCCATCTGTTCGACGAAATAGGTTTGCGGGAAGTAATTCTTGAATGACGGCAGATAGATGAAGATAACACGTTCATCGCGTTTGGAAACGCGGGAAGTCAGAGTTCGAATCGTCTCAATGTCGGTAAAGAAGTTGCCATGTTGTTCGAGGCTGACGAAGTAGTATTCGGACGCTTCGATTCCCAGTGTCGTTAGAAGGAGGCTGAACTCGGCCAGCCGGGTGCGTTCGCGGACTTTGTAATCGGTTGTAATGAACCCCGTTTTCATCAATTCGCCTCCAGACGGGCAGTAAGGTGCAAATTGAGCGGGGTATAGCTGTCCAGATATTGACCGAGGCGCTGCATAAGATAGCGGCGTTCTTCCTCGCTGATCTTTAGTTCCGGATTGAGTTTGACATCGACCATAACAGATGGCACCAAGCCGCCGGCGGTGCGAGCGACTCCGCGCCTGGCATGAGCTTCGGTGATCCGATTGTCGAAGTTTTTAGCGAGGTATTCGATTTCACCTTCCGACAGCGCCACACCGTGATTGCGAAGGAAGAAACCGGTCATGCGTTTGACCTCGTCGTCCGTTTTCGCATCCGATCCTCCCGAAGAAGCGACCAGATTTCGCGGTGAATGGAGCTGGGGATGAGCGCGGACGAGGCGCAATTCGGTTTCGGCGCCGATTCCGTTTCCGTCACTGCCCTCGGTGAGAGAGAACTCGACGACAACATAGTCAGGCGGCTCTTTGGCAGAGGTGCTGAAGTCGAACTTGATTTTCAGAGCCTGGTCCTCTTCGACGATCATATACTTGTTCGGATTCGAAAAGGCGGTCAAGTCGAGATGGCTGACATATTGTTGATCGTGCGAATCCCATACACGTTCGATCGAGAAGAGTTTCTGCGCGGGGTTGCCCTGCATATCCCCGCTATACTCGAACAAGTCGATCTCGAGGACGGGTTGTCCCATTGTGTATTTATTACGATGAGTCTTGCGGCGATTGATCAGAATCATCGTGTTGGTATCAAAGAAGACCAACTTGCGCAGGTCGCCGACTTTTTCATCATTCGCGAGTTCGACTTTGAGCCAGATGCGCGGGGTGGTCAGTTTGGAAAAGTCCATATGCGAGAATTTGTTCTGTATCGCGGGGGGAATTACCATTTTCTCAGCCGCCTGCAGATACTCGCCCGGCACGTAAGCGAAATTCTTCGCGGGAGCGAGGTAGTGCTTGAAATGCCAGAGAAGCTTACCGGAAACAAGAAAGTCCGAGCTGTAGAGCCGACTCTGGAAGCTTGACTCGACCTCCAACTCGCGGATGTCGAGGTGCTGGAAAATTTCCAGGCGATCCTGATACTGTCCGGGTTTGAAATGCGGGGTCTTCTGTGATGCGACTACCTGCCAGTCGACCCAATTGAGCATTTTGCCGTTATCATAATCGGGGCCGGTGTAGATCGGAATACCGGGAATTTCTTCGAGCGGCAGCCCAATCTTGAGGCCGATCCAGATTGTGCCGCCCAAGGGCGGGGGTGGATTGCGCTTCATATTGCGATAGGATGGCGAGTCGAGAGATTCTTCCCATTTAGCGGCTTCATCCGGCAATGCCTTGAGTACACGCAAGTACTCACCGGAAGTGAATACTGTTACGTCCGCGTAGACATCGAGGATTTCCTGCGCATAGAGCGGATAGAAGGAATAATCGCGAGTTTGTGCGCCGCCGACGGTACAGACGAACTCGGTGTCGCTGTCGATGCGCGCGCGCTTGTCAAGACAGCGGCAGGACAACATCGTGAAAGCCGGGATGGGACGACGGATACCGGTGACGAAGAAGTTCGACACGAAAGTGTCGATGATGTTGTTGCCGGCGTCCTTAAGTTTGTCTTCGGTGCTGGTGGTATGAAAGGCAAAAGCCTTGAGCATCAGCAACAAGGCGGGGTCCATTTGTTTTTCGCCGGAAGGGATTTGGTAACCCCAATAGCGCAGGCGATCTATCATTTCCTGATAGACGCGTTCTTCCCGATCAGTCCATTTTTCGGCCACTAAACTCTAAATCTCCCACGAAAGATCAAAGCGTTGGTTGCCGGCTGTGGTTCCGGTTACCCGACAAACGAAGGTGGCGGTCGGAGTTGTCACATTTTCCGAGATCATGACGTTGACGACAATTCCCATGTACTTCTGGAATTGGCGCAGGACATGATTTCGGACTTCAACCTTAAGTTCTTCCGAGAACTCCGGCGCAAAATAAGGCGACCGACATCCAAACTCCGGATCCGGTCGATAACTCCCCAACTCGGTTTCGAGCAGGAACCGCGCGAATTCGATGGCGCCACCCGAGCGCACGAACCGGCAGTCCCGCAATTCTATAGGTACACGAAGCGCTTCGTTTGCCATTCTATATCATGACTAATTCAGCATAATCGGATTGCCCTTGACGGTGGTCGGTCCCGATCCTTGCACGGTAACCATACCGCCTTTCGCTTCAAGATTGGCAGTTCCTTCCAGTTTCATCGCCGTCTGGGCTTTGATGGTCGCATTCATTCCTTCAGCAGACAGGTCGGCAGTCGCCTTCAGGTTGACTTTGCCTGTCGCTTCAACAGAGAAGTCTTTGCCGGCGCTGAAGGTAATGCTCTGCTGGGCTTTGAACACAATATCTTTATCGGCTGAAATCGTGATAGTATTCTGTGAACTATCGATAACGATGGAGTTTTTTCCGGTCTTATCGATAATGCTGATCTTCTCTGAACCATCGGTATCATCGAAGATCAGTTGGTGTCCACAGCGCGTGTAGATCATTTTCTTGTCATTCTTGTCGGTAAAGGCACCACTCGGCGGCAAATCTAAGCCGTTCCAAAGTGAGCCGAGAACTACCGGATGGTCAATATCGCCCTGGAAGAATCCGACGAGCACTTCGTCATCGACTTCCGGAAGGAAATAAAATCCGCGGTTACGTCCGGCATAAGGACCGGCAACATGGATCCAGTCGGATTCACAAGGTTGTCCGTCGGAACCATTGAAGGGAAACTTGACTTTGACTCGTCCGCGTGATTCGGGGTCATTATTATTGGTTACGAGGGCACAAATCGGGTCGCCGCGCCAGGAGCGGGCATCGGATTCGATTATCGGCGGCTTGGCGCTTTCCAAAGGTAAAGCTTCGACGAAATTGTAATAGCCTTTGCCGTCCACGTTGTGAGTAACTCTTTTGACAAAATAGACGCCATTATATACCGGTCCCATCCCTGTCAGTTCAATAGTGTTTCCGACTTTTATTGATGGTTGATTCGTCTGGAGATAACAGATTACAAGGTTGCCGATGGCATTGCCCTGCATTGCATCAGCGCGGGAGCGGACCTGCGAAGTTTCGGTTGAGAGGTCGGAGATGCCGATTGATTTCTGAGTAATCAAGCTTTGTGATGCCCTGAAAGCGGCGCTCGCCATTCCGCCAAACGAGGTCGGTGATGATTCTACGCTTGATTGGGTCGTCTGCTTCTCCTTTTCGGACCAACCGTTCTCGATATACCGAGTCTGGACAGCGTTGAGGCGAGCCTCGGCTGAACCGACATTTTTGAGTAACTCAAGCTGAATGGTGTCTTTGCTTCTGGCCGCATCAACGACGAGCTTCTTGCCGTCGTAGTATACCCAGCGATCTGTCTCGCCAAGAACCGTGGTAATCAGAAAGTCCCAGTCGGTTTGCATCCATTGGGTGGTCATTTCGCGTTTGGCTTCAGTGCCGCCGCCGGTGGAAACGGAATGTTCGGAGGCGTACATGCCCAAGATCTCGTTTGCGATATTGGCCCGGGTCTTTTGGGCATACGTCTTGACCATCGCCGCCTGATCCATTTTCCAGGTCGGGCTTTTGGCTTCGATGGTTACTCTTGAGGATTGAATTCCATCGTTGATGAATCGCAGGTTGGTGATGATGCCGAAAAATTCGTTGGGTTTTACTGATGCCGCGTAGGTTTCGATCGGTTTGAAGATCAGTGTCAAGCTTGCGCCCATTTTTCCCGGAAAGAAGTTGAGGGCGGTCAGATTTTCGACGAGATCGGCCGTGGCAATGTCTTTGGAAAGCGTGATCTTTAGCACGTGGTGATCAAAAGCCATTTGGTCGAGTTCGAATTCTTCGATATTCCAATCCACTGTAGTGCCGTCGATCTTAAGTTCAACGTCTGTCGTCATCCTGACGTGAATTTGATCGTCGCCGCCGTCGTCCGGCTGAGTCTCTAGTTCATCGATTTGTATCGGCATCGTATCCTCGAACCTCTGGTTTGCTTATTAAAAGAGCGGGAAGGGAGAACATTCTCGCCTTCCCGTCTCGATAGACCTTATATGGTCAGGCTCATTTGCCTTTCCAGTCCTTCTTGTATTCCGCGCCGTTGAGGTCAACCATTTCGGCAGAGATCTCGAAGTATTCGTACATCTGCTCGTTCGGGTTGGCGGCGGTGGACGGAACGTGCTCTTCATAGTGGGTGATGAAGCCATTTTCCCACTTGAGGACCTTGAGTTCCTTCTTGAGATTCGGATCCTTGAAGGTGATCTGGCCGGTCTTACGATTCACTTGCGATGAATCGAAGGCCCACTTGGCGATACCGACGTTATCATCGGATTCGCGGCGGATTCTCAACTTGAGACCGGTCGGGACCGAACTCGGCTTGCCGTCTGCCTGATCGTGCGGGGTATAGAGTTCGTAGCTCACCGAGTGAACCTTATCGAACTTTTCGCCATCGATCAACAGTTCTACTTCCTGTGCCATTGTGTGTTTCCTCCTACTACTTCAGTTAGTTTCTATTTCGTTTTTTACTTTTCAAACCTAATCACTTGCATCCTAACTGTCGCCAGGAGGCAAGTTTGGTTCGAAATTATTTTACGGCCGCCTGACCGGCGTCATCAACCATCGCTTCGAGCTTCACGACGTACTGCTTGATCGGGGTCTTGGTGTTCAAGGCGACTTCGAGCAGCATCTGCTGATTCTCGATCATTTCGTTGGTTGCGATGACATTACAGGTGAAACCGTTGATCACCTTATTGCGCTGAAGCAGGCTCAAGAACTTGTTGAGATCGCCGTCGATCGACTTTTTGAGTTTGTCGTCGAAGCCCTTATAGACCTGCTGATTCAGATAATTGCGCATCACCTTATAGATGTAGTCGTAGGTGCGCTTGATGGTGTAGTTGCGGAAGCGCGCATCCTTGGCGAGGGTATCGGCGCCCATCGCGACGACATCACCGACATCGCCCTGCCAGTTAATCACGCAGTTGACGCCCTTCTCGTTGAGCTTGGTGTTCTTCACTTCGTTCAGTTTGATGCGCGTCGACTGAATACCGGCCAGTTTGCCGTTGACCTTACCGGCCGACGGAGCCTGGATACCGATATCGTTGTCGTTCTTATAGACCAGTCCGGCGACGAGCGACGACGGCGGAATCCAGAGCGGGTCCTTGTCGAAGCGGCTTTCCGGCTTGTCGGCTTTGACGTAGTTGCCGAAGACCGAGACGTAGGCTTTGTAGTCGGCGTTGCCGCGCAGGTCGTCATAGGACGGATCGTCGAGCTCGTCGGAAAGCTCTTCATAGGTATTGAAGTGCTTAAAGTCGGTGAAGATTTGCAGTTTGCTCGGCATTCCCATGTCGCGGGCGATGGTGTCGATATCCTTCACGCTGCCGAGGTATCCGGGGATACAACAAAGTGAGTAGCAGTTGGTGATATCGTAAAGACCATAGATATCGTGGATCTGGCGATTGATGTGCTCGAATTTTTCGCGATCGTTGGGATCGGTCAGGTCGTTGATACCGGCGTTCGCGAAATAGACATAGACTTCCGAATCAGGGCGTGCCATGGCATTTTGGAAGAAGAGGTCGACGCCGCGATAGGCGGTTTCGAGCGGACGGATCGCCTCGTGGATATTCTTCATGTTCTGCGAGATGTTTTTATCCGCCTCGGCAATCATATTGTCGAGCTTGTCGAGGGCGGCATCGTCAGACGGATCGTTGCCTTCGATGAAGTTCGCCCAGAGTGACAGCCTCTGCTTGAGCTGTTTACGGCGGTCTTTGAATTCGTCTGAACTCAAGAATTTGTTGAACGATTCATTCTTCGGGTCAAGAAACTTGACACCTTCGATATGGAGGCCATCCTGGCTCTTGAAGTGAGACAGGTGGTCTTTGACAACCTCGTATCCGACAAAACCGGCACCGAGGATGTCTTTTAGGTCAGCCTTTTCCTTAACTTTAGGCTCAGCCTGACCCTGCTGTTCTAAATCTTTTTCCTGATCTGACATGATTTCCTCTTGGCGGTTTACAGTTTCGCGATATAGGACTTAAGGACGTTGAGGAACTCTTCCTTCTTCTGCGGATTGGAGAGGTCCTTGCGAAGTTTGGAGTTTGGTTTCTCCAGAAGGTTCTTGAGATTACGGAGAATCTCGACTTCGTTGTATTTGTCCTGCAAGTAGTCGTTCTTCTGGATGATTTCCATCGAGCCGAAGTCTTTCATCGCGTTGAATTCGAGTTCAACTGATTCTTCGGAGCCGTCCTGTTTATTGATGGTGACTTCGCTGGTAGGACGGAAGGTGCTGAAAACTTCCTTGAGATTTTTGCACCGGGTCAAATCGGGCTCTTGTTCTTCCTTGGAATTCAATTTAGTCAGATAGACCATTTTGTTCGACGGCAACAGATCGACAGGAATTGAGTCGCTCTTTTCCTTGTATTCTGTTGTGCCGATATGCGGGGCAGCAATCTTAAATGAGTCCGCCATACGACCTCCTAAAAGTGAATCTATACTTTTGCAATTTCAAAATTTTCGCCATTCATGCGCACTTCGACTCTTGACCCTTCCGGGAAACGTCCGTCGATGATTCCAATCGATAGCGGATTGAGGATTTCCTTTTCCATAACCCGCTGCAAGGGGCGCGCGCCCATTTCGAAGTTATATCCGCGATCGGCCAAGGCTTTCTTGGCTTCCGGCGTGCAGGCAATCGTCATCTTCTGGTCTTTGAGGATCTTGTTGATGACCTTGAGCTGGATATCGACGATGACACCGATGCCTTTTTCTGTCAAGGGCCGGAAGATGATCCATTCCAAGCGGTTGAGAAATTCAGGACGGAATTTCGCCTTGAGGATGTTCATCATATCATCGCGCTCCACTGGTTTGTTCTCGCGGTAACAGTCAAGAATATGATGGGAGCCGAAGTTTGAGGTCAGGATCACGATAGTATTGGTAAAGTCAATGGTATTCCCCTGACCGTCGGTGAGGCGACCGTCGTCGAGCAACTGCAGCATGATGTTAAACACATCGGGGTCGGCTTTTTCGACTTCGTCAAACAACACAACTGAATAAGGGTTGCGTTTGACTTTTTCAGTCAGCATGCCGCCGGCTTCGTAGCCGACATATCCGGGAGGCGCGCCAATCAGTTTTGCGACCGAGTGCTTTTCCATAAACTCCGACATGTCGAATCGGATCATATTCTTTTCGTCATTGAAGAGGAATTCGGCGAGGGTTTTCGCAAGTTCCGTCTTGCCGGTACCGGTAGAGCCTAAGAACAGGAAGGAGCCAATCGGCCGGTTATGACGCTTGATGCCGGAGCGCGAGCGGCGGACAGCCTCGCAAATAGTTTTGATGGCGTCCTCCTGGTCGACGACTCGTTCGCCAAGATGTCCCTCGAGGTTGAGCAGCTTGGCTTTTTCGTCTTCCATCATCCGATTGACCGGAATTTTGGTCCAGCGCGAGATGACGAAAGCGACATCTTCAACACCAAGGGTTTGTTTCTCGGCGGTTACAAACTTCTCGAGTTTGTCGATTTTCTCGAGGTTCTGGCGAAACTGGGCTATTTGGCTTTTTTCAGTGCTCATTTACATCCTTAAGATATTGGCGCCGACAAAGGCGATGCTACACTCTTCCGGTCCACAGAGAAAACAGCTCATCGAATTTCTGGTTAAAGGCTTCTAACTTCTGGCGGACTTCATCTTCAAGTCCGTCATCGGTGTCTGCGGCAGATTTTACACCCAAAGTCTTTTTAAGTTCTTCCGCCTCTTTACGCAAGTCGCTGATTCCATTTTTCGCGCGGGTGCAATTGAGCCGGAAGGAAGCGGAAGCTTCATCAAGCAAGTCAATCGCTTTATCGGGCAGGAACCGGTCGCCGATATAGCGTTGCGACATTCTGATGGCTTCATCAACCACAGCATCGGGAATGTCAAGGTTGTGGTGTTTACCATAGGTGTCGCGCACGCCGGCCATGATTTCCTGCGCTTCTGTGAAGGTGGGTTCCTCGACCATAACTCTTTGGAAGCGGCGGTCGAGTGCCTTGTCCTTTTCAATATATTTGCGATACTCTTCGAGGGTTGTCGCACCGATGACCTTAAAAGCTCCGCGAGCCAATGCCGGTTTGATCAGGTTGGCAGCATCCATTCCACCGGAGGGATTGCCAGCACCGACGAGGGTATGGATTTCGTCCATGAAGAGTACGAGATTACCCTTGCCCTTGGTCAAGCGGGAGATCAAGCTGTTGAAGCGCTCTTCAAACTCGCCTTTGTACTTCGCACCGGCGACTAATTGCCCGAGATCAAGGTGGAGAATAATCGTATCCCAGAGTTCGGGAGTTGTCTGTTTATTGATGATCTGCAGTGCCAAACCTTCAACAAGTGCGGACTTGCCAACGCCGGGAGGACCGACCAGAATCGGGTTGTTTTTGCGGCGTCGGATCAGGACGCGGGAGATATTGAAGATATCTTCCTGGCGGCCAAAGAACTTGTCGTAGTCGCCCTTGCGTGCTTTCTCGCACATATCGACACAGTATTTGATTCCTTCGGCTCCGGCGACCGCATCTTCCCCGCCGTCCGTTGTCGTAGTTTGACCACCCGCGATAGATTGGACGACTTTCATCTCGGCGTTGGCGTCAATAATCTTGCCCTCGTCGAAATCAAGACGACGACGGATCTGTTCGCTCAAAGGCGAGTCGGGCCCGACAAAGACCATCAAGACATGTTCGGGTCGGGTTTCGGAGTCGGAGAAGCGTTGTGCTTTGTTCGAGGCTGCCACCAACAAGGATTGCAGTGCCGGCGAGGCGACCGGGCGTATTTCGTCGGATGCCGACTTGCCCATCTTCGACAGTTCGTCGGCAAGCAGGGCTTCAAAGTAATCGGGCTTCTTGCCGAGTTGCTTGAGGAGTGCGGCGAGTTCGCCGCCTTCGTCGCGAAGCAGTACCAGGAACAGATGTTGCGGTTTGATTTCCGCGTGAAAGTAGCTTTTTGCCAATTCCTGCGCGCGGCGAATACCGTTCTGCAGGGTCGCTGAAAACGATCCTAAATCCATATCCTCTTCACAGTAAGGGGTGCGATTTTGTCTCGCGTATGAATGCGCTTAGAAAATGAAGGTACAATCCCGTCATGGGGGTGTCAAGATTTATGTTCATTGAGCAATATGATAAATACATAAGTGGGTCTACAAACTTTGACACCAAAATTGGTCGACTTTTACCTATTTTGACAATTAATGAGCATTTTCCGCACCGGTTGTAGTTTAGCCGCCGAACAACCGATCGATAAACCCCTTCTTACGCGCACGTTCGGTCTGGAACGACCGGAGGCGCAGATAGTCGGTCAGAGTCTTTTCGGGGTAATCGTAGCTCGCGCCACTGAAATAGTCGACCAGACTACTCTCTAAATCCATCAGGGTTTGCATTCTTTTTTCAGGATTATGTTCAATCATCTTGTTGATGAGCCGCGAAAGAGATTTGGAGAGAGATCGTACCGCCGTTTCCTTATAAGGAGGATATAATGTGTCTGCATTCTCTCGATATTCTTCACGGATATTCTGCCTAATTTCGAAGACGTTGCCGCCACCATACGGATAACGGCCAGTAGCCATTTCCAGCATAATCAACCCGAGAGCAAAGACATCAGAACGCCGGTCGGCGTAGCCGGCTTTCAGAAGCTGTTCGGGCGACTCATAGACATTGAGTGAATAAGGGAGCGATAATTTGAGCCGATCAGACAGGTGACAGAAAGGCAACATGTCGATATCGGTGAGTATGATTTTCCCGCCGGAAGTCAGAAATATGTTCTCGGGTTTGAGATTCTTATGTAACGGGATTAGGTTCCCCATACCGGGCGATGGCCTGACGCCGTGAATCTGATTGAGAGCCAGCAGTGTTCCCTGGGCGATCAAGGCTACCAAATCGGGATGGAGGGGCGCGTTTTCGATGATGATGTTGCGGAGGCTGATACCGTCGACATGACCGAACTCGAAGATGAGCATCTCGTTGTGAGTGGTGGTTCCGCGGAAGGGTTGAATCTGGCTGCCGCGGAATTCAGCAAACAGGCGGCTCTGTTTCTGGAACAGTTCAACGATTTCCGGATTCAAGGAAAGTCGGCGGCGGATGACTTTAAGGCGGACTGCCTCATTTGTATCGGTTCGGCGGGCATGATAGCAAAGACCAACGGGACCCTCGCCGATTTTGTTCTTATCAATGATGTAGTTCTGAAAGCGTTCCGGTAAGGAAGGGTCATCTATGACCGCATATTCCGCATATCGTCCATGATAATCTGGCGTCATCTCTCCCCTGTACACGAAATCCAAATGATTGAACTTCACCTCACGCCCAAGACGAGGTTGAGCGGGAAGGCGGCGTATTTAAGCTGCTGGTCGCGATTAACCGAAACTGGGATTAGCTTCGATGTCGCGACTATCCGCTACGGCAAAGCGGATAACAGTTTGCAGTCCGACCTTGATTAAGTCGTTGTTCTTAAGGAGAATCTGCTCGGCTTTTACACCGTTGATCGTCGAGCCATTGCGCGAAAGATTCATAAAAAGAAAGGCATCTCCCCGACGAATGACGGCGAAGTGTTCGCGGCTGATTGCTGTGTCATCATCGGAAAGAATGAAGTCGCACTTTTCACTCGACCTACCAACCCGGAATTGGACGGCGTCGGTCGAAAACTGCCGTCCCCGATCAGGACCCTCTTCAACTACCAAAAGCGGTTTCAACGGCATAATATGAGATATTACGGCTTTGTCTACACAAAATCAATTGATTTCTCTCCAATGGCTTATACGGATATCTGGCTGGAATGGCGACAGAATGTCGGAATTCGCAAAATTTAGCAGCGTGAAACTTCACTATGCCATTATGGCACCATGGACGCCATAATGGCTCTTTTGTGATGCGTGTTCCTGTTGCATACAGTAGTGTTGCAGCCCTGTCTAATAATGGTGGCGTTATGCGTTTTTGCGATTAATTTACCGGGCATGTTTCTCGGACATTATGGACTTGCTCTTGGAGCCAAGAAGCTGGCGCCGAAGGTATCACTTGGGACCCTAGTTTTTGCATCCTTGCTGATTGATCTTGTCTGGCCTATTCTGCTCCTGATCGGAAAAGAAGAGGTTGTTATCAGCCCGGGGATAACTGTGGTAACACCACTTGATTTCACCAATTATCCCCTGTCGCATAGTCTTCTTGCGGTAGGAATCTGGGCCCTACTTCTTGGCGTGGTCTATCTGATTTGGAAAAGATCCGGTGCTTCCGCACTTTTGGTCGGTGGCCTCGTGGTAAGTCATTGGCTGCTTGATTTTTTGGTACACCGTCCCGATCTGCCGCTGTTTCCAAATGACGGATCACGCTACGGACTCGGATTGTGGAACTCGCTGGTTGCAACCTTGGTGCTTGAATTTGGAATCTTCTTCATCGGGCTGTTCATTTACTGGAATTCCACTCATTCGCGCGCGCGTATCGGGAGCATTCTATTGTGGGGGACCACGTTTCTGCTTGCAGTCATTTATCTGTCCGGCGTTTTCGGGCCACCGCCACCGGATACCAAGATGATAGCTTATGCCGGCCTCGGCCAATGGTTGTTTGTGGCGTTGTACTACTGGATGGACCGCAAGAGACGGCCTTACGTCTGAGTTCGACCCGCGGCGATTCTTCTTTTCCCGACCAGTGTTCTTTCGTATAATTCAGAGCCGCGATTTGGCGGCAATTATTGGGGAAGTTATTAGCGAAAGAGAGTTATGCCAGAATCCAGACAACCGCACCAGCACTCACAGCCACAGAACAGCAGTCTATCCGGAGTAAAGAACGTAATTGCCATAGCCTCGGGGAAGGGCGGGGTCGGGAAATCGACGCTGTCGGTGAATCTTGCGGTCGCATTGGCCAAAACGGGCGCTACGGTCGGTTTGATGGATGCGGACATTTACGGACCGAGTCAGCCGGGGATGTTGGGGGCTCGAGAAGCGCGACCGGATGTCAGCGGGGACATGCTGCAGCCGGTAAAGAAATATGGAATAAATTTTGTATCGATGGGACTGTTGATCGACAACGACGGGCCGGTCATTTGGCGGGCGCCGATGGCGATGAAGATCATCCATCAGTTTATTGGCAACGTTAATTGGGGTAAGCTCGATTTCCTTCTGATCGATCTGCCGCCGGGTACCGGCGATGTGCAGTTGACGTTGGCGCAGCAAGCTTCATTGACCGGAGCAGTAATCGTCACCACGCCGCAGCAGGTCGCTTTGGGTGTTGCCGCCAAGGGATTGAGAATGTTCGAGCAGGTCAATGTGCCGATTCTTGGCGTGATTGAGAATATGAGCGGATTTGTGTGCAAGCACTGCGGCAAGACAACAGATATATTCAAAGTCGGGGGTGGTGAAGCGCTGTCCAAGCACACGGAAGTTCCTTATCTCGGTGCGATACCGCTTGATCCGGAAATCATGATGAGTGGTGATACCGGAGTTCCGGTTCTCGAATCGGGGGTTGAAAGTCCGGCGGCAAAAGCGCTTCTAAATGTAGCCAAGAATCTGCAGACGATTGTGGCGCGGGTCAGTGCGACGATCAGTGAAGACGAACCCGAACAGATTGAGCTCCGCCAGAGTGGCGATTTGGTTGTAACCTGGCATGATGGGCGGGTGAGCAACTACAACGCTTACACACTGCGGATAAACTGTCCTTGCGCGTCTTGTATCGACGAGGATTCCGGGAGAAGGACACTAGATCCGAAGCGGGTTCCACTCGACATTAGAATTGAGAGTTTCGAGATGATTGGCCGCTATGCGGTAGCACTGCATTTTTCGGATCGTCACAGTACAGGGCTTTATGCATTCAAGTTGCTGCAACAGTTGCCGGAAGCAGACTCAAGCAGTTCATTTGAGGTTTGACCTAAGTCAAGGCGTGAAGGAGTATTATCGGTATGTTTTCCCGGGCACGCTCTTGGTGAGATCGGGTTATAAAGATTAGAGCGTTTCACAGGGCGCTTTGTAGTTCGGAAATTACCGAAAGGATGTTCATATATGACTGAACAAGAGATTAAAATCACTGCACAGCTTTTTCCGGATCCGGATGTGTGTATATTCCGTGTCGATCGTCCGGTATTTCCGGGCGGGGCTTTCGACTGCAAGAACAGTCAGCAAGCTGCCGGATCGCCGTTGCTTGAATCTCTCTTTGCACTGAAGGGTATTCGCGAAGTGTTTGTGACAGGCGACAGTTTGACCATCAGCAAAGATTCGGACGAAGAGTGGCAGGTGCTGGGACGGGAGGTTGGCCGGACAATTCGCGAACTGATCAAGTCGGGCAAGCCATTGATGGCTGAAAACCTTAAGCAGCCGGTGCCATCGGATGAAGAAATCAAGAGTATCGTTGACGAGATGATTGAGAACGAAATCAACCCAGCGATTGCTTCGCACGGCGGATTTGTGGAGTGCGTTGCCGTGAAGGATGGCCAGGTAATGCTTCGTCTGGCGGGCGGTTGTCAAGGGTGTGCATCCTCGTCACAGACTTTGCGGTATGGAATTGAGCGGGCAATTCGTGAACGGATTCCGGGAGTTGGTGAAGTCGTTGACGTGACGGATCATTCGGCTGGGGTGAATCCGTACTATTAGATCTGTAGAGATTGATATCTTGTCTTATAGGTAGAGAAGTTGACGGACAAACTCGGAAGTTTGTCCGTTTCTTTTGCGGGATTCGCACAGTGAAATAATGTCTTGTGCAACTCTTCGTTTGACTTGGTCTTATGGCGGGGGTTATGAGAGGCGAAAATCATATAGATGAGACTAAATGAATAGAGACAGTAAACTGACTGTCAGTCAACGTGTTTTGCTAACTCGCAATTTTCTGAAGAATTCCTTGACTTCGTGAACGCGGAAAAGATATATTCATTGCCGGAAGTCGATGGTACATAATATGTTAACAATGTGTTAACATCGTGTGGAAAACGTCGAGGACATCATGCAATGCGTAGGAGCGGGTCGTAGTTTGCTCCTAATTTGATACTCATTTTTTACGGTGTCCACAAAGGTAATGGCTGGGGCAGTGGTTGACGGGATGTTTTGTTTTCGGGCGTAACTTTGATCTCACTTAAGGAAATCTAAGAAATGACTGACGATCGGACTGATTTTCGCGTCGGACGCGAACAAGGTATAGTTCTTTTCTTTACACAATTTACGGGGTAACCATGCAGGAACAAATCAATGCACTTTGGGACAGATGTCTCTCCAGTCTGTCCAAGCGCGTGAATAAGCCCTCTTTTTTCACGTGGCTCAAACCTACTCGAGTTGAATTCGTCAATGGAAATTGTTTCAGCATACTCGTACCGAATAATTTTGCCGCCCACTGGATATCCGAGCGCTACAGCCAGGCGATAAGCGAGTCGCTGGCGGAGGTCTCGGAACAATCCTGGAACTTCGATTTCAAAATTCAAAAAGTACCAGTGCAAGCCGAGATCTTTCCGACCGAAACGGAGGAAGACCGATCGGCGCCGGTCTACAATGGAAACGGGAATGGCAGCGGGCATCAGGAGCATCCGGCTCCAAGGTTAAATCCGCGCTATTTGTTTGAGAGTTTCGTTGTCGGCGACTCGAATCAGTTTGCGTATGCGGCATGCGAAGCCGTTTCGGAAGCGCCGGGCGAGAACCGGTACAATCCCCTGTTCATCTACGGCGGTGTCGGGCTCGGCAAAACTCATCTGGTGCAGGCGATCGGCAACGCAGTCTGCCAGTCGAACAATAAACTGCGTGTGATGTATGTGTCGAGCGAGAGCTTCACGAATGAGTTCATTCGATCTTTGTCGACCAAATCGGTTCATGAATTCGCCAATCGTTATCGCTCCGCAGATTTGCTGCTGTTGGACGATATTCAGTTTTTCACCGGCAAGGAATCGACGCAGGAGCAGTTCTTCCACACTTTCAATGCCTTGCATCAAGAAGGCAAGCAGATCGTACTCACGGCTGATCGGCCGCCGAAGGATATTTTGGGATTGGAAGAACGTTTATTGTCGCGCTTCAGCTGGGGCCTGGTCGCCGACATTCAGCCGCCGTCGCTGGAGACCCGGGTAGCGATTCTGCAGAAGAAGGCTGAAAGTGATGGCGTGACTGTGCCTAATGATGTTCTTACCTACATCGCCGATTCGATTACTTCAAACGTCCGCGAATTGGAAGGGGCGCTGGTGCGACTGGTGGCGTATGCTTCGCTGCGAAAGAAAGAACTGACGATGTCGCTGGCACAGGATGTGTTGAAGGACTCGATTCGTTCGAAATCAAAGCCGGTAACAATTGAGCAGATTCAAAAAGAAGTCGCATCGTATTTCAAGATTTCAGAAGAGATGTTGAAGTCAAAGAAGAAGACGCAAGAGATTGTCAATGCACGCCAGGTGGCGATGTACTTGTGCCGGACGTTGACGAGTTCATCGCTGAAGTTGATCGGTGTTAATTTCGGCAATCGCGATCATTCGACGGTGATTCATGCGTGCCAACAGGTGCAGGACAATATGAAATCTTCGATGGATTTCAAGTTGCAGATTGATCAACTAATCAATCTTACTTGTAGTCATCAGTAGGTGGACAGTACTGTGGAAAAAATGACGGCAAATACTTCATCCACATTTGAGCAAAGTTGTCAATGTGGAAAGTTACATTTGTCCACATTGATCGAATGACGTATGCTGTTCAACAACAAGAATATCGCTTTACAAAGAAACATCTCCACACTACTATTATGACTATTACTCTTAAATTTATAATTAAGTTATAATAAGAGCGCAGTGCGAATTGTGAACATTGAGGAAGTAAGAAAATGAAATTCAGTTTGACGACTGACAAGATTCAGTCTGCTCTTAGCGCTGTGATGAGCGCTGTTCCAACCAAGTCGACACTACCGATTCTCGGTAATATCCTGATGGAAGCCGACGGTAAGCTGTTGAAACTTTCTGCGACTGATCTGGAGATTTCAATTACAACCTCACTGGAAACCAAAATCACCAAAAAGGGTTCAGTAGCCATCCCGGCAAAAACCTTTGCGGATATTATTAATGCGCTTCCACAAACCGAAATTGAAATTGAATCGACGAATAATCGCATTGAGATGCGTTTCGGTACCGGCGACTACAAGATCTCCGGTATGTCGGCAGATGAGTTTCCGAAGTTGCCAGAGTATGACAGCAAGAAGGAAGTTCGCATTCCAGCCAATGTCGTGCGGAACCTGATTGCCAAGACTTCTTACTCGGTTTCTACCGATGAAACGCGTCCGGCCCTGAATGGCATTTTGTGGCAAACAAATGGCGAACGGATGCGGATGGTAGCCACGGATGGACACCGGCTGGCGCGAGCCGAAGCAGATAATACAGTTCTGCAGGGTTTACACGGCGACGTGATAGTACCACCGAGAGCGTTTAACCTGATCAGCAAACTTGCCAGCGAGAGCGTCAACGAAGTGGGTGTAGTGTTTGGCGACAGCACGCTGGTGTTCATTTGCGGCAATAACACGATCAGCACACGCATCATCGAAGGACCGTATCCGAATACCGAGCAGGTGATCCCCAAGAACAATGACAAGAATCTGATTGTCCCCAAGACACTGTTGATGGAGACGCTTCGCCGTGTTTCGATCTTGTCAAATTCGCTGACCCGCCAGGTGAAGTTCAGCATTTCCAAGAACACGCTGGAGCTATCGGCAACGAATGTAGATTTGGGCGGCGAGGCGATGGAGAAGCTTCCTTGTCAGTACGATTCGGATGATCTCGAGATCGGCTACAACGCGCAGTATATTCTTGATATCCTCAAGCAGTTAGATGGCGACGAGGTGCGGTTTGCATTGTCGTCATCGACGGCGGCCGCGGTCGTGACGGCAGTTGACGACGGTGCGGATTATCTTTGCCTGGTGATGCCGTTGAGGTTGGCGGACTAAGGGGCGGTAGGTCAGACGTTATCGTCTGACGTTGTATATAGAATTGGAAATGATAGACAAGAATGTCTATCCTAACGGATTGCGACGGCGAGGACCAAAGAATTGTACTTCGTGTCGGCGGTGTCGTTGCCGGAAGTGATTACGGCGGGGACTTTGCCACCGGTGATGATCAATCCAGATTCGCTCTTGGTAAACATCGTTAACGCTTTATAAACGCCGTAGCTGGTGGCAAGGCTGGGACCGATGAGAATTTCGGCATGGCCGGCGACCTCGCCCTTGGCGCCTTTTTCTTTGGCGGCACTTTCCATCAATGCAACATCCATTGAAAGCGGGCCGTCGACGAGACAGTTCTTGATCTGGCCCTTGTCGACCATCTTGGAGATGACGGCTTCGACGATTGTGACCGGCATCTGGGGGTAGATGACTTCGACGGCGGCGAGCAGGGCGACCTTGGGCAACGGATTGCCAAGTTTGCGCGCCAACGCGACGGCGTTGTTGAGGATGTCAACCAGGTCCATCATTTCGGGATCAGGATTAACAATCGGGTCGGAAAGTATCAACAAGCGATCCAATTGTTGATTCTTGCAGACAAGGTGTCCAGAGACAAGATTTTTTGATACCCGGAATCCGAGATTACGCTCGAACAGTAATGACAGGAAATCCTTGGCGCCAAAGACACCTTTGCAAATGCCTCCAACTTTGTTGTCACGGATCAATTCAAGCGCTTGATAGGCTGAGTAATTCGGCTCGGGCGAACGGACGAGTTCCCAGCCGAGTGTGTCGATGCCGATTTCTTTCGAAGCTTTGGCGATGGCGGACTCGTCGCCGATCATGACCGGCTTGATCAGGCGGTTCTTCATTGCACGATCGATAGCTTGGATCAGTTTTGGTTCGTGCGGTTCGACAAAAGCTACCAACAGCGGGTCGACCGCTTTTTCGCGCGCCTGTTGTTCGATCTCGGCAAAATTCTTCAGCATCACTTGGCCCTCTTGAGATAATGCGAGAACAAACACGCGATGGATATTGATGCCAGCTTGTTGCGGGCGGTGTCGGTGCGCGATACGAGGGAAACCGGTACCCGTGCTCCGACGATCACTCCGGCGAATGTGGCCGGTGAAAGGAGGATCAGCGTCTTGGAGATGATGTTGCATTCTTCGATGGAATCAACCAGGAAGATATCGGCATCACCGGCAACGTAATTTGTGATACCGCGGCTGAGCGCGACAGCGCGGGAAGTGGCGGCATCGAAGGTTACCGGTCCGTAGACCTCGCAATCGGGAATCAGGCCATCTTTGTTCATGGCGGTCAGCTGGGCTGCTTCGGTGGTGGCCGACAGTCTCTGATGGATGTAGTCCACCGGAGCAGAGACAGCAACCTTCGGTTTTTCGTAGCCCAGGCAGTGGAAAAGCTTGATGGAATTATTGATGATCTGAACTTTCTGGTCAAAGGTCGGCTTGACGACCATGCCGCCATCAGTGACACCAAGCAACTTGTGGTAGCCGACAAATCCGAGTACGGCAACGTGATTCAGCGTATCAGCAGCGCGAAGGGCGAAATCCCGGGACAACACAGTCTTCAGCAGTGCCGATGTTGAGAGGAAGCCTTTCTGAATCAGATCGGCTTTGCCCTTGTCGGCAGACTCGGCGGCCAGATGTGCCGACTCGCCGGCATCCTTCGTGTTGACGATCGTGAAGCCGGAGAAGTCGATTTTGTGTTTGTCGCCGATCTCGCGGAGTTTGGCTTCGGAGCCGAAGAGGGTAAACTGTGCGAAGCCGAGGTTGGCGGCTTCGGAACAGGCTTTGAGAACGTCGTCGTCCTCGGCGGCGGCAACGGCGACTTTGAAGGGGCCGTACTTTGAGCCGAGGGTTTTGGCGGCATCGATGATGCCATCCGCTGAAGTAATCGCCTGGTAGTCTAAGGACATCGCGAGGAATGTAGCAACATTCCGGCTCCAAGTCAACTTTTCTGCGAGAGAGTCACAAAATCGACCGGAAATCTCATTCGAGCGACTTGACTTGGATTAAGTAGTCATCTATTCTGAACTAAGTCGGGTATGAGCAATGTGCCGACATAAACCTGCATTTAAGAATTGATATAGCCCCTTCGGGAGGAAATCGTGAATTTCAAGAAAATCGGAATCGTAGGATTCGGGCAAATGGGCTCCGGTATTGCCCAGGTGACTGCCGCCGCCGGCTACAAGGTCGTAGCGCGGGAAGAAAAGGAAGAGCTGTTACAAAAGGGTTTGAAGGGAATCGAGAAGCTCCTCGACAAGGCGATCGAGAAAGGCAAAGCTACCACCGAAGACAAAGCCAAGGTGATGGGCAATATCTCCACGACAACCAAGTTAGAGGATCTGGCTGATTGTGATCTGGTCATTGAAGCGGTTACGGAAAATCTGGATGTGAAGATCCCGATTTTTAAGGCGCTGGACAAAGCCTGTAAGCCGGAAACGATCTTTGCCTCGAATACATCGTCATTGTCGATTACGGATATGGCGGTAGAGACCTCTAGGCGCAGCAGGTTTGTGGGGTTGCACTTTTTCAATCCGGTGCCGGTGATGAAATTGGTAGAGGTTGTGCATACGGTGATGACGGATGACGCGGCTTTCAAGGACGCAATTGCGTTTGCGGAATCGGTTGGCAAGGTCGTGGTTCGCGCCAAAGACTCTTGCGGATTTGTAGTCAACCTGCTGTTGGTGCCGTATCTGATCGATGCAATTCGCTGGTATGAGAATGGATTGGCGACGAAGGAAGAGATCGACAATGCGATGAAACTCGGATGCGCCCATCCGATGGGACCGCTGGAATTGACCGATTTCATCGGGCTGGATACGATCATGTATATCGGCGAGATCATGTTTGAAGAGTTCCGTCAGCCGCACTACGCGCCACCGCCGCTCCTGAAGCGAATGGTCAAGGCGGGATATTTGGGTCGCAAGTCGGGTCGCGGATTCTACGATTATAGCAAGAAGTAGGGAGAAACGATGGCTTACAATAACATCATAGTTGAAACACAGGGAGCAAAGGCGACGATTACGTTCAATCGTCCCAAGGCGCTGAATGCGCTCAACACGGAAACGCTTCTGGAGGTAAAACAGGCGTTCACGGAGTTTGAGAATGGCGGCGAGATCCGGGTGGTGATATTCACCGGCGGTGGCGAGAAGGCTTTTATTGCGGGGGCTGATATCGGCGAGTTGAAGACGCTTGATGTGGTGACCGGGAAGAAGTTTGTCGAGACCGGTCATTCAGTCCTTGCTCAAATTGAGAATTCCAGGATTGTTTCGATTAGCGCAGTCAACGGATTTGCACTGGGGGGCGGCTGTGAGTTTATGATGGCGACCGATATTCGGGTGGCTTCAGAGAATGCCAAGATGGGTCAGCCGGAAGTGAATCTTGGAATCATACCCGGGTTTGGCGGGACACAGAGACTGACGCGGTTGGTGGGAAAGGGCCGCGCGAAGGAGCTGACATTCAGTGCGCGTATCATCAAAGCTGACGAAGCACTGCGGATCGGGCTGGTGGAGTTTGTATTTCCGGCGGATCAGCTGATAGCGGAAGCGAACAAGCTGGCTGATACAATTTTGTCGAAGAGTCCGTTGGGAGTGCAATACGCCAAGGAGCTGATCAATCGGGGCGGAGAAGTTGATCTGGCGAATGCGAATGCGTTTGAGATTCAGGCATTCGCGGCTTTGTGCGCAACTGGCGATAAGAATGAGGGGCTCGGCGCGTTTCTGGACAAGCGTGACGCGAAGTTTACGGGCAAGTAGATTAGACTTCGGATGCAATAGTGAGCCCGTCGCATGTTTCTGTGCGACGGGCATTTTCATTACTTGCGTTTTGCGTGTTGTTCTGCGCCGGACTGGAAGAGAATTAAGCTGTCGGCTTTGCCGTCAGGACCAATCACGAATTCGATTTCGGCATCGACGACTTTGAGGAAGTACCGCGTTTCCGATTTGGGAAAAATTTCAAACTGCGGCTGACCAGTTGCCTGGACATAGATGCGGTCATCTTTACGCTCGACCGTAATAGAGAAGACCGGCGACAATTGATACTCGCCGACGTAGCGATCGAAAATCGCCGGGTCAACTTTGACGGGAGCAGTTTTGGCGAGGATTGCGGTTGTTTGTTCGGCGGACATCTTCTCGTGCCGTGAATCGACGCCCTCCTGATGTATCGAGTGGGCGATGACTTTGCCGGCATCATCGCGAATGAAAGTGACAGTGGTAGCGTGGTTCTGCTCATAGTAGAACTTATCCGGCGACTCCGGAAAGATTTCGGATTGCATTCCCCCCGAGCGCTGGGAATAGAGCTTGCCGTTGTCGGTGGTAATCAGACGGTACTGGCCGTTGCCGAGATCGTAGGCACCGGAGTAATCCTGGTACTTGCCGGTGTCGGCGACAGCTGGAGTCTTGAGCACCGGGACATCGTATGGTTGGCCGAGAGCGATGGCAGTGAGACCGACCGCTACGCGGCGGGAATCGAGCATATGATTGTTGGCAAGTACGGCGATACTGAGTTTCTCATCGGGGATACGGATGAACATGCTTGCGAAGCCATCGATCATGCCGTCGTGCCAGATGCGCTGGTATCCGGCGACGGAATCGATCATGAAACCGAAGCCGTAATTGTCCAAAAAGGGTGTGAACATCATATCGAGTGAGGCACGCTTGAGGATTTTTTCGCCACGGAGCGCCTCATCCCATTTTGCCAGGTCTCCAACAGTGCTGTACAGAGCGCCGGCGCCACCGGGAGTACCGGCAACCGGTAAGTCCGTACGCCTTGGTTTGTTATTGTCTTCGAAGAGATAACCGAGTGCGCGTTCTTTTTCGGCGACAGATATCAGGTCGTATCCCGAATTTGACATACCGGCAGGAGCGAACACATTTTCGGCGATGTATTGGTGCCAGATCTTGCCTGACACTTGGTTGATGATAGCCTCAAGAAGTTTGTAACCGGAGTTACTATAGTTGAATTTGGTGCCGGGTTCGAATTCAAGCGGTAATGTGGAAATTGCATTGATCTGGACATCAAGCGGCACATCCTGATCTTTCCACTGAACATAGGCAGGGACGCTGGTAAAATTGACAATGCCGGAAGTGTGTGTCAGCAAGTGGCGGATGGTAATCTTGTTGGCGACATCCTCGGGATAATCGGGAAAGTATTTTGCAATGGGGTCATCAAGAGAAAGAAGCCCCTTCTCCCGGAGCTGCATGATTGCAGCGGCAGTGAATTGCTTGGTGACAGAGCCAATAGCGAACTTGGTATCCACGAAATTGGGGCGATCCGATTCAAAGTCTGCCCGCCCGACTCCCTGCGCGAAGATGATATTGCCGTCGCGCGCGACCATAGCGACGCCGGTGAATTTCTGTACCTTCTCCACCGCGTCCAGGTACTGGTGGTACTGTGCCTCACTGCCGGTGGCGGCCAGCGATGAGGCTGCCATCAATACGGTCAGGGCGAACGAGAGACAGTTGAATTTCAGAGAGTTTCTGAACGTCAGTTTGTTAATCACTATTTCCTCCGAGTTGTCTTGAGTATTCATCGAACTTAGATGACACAATTTACCCGCCAGTGTCAAGTCTGAATCGAAGTTTATGCAGGCAGAGTTTTGACTTGCGAATAACATCTACTTTACTGTCTATTCCCTCCGATGATTCTTGGAGAGTGGTTTGTAAATCTTAGCCCGGTAATTCAGGCATTATTGGCCACGTGTTTTACCTGGGGCCTGACTGGTCTGGGCGCGGCCGGGGTGTTTCTCAGCAAAGAGGTCAGCCGGCGGACGCTGGATATGATGCTGGGGTTTGCTGCCGGTGTGATGATCGCCGCGAGCTACTGGTCATTGCTGGCTCCGGCAATTGATATGTCGGAAAACGGACCGGTTCCGGCCTGGGTACCAGCGGCGGCCGGATTTCTGCTTGGCGCGGCGTTTCTGCGTGGTCTAGACTTGGTACTTCCACACTTGCACATGACCGACAGCGGCTTGCACGCGGAGGGTATTAAGACAGCATGGCATCGCAGTACTTTGCTGGTGTTGGCGATCACGCTTCATAATATTCCCGAAGGATTGGCAGTTGGGGTGGCGTTTGGCGCAGTGGCGGCGGATTTGCCTTCGGCAAATCTGGCGGGAGCGGTTGCGCTGGCAATCGGTATCGGGATACAGAATTTTCCTGAAGGATTGGCGGTCTCGATGCCTCTAAGGCGAGTCGGTGTATCGAGATTCAAGGCGTTCTGGTATGGGCAGATGTCGGGGATCGTTGAACCGATAGCCGGGATGTTAGGAGCGGCGCTGGTGGTTGCTGCCAAACCAATCCTGCCATATGCGCTGTCATTTGCGGCGGGGGCGATGATATTTGTGGTTGTGGAGGAGCTGGTTCCGGAGTCGCAGACGTCGGGGCATTCCCATGTCGCCACGATGGGGGTGATGGTTGGATTTACGGTGATGATGATCCTTGACGTGGCATTAGGTTAGTGGACGTTGTCCTACTTGCGTTGATGACATCGACAATGTAACATCTCCCATGCACCGTCGGGATATCCTTGAGAAACTTAGCCAATTCGTTCCGTTGGATCAGCGCGACTCCGACTGCCGCGACCAATTCGTAGAGTTCATAAAAGCAAATCACGATTGCTTCGAACGCTCGCTTGAGATTGGGCATGTCACGGGTTCGGCGTGGATAGTGAATCCGGGCCGTGATCGATTCTTGCTGACGTTTCATCGGAAGCTTGAACTGTGGCTGCAACTTGGCGGACATGCCGACGGCACAGCCGATGTACTTGAAGTTGCACTAAGGGAGGCGCGCGAGGAATCGGGGATCTTGGAGGTAGCTCCGCTATCAGAAGGAATCTTCGATCTCGACATACATCGTATTCCGGAGCACAAAGGGGTGCCGGAACATTTCCATTATGACGTCCGTTTTATTTGCGAGGCTGATGACAGCAAGGCTCTGACCATCAGCGATGAATCGCATGATCTGCGCTGGCTTACGGCATCAGAGGTCAGGGAGCGGACTTCGGAAGAGTCGATTCTGCGAATGCTCAAGAAATCTCCACAGCGATAGATACTTCTCCTTGAGCCGGTACACTGCGATTAGATACTTCGGGGTTTTCGGGAAAGTTTTGAGAAGCCGAGGAGGATTCGAAATGACAAATACAATTGACCAGATACTGTCAAAATCGGAAAACGAATTGAGTGGTTCCGGAAGCGCTGGGTTAGGTCGTGCGGAACATCATTCTAGCGACACGGAGCTGCTCGACGCGTATTCGCGCGCGGTCAGCGGCGTGGTCGAACAGGTGGGACCGGCGGTGGTAAGTATCTCGGTTCGGGTGCAGAGATCGGATCGTAACGGAGATCAGGCAGGCGCCGGTTCAGGGGTGATCATTGCACCGGACGGATACATTTTGACAAACAGTCACGTCGTCCATGGTGCGAACCAGATCAAGGTCGAGATGTTGGACGGTTCCGAGGCGATCGGCACGCTGGTCGGTGAGGATCCTGCCACTGACCTGGCGTTAGTGCGAGCGTCAGCCTCGGGGTTGCAGTTTGCGGAATTGGGTGATTCGGGCAATCTTCGCGCTGGGCAGGTAGTGATTGCGGTGGGAAATCCGCTGGGATTCCAGTCGACGGTTTCGACCGGAGTGGTCAGTGCCTTGGGCCGAGCAATGCGGAGTCAAAGCGGGCGGCTGATTGAGAACATTATTCAGCACACAGCGCCGCTTAATCCCGGGAACTCGGGCGGACCGTTGCTTGATACGCGGGGGCGGATTGTGGGAATCAATACCGCAATCATCAGGCAAGCGCAGGGGATTGGATTTTCTGTCCCGTCGAATACGGCGGTTTGGATTGTTTCACAATTGCTGCAACATGGCAAGATCCGGCGGGGATATTTGGGAGTTGCCGGACAACAGCGGCCGTTGTCCAGGCAGTTAGTGCGCTATTATGGATTACCAAACCAGTTTGGCGTGGAATTGCTGAATGTTGAGAAGGAGAGCCCGGCCAAGGATGCCGGATTAATGAGCGGCGACATTATTGTTGCGGTAGATGGCCTGGCGGTTCAGAGTATTGATGAGGTACATCGCATGCTAACTGATTGGAAGGAAGGGACTTCCGTGGCTTTGACGGTGATTCGACTAAATGAGCGGCTTGAAATTGCGGTAACTCCAATTCAGGTTTAAGAAAAGTAGCTTGGGGGCTCTGGCGGTCTTCCCAAACCCGCCAGAGTCCAGAAACGTGGGACGACGTCGAGAAGCAATAATCCCTTGACATAATCTCGGCGGAGCCTTAAAATGTTCAGCTAATTGGGTTAATAGCTTAGGAGAGAAATGAAGAGAACATATCAGCCTTCGAAGCGGAAACGTAAGAACGATCACGGTTTTCGTGAGAGAATGAAAACCAAGGATGGTCGCGCCGTCCTGTCGAGAAGACGCCGCAAAGGCAGACACAAACTTACCGTATCTGACGAAAGATCATAGTTTTGGCAAGGGCTGTCGTCTGTCGGATGGCATGCTTATCCGTCAGACACTGCGTTCAGGAGATCGTCGCGAGGGCGAGCATATAGGAATGCATCGCTTTCCAACGCCAGGGGTTTCGAGCCGTTGGTGTTTTCGTGTTCCGAAGCGACTTGGTAATGCGCCGACTCGCAATCGGGTCCGTCGTTTGATGCGGGAGTACGTGCGCACACACAAGGAACTGTGGCCAGTTGATTCCGCTATTGTCCTATCCGCCAAGCAGACTGCTGTCGACCTGGGATTTGACCAGGTATCCGCGCAATTGGAGCAACTGTTAGACAATGAATAAAGTCATGGGCCAGGTTATGGCTGTCTTGGTTCGCTTCTATCAATTTGCGCTTTCACCCTTATTGCCAAAGGTATGCAGGTTTTATCCGTCGTGTTCGGAGTATTCACATGAGGCTCTCCAGCGATACGGATTCTTAAGGGGTACGATGCTGACCTTCAAGCGCATCGGTCGTTGCCATCCGCTACATCCCGGCGGGTATGACCCAGTGGAGTAATTGAAAGATGTTTGACCGTAATACACTAATCGCGATAATACTGATATTCATCATCTTCGTCGGGTGGTCGTTTTTGAACCAGCCGGCGCCCAAGCCGCCGTCCTCACCAGATGCGGTCGCAGATTCAGTAACTCGCACCGCACCAGACAGCGCGACCATTGCCGGTGCGACGATTCCGGCGGTTCAACCGACGCTTGACAGCGTGACGGCGGTGCCTGATTCGATTCCAGAAAAATTGATCAATGTCGAGACGAAGTTCTTCCGTGCAGTTTTGACCAATAAAGGCGCGGGTATCAATAAGCTGACGCTCAAGGAATACAAGTACTCCGAGGGCGGGCCAGTGGAAATGCTTCCAGCGGAAGCGCAGCCAGTGCCGACGGTGATGTCGGCAATCAGCGGGTTTTCAGATTATGGGATTTCGTACTCAAGCACCGATGGTGATCTGAATCTCTCGGGCGGTGGTACGGCGAGCCAGACTGTGACATTCACGGCCCAGATTCCGAATCGCGGGGAAATCGTCAAGCAATTCACTTTCTATGCAGACAAGTACGACTTTGACTTAGTGCTGAAGATCAATGGCGTGCAGCAGCTCGGACTTGACAAAGAATATATACTCGCCTGGTTGCCGGGTATTCCCCACAGCGAGAAAAATGTCGCCGATGATTACTCCAATTACAAAGCCGCGGCATTTATGGCCGGGGAAATCCAGACGGATGATTCATTCGAAAATGGCAAGATGGTGCGCGACATAACCGGCAATGCCGAGTGGGTGGCTTCACGATCAAAATATTTTGCCTACGCGCTGATTCCCGACAATCATATGAGTAATGGCGCCTATTTTCGCGGTACCGAGAAGTCGAGGGTCGGGGTGGATGGCAGCTATAATGAGAGGATGATTTCGACCGGAATAGTGATGCCATCAGGAGCGAATCTCTCGATTGAGAATAAGTTCAAAGTCTACGCCGGACCTTTGGAGTACGACGCTCTTAAGCATTACAATGCCGATCTTGAAGACCTGATGAACTGGGGATGGAAGATCATTCGGCCGTTCTCATTTGCAGTTTACTGGCTGACGTACCAGCTCCACCGGTTCATTCCCAACTACGGAGTGGTTATCATCGTCATCTCGATACTGATCAAGCTGGTCACCTTCCCGTTGACGCGCAAATCGCTGAAGTCGATGGCGGCGATGAAGAATCTGGCGCCGAAGATGGAAGAGTTAAAAGCCAAGTATAAGAGCGATCCGCAGAAGCTGAATCAGTCGATCATGAAGCTATATAAGGAAGAAGGCGTGAATCCATTTAGCGGCTGCCTCTTGCTATTGCCGCAAATGCCGCTCTTGTATGGTCTCTACACCGTGTTCAGTTCGACGATTGAATTTCGTCAGGCGTATTTTGTACCTATGTGGCCCGATCTTTCGCAACCAGATCCATTCCCCTATATCATGCCGATTATCATGACACTGGCGATGTTCTTCCAGCAGAAGATGTCGATCACTGATCCCAAGCAGAAGATGCTGGTGTACTTGATGCCTGTGTTGTTCTTCTTCTTCATGAAGGGTCTGCCGGTCGGACTGGTGTTGTACTGGTCGATGTATTCGATCTTATCGATCGGCGAGCAATTGTTAATTAAGCGGACTGACTTGCAGACGCTTAATCCGCAGGTAAAATGAGACTCCCGGACAGCGGCGAAACCATCGTCGCGATTTCGACACCGCCGGGGTACGGCGGTATCGGAGTTATTCGAATCTCGGGAAATCGCGCGTTTGTAGTTGCCAACGAGTTGGTGAGTGAACGACGCGATTTCAGCGAGGTTAAGTCACACACAATTCATCATTGCTATATCAAGGGGTCGATTCGCCGCACGTTCACCGATGAGGTCCTATTGGCGGTTTTCGTCGCGCCCAATAGTTACACAGGTGAAGATGTTGTCGAGATCTCGGCGCATGGAAATCCGCAGATACTCAAACAGATTGTCGAGATGGCGATCAATGCCGGCGCCCGGCAGGCAACGCCCGGCGAGTTCACACTGCGCGCGTTCCAAAATGGCCGGATAGATTTGCTTCAGGCGGAAGCAGTTGCAGATTTGATTGCGGCAGAGGGGACGGCCTTTCAGCAGGCGGCGGCCTATCAGCTTTCGGGACGGCTTTCGGAGTACATCGGAAGTCTTCGCAATGAACTCGTGGAGATGGGCGCGCTGTTTGAGGCTTACACCGACTTTCCGGATGAGGAGATTCCGCGAGAAGAGAAATCAGAACTGCTTGACAAGATCGATACGGTTGCCGGACGACTATCGCGGCTGGCGGATAGTTATCGTCATGGCGAAGTTTTGCGGAGCGGTTTACAGGTTCCGATTGTCGGACCGCCTAATGCCGGAAAATCGTCGCTCTTCAATGCGATTCTCGCCGAGGAGCGGGCGATTGTAACGGAGGTACCGGGAACGACACGCGACACGATTGCCGAGAAGATTGACATCAATGGGATAGTGGTTCGGTTTGTCGACACAGCCGGGATGCGCGAGACAGAAGACCACATCGAGGCGGCGGGCGTTGAGCGATCGAAGCGCGAGATTGAAGCGGCGGGTTTGGTGGTGGCGGTGTTTGATGCGACCAAGGCAACGGTAACGGAGATTAGGGAGTTCCTGTCGAAATTAACCGACAGGCAGATTATTCTCGTTCTTAATAAGATTGACTTGTTAACAGGATTTCAAGTCGCTGATCTGGAGTCGGAACTGGATGCTACCCGCCCTATTGTCATTTCGGCCAAGCAACTAAGAGGGATAGATAACTTGCTGAAGAGGATAGGCGAGTTGATCAACACGGCAACGGCGACAATCTCCGGCGACAATAATATTATCACCAATCAACGACACCATCACGCAGTTCTAGCGGCGTTGGATTCCCTGGCAAGTGTGCGGCAGAAGCTTGAACACGATGAGAGCTTCGAATTATTGGCTTTTGATCTGCATCAGTCGGTGGAAGCGCTCGAAGAAATTCTCGGCAAGGTCACAAACGATGATCTACTGGCGGAGATTTTCAGCCGTTTCTGTATCGGAAAGTAATCCCCACATTTCAGAGTCTTCAGAACGATTTGTCTGCCTTTCTAAGGACACGCCGCACATGGCACCGGTCCGCCCGCAAAGATGTAGTTGATCAAGTAAACAGCGTCAGAAATAGTAACTGCAGCACTGCAGTCGGCATCACCAGCGAGCAAGGGGTTTGGCGCCGGACCGCCGGAGAAAATGTAATTGATCAAATAGACTGCGTCGGAGATGGTGACGATGCTTGATCCATCGGCATCGCCGCATAAGAACGGCGGGTTGCTGATTGTAACCGTGAGATTGACAGTGTCTGATTTTGCAGGGATGTGCGAATCAAATACGGCAACTACAAAATCATAATCGCCGGTTTGACTGGGCGTGCCGGTGATGGTTCCGAGCGCGCCGCCATTAAACTTGCAGCCGGGCGGTAGACTGCCACTGATGTGAGTCCAGGTCAATGGCGGTGTTCCTCCGACAGCAACCATGGTGTAAGCATATGGCACGCTGCGAAAACCGGGGGGCGGGAAATTCTGATAGCAGTGGATGTTACCATCGCAGTGATCGCCGATGCCATCGCCGTTTTCATCGGATTGATTCGGGTTTGCAATCGTCGGACAGTTATCGTCAAGATCGACCGTACCATCGCCGTCGCAATCGGGTTTTGCCCTGAAGACAGTTACTGTATCACGAAATGGAACGCCGTTATCTTTGACTTCCACAATAATCAGATTGGCGCCGATTGATAACGAGGCGGTTCCCGTGAAGACTCCGTCTATAACTGGAAGTACAGAGCCGTTGAGCGTGACCTCGGTAATGATGGGATTTCCCGAGACTCCCGTTACGGTTACATTCTCGGTGATTACGTGCGCTGCTTGCGGCGGTGACGTGATGACGGCGTTATCGGAGTTGTGTTCGCGGTTCATAACTTCGGGAACCGCCGAGATGTTTGAGCCGGGAATCAGCATCAACTCATAGGGATGACAATAGTCCATGTAGCCGGAGGAGCCTGTGGGTACTGACCGGAATTCACTGAATGGGGGGAATGTAGCACCGATTGATGATGGATCAAGATAAAGCCAGCGATGTGCGAGCCAGATCACTGAATACATGTGCTGACTGTAACGCAACTGCCAGCGGGTTTCGGCGATGGCAACGCGGTCACGCGAGAGTCCGACTTTGTGGAGCATCGTGGTGAGAATGTGGGCGCGGCTCATGCATGTGCCCCAGACGATGAAACCATAATTGATGTAGGTGGCGGCGATTGCCTCGATTGATGGATAGCCATCATCGTAGTTCATCATGAAATTCCAGGCGGCCTGAACCTCCGGATCGCCGGGGTAGGAGTTGATGTATCGGGCGTTGGTCTGTAGCCATTCCCACACCAGCGAGCATTTCATCCAGATAACGGAATCAACTTCTGTCGGTTCGGAGTCAGTTCCAATTGAGGAGAGCAAAGAGTCGATCAAGGCATTGTCGGCGTCAATGTTGGGGAAATCAAATTCGGTGACATCGCCGTTGGTGCGCCGACATACACCATCATAAAGTTGGTAATGCGCTAATCCCTGATTGAGGGTCTCGGCGAGAAATCCAGAATTTGGCTTGTTCAACACGAGGTTGGTTCCGGCGTGTGGTGTCTGCATCAGCAGTGTAGTTGATTCATAGCCGGGAGCAGAGGCAAGCACGGTATAATCGGTAAGGTCCGCGACGGCAGGTGTTATGAAATAGCCGGCGGTGTCGGTGGTGACGACGGTGGCGTTGGATATAAAGTTGTTGCCGATGATCACTTCCGCGCACGGGATTGGCAAGCCGGTATTGACGTCATAGACATGTCCGGAAAAATTTCCGGCAGTCGCGGAGTCGATCGTAAGTGAAGTGGCGTTGATTAGGAACGCAATCGTTAACACATACAACCTTGAGTTAGTCATCGAAAGAAGCTCCATTGTCGTTTTGCAGCAGCGAACGAGCTGTGAGCAAGCACGATCGCAGGTCAAAGTCATCCCCGTGTGATTGTGTAGTATAATATCCATTATAGACTGCCGATAGCGATTTGTCAAGTGAACGGTTTTGGGTCGAATCGGTTGAAAGCGGGCTCCGAGCGACAGTGCTGAGAATGAGTCGGGCATAATTCACATAAGCGTTTATGTGTGAATGGATTAACCGAAAATCAGATGGTCGAATATCTGTCAAGTTCGAACAGATTCTCGCTGAGTTGCCGCAGTTTCACGTGAAACGGTCGATGAGGATCGCACTTGATTTTGGGCGGTTGGGCGCGTATCATCTCCAACTACCATGAGTGATTTTGAAGTCATAGTTATAGGCGGCGGACACGCCGGAATCGAAGCGGCCGCAGCAACAGCGAGGATGGGTGCCACTACTGCCCTCATCAGTGGGGATCTGGCCAAGGTTGGCGAGATGTCGTGCAACCCAGCGATCGGCGGAGTCGGTAAGGGACAACTTGTTCGGGAGATTGATGCGCTAGGCGGGTTGATGGGATACATAACAGACCGCACGGGGATTCACTTTCGGACTTTGAATAAGAGCAAGGGTCCGGCAGTCTGGTCATCTCGGGCGCAGTGTGACCGCAAGTTGTATCGCGAGTTCGCGCAAGAGGTTCTGGCAGGGATAGCAGGTCTCACGATGCTGCGGGGGATGGTTGTCGGTATCGGCTGTGAGGACAATAAGTTCAGCCATGTTATACTTAATGATGGCCGAGAGATTTCCGGTAAGGCGTGCATACTGGCATCGGGTACGTTCTTAAATGGACTTATCCATATCGGCGAGGAACGGACTCCTGCCGGTCGAGTAAATGAGGCGCCTTCGCTATTTCTTTCGGAATCGCTTCAATCCCTGGGATTCAAGCCGGGGAGGCTCAAGACTGGGACACCGCCACGGCTGGAAGGCGAGACAATTGACTACTCCAAGATGGAGCCACAGCCGGGCGACGACGATTTTCTTCCCTTCTCGTTGCGGACGACTACCGGTGTAACTAATAGAGTTCATTGTCATATCACATACACGAGTGCTGAGACACACAAGATTGTAGAAGCCAACATTCACAGATCGGCGATGTTTTCCGGTAATATCCAGGGGATTGGACCGCGTTATTGTCCGTCAATTGAGGATAAAATACATCGATTCAGGGATAAAGACCGACATCAGCTCTTCATTGAACCGGAAGGACTTGACACGACCGAGATATATATCAACGGGATGTCGACTTCCCTGCCGGCAGATGTGCAGAATGATATACTACATTCGATACCCGGATTAGAGAACGTTGTTATGAAGAGACCCGGGTATGCGATTGAGTATGATTTCTTTCCGGCTTTCCAGATCAAGCCGACGCTTGAGACGCGTCTGGTGGCGAATTTGTACTTCTGTGGGCAGATCAATGGGACCTCGGGATACGAAGAGGCGGGTGCGCAGGGGTTACTAGCCGGAATTAACGCTGTAACCAAGCTGAATGAACATCCGCAGGTCGTGCTTGATCGCGCAGAGGCTTATATTGGTGTGATGATTGATGATCTGGTCACAAGGGTTCCAATGGAGCCATACAGAATGTTCACCTCAAGAGCCGAGTACCGCTTAGCGTTGCGTGAAGATAACGCCTATGATCGGCTGATTGAGATTGGGCGCAATTGCGGGTTAGTGACGAACCAGATGATGGCGCGATTTACGAGTGACCGCGACCGACTCGATACGGAGCACAAGCGTTTGCATAAGACATCGATTATGGCTTCGCTGGTAGATCCGGATGCAAATGGTGACAAACTGCCGATGGGCGTTCTTCTGAAGCGGCCGAAGGTGACTTATCGGCATCTTGCGTCTGTTGACGAGGAATGTGCCCTATTTCCGGAGCGACTTGGCGAGCGCCTGGAGATTCTGATCAAGTATGCCGGATATATGGAGAAGCAGCAGCGCGAGATTGATCGGTTCCGGCAATTGGAGTCGCGGAAGATCCCTGACGATTTTGATCTTGGTGCGCTTTCGGGGCTGAAAAAAGAAGCGATTGCGGTTTTGCAGCAGTATCGTCCGATAAATCTGGGGCAAGCATCGCGTTTGAATGGAATCACTTTCTCCGATATCACTGTGTTGATGATTCACTTAAAGCGTCATTACGCCAGCAGTGTTTCACGTGAAACAAATTAATGGATGACCAGAGCTCGTACCTTACCCTATTAGGCTCTCTTTCGCTAGACCGCCTTAATATTGAGTCAAGAATCACTTCATTTCGTGAATATCTCCTCGAAGTTAACCTCCATGTAAATCTCGTATCACGCAAAAAGACTGAAGCGGCAGTCAACGATATGATTTACGATTCGCTGGCGATGATCCCGTTGATTGGCTATTCCGAGCGAGCGTTCGTGCTGGATATTGGGTCGGGTGCGGGATTCCCCTGGATTATTCACAAGATCGTACGCCCCGATTTACGCATTTGTACAGTGGATTCGAACCATCGCAAAATCGAGTTTCAGAAGTCGGCCGCTCGCAAAATCGGCTTGACGGATTGCACATTTGTCTCGGAGCGGGTCGAGAAGATACCAGTGGTTGGGTGTGACTATTCGATTGCCAAGGCTTTTGGGTCGCTGGAATTGATTGAGAAGCTGGCGTTGCCGCATTTGAAGCCAGGCGGTAGGCTTGTTCTGCCACGCATCGGGAATGAAGGTATCTGGACTGAAGGGACTGGATACGCCTGTGAGGCGGTCCACCAGTATCAGAGCTCGTCCGCCGGGCGTATTTCAAACCTTCTGATTCTAAAAAAAACCTAATCAAATAACGCATTTACCGAAGTTTTTATTGCGAAATGTCGGCGGAATCATAGATTAGCGTCACGAACGGATTCGCGCAATCAGGAGGGATTTCTGGCCAAGATATTCGCAGTAGTAAATCAAAAAGGCGGAGTGGGCAAGACCACCACTGCCATCAATCTTTCCGCCTGCATTGCCATCGCCGAGAAGTCGACCTTGCTTGTTGATCTTGACCCACAGTCGAATGCGACATCGGGGATGGGGATCGACAAGAAGAATCTTGCCATGTCGGTCTATGATATGTTGAGCGACAGCAAGAGTGTTGAAGAAGTCGTACTCAAGACCAACATCAAGTATCTGGACATCATTCCCGCCAACATCAATCTGGTGGCCGCAGAACTGGAGATGGTTGAGCGCAATAATCGCGAGACGATACTGCGCGACAAGCTGGCGGCGATCAGGGACTACTATGACTACATTGTCATCGACTGCCCACCATCATTAGGACTCCTAACGTTAAATGCGTTGGTGGCGGCGGATCATTTGCTGATTCCGATTCAAGCGGAGTATTATGCGCTCGAGGGCTTGAGCCAGTTGATCAACACAATTGGACTGGTGCAGCAAGGCCTGAACCAGAAGTTGACGATCGGGGGAATCCTGATCACCATGTTCGATCCGCGCTTGAATCTGGCGCGGCAGGTGATGGAAGAGACACGCAATCATTTCAAAGACAAAGTTTTCACGACGATAATTAACCGCAATGTCCGCCTGGGCGAGGCGCCCTCATTCGGTAAACCGATCATCCTTTACGATATTGGTTCGACCGGTGCGGAAAACTATATCTCGCTGACGGAGGAGGTTCTACGGATATGAAGAAACCAGTGCTGGGAAAAGGCCTGTCGGCTTTGATCCCCACGACCCCGACCGCTCCGGTAGTGACGGAAATTGCAGTTGAGCAGGAGCACGGTGATAGATTTTTGATGGTAGCGCTCGACCAGCTGATTGCCAACCCGAATCAGCCGAGAAAATTCTTCGCGGAAGAGAAGTTGAGCCAGTTGGCGGATTCTATCGCGCAGAAAGGCGTGTTACAACCGATTTTAGTGCGCCAGGTCAATGGCAAGTTCCAGATAGTTGCCGGCGAACGGCGTTTCCGTGCGGCCGAAAGATTGGGATTGGCGGAAGTGCCGGCACGGGTAGTCGAGGATTTGAGCGATCGCGACATGCTCGAGATATCGATTGTGGAGAACTTGCAGCGTGACGACCTCAATCCGCTGGAATTGGCGGAAGGTTATCAGCGACTGGTAAGTGAATTCAATCTGACGCAGTCGGAGTTGTCGACGCGAGTCGGCAAAGACCGTTCGTCGGTGGCGAATACGCTTCGGCTCTTGAATCTGCCGGCAGAGGTCAAAGAGAAGATCGCGGCGGGGCAATTGAAGGAAGGTCACGCGCGGGCAATACTGGCGCTGGAAAACGAAAAAGAGCAATTGGAGCTGGCGCGCAAGATCATTGCCGAGGACCTTACGGTACGGGCGATCGAGGAGATAATCTACGGCGGGCAGCGCAAGAAGCGCGGTCGAAGTTTGAAACTGAAGACGCGTCCGGTTGAGATTTCGCAGGCAGAGACGGCGCTAAAACGACGGTTGGGGACGGCTGTGACGATACAACGCGGACTCAAACGCGGAAAAATTTCGATACAATTTTACGGAGATTCGGATTTAACGCGCATTCTGGAGTTGTTGGGGGTAGAACTATAAATGTCAAGTCTCGGGCAGCAAATCACATTGATGTTGATATTCGAGACCGGCAAGCAGCCGGTCACGATCAAGTTTTCGCGTCTGCTTTATTATGTTGTTATTGGAGTAATTGCACTGCTGATAATTGTTTCGATCATCGGCACGTTTACATATGCGCGATTGGTTGTCCATTCTAACGAGCGGGAGGAATTAGTACAGGAGAACGAGGAACTACGCCGTTTGAATTCCAAGATCGTGCTGCTTGAAAGCAATTTGCAGGCGTACCGCAATATGCTAGGTCAAGTAGCGACTCTGGCGGGAATCGATCTTGCACAGTATGGAATGGAGACACCCGCGGAAGGTCTCACTTCCATTGAATCGACGGCAGTTTCGCAGGAGCCGGCTCTGATAACAGAGCAGACAGAAACCTTCCAAGGACCTGTGGGCACGCCCAAGGGGCTGCCGGTACAGGGATTTGTCTCGCGAACGTTTCGGCCGACGGCGGATAACCCCAAGACGCGACATCTCGGCATTGACCTGGCAGTCAAGCGGGGGACGCGAGTGATCGCAACAGCAGATGGCGAAGTAGCTTTTGCCGGTTGGGATGACGCTTTTGGCTGGAAGGTAGTGCTGAAACATTTGAATAATGTCGAAACAATGTATGGACACAATGACACATTACTGGTAGCGACCGGGCAATTAGTTCGTTACGGCCAGACAATTGCGTTGTCAGGGAGCACGGGCGTCAGTACGGCGCCACATGTTCACTACGAGGTTCGCGTTGACGGTCTACCAGTGGATCCGGAAGAATATTATGGCAAAGACAATAATTCCCAATCTCATTAAAGGAGAAGATGCGATGGCAGAGAATTTAAGCACCATCATCGGAAAAGATAGTGTTTTCACCGGCACCATGGAAGTCAAGGGTACGCTTCGCGTCGACGGAAAAGTGAAGGGCAAAGTTGTCTCCGACGAGACGGTACAAATCGGGGCAACCGGTGAAGTTGAGGCCGATATCGAGGCCAAGATCGTGGTAGTAGCTGGGACCGTCGTCGGCAACATCCATTCGTCAGAAAAGACTGAAATGCAGGCTAAAGCCAAGGTAGTAGGCGACTTAGTGACAAAGAGCATCGTGATTGAGCAAGGCGCGATATTTCACGGTTCGTGTCAGATGAAAGGCCTAAAAGAATTCGAACAAAAACCCGATAATAAGATTGTTGAGAAGAAACCACAGTTCTAATCGAGCTGTAACAGTGTGCCTTTGTGGATAACTCGGACAACAATGTGGAGATTGTTGTAACCTATTGATTGATAACATAGTACGGTCTATGCTTAACAGTACGATTTAATGGTTATCCACAAGAGCTTGACTTGAGATTGTTTAGATTTCGATAAGGCGGACTCACTTTGGGCACATTCTTTTTGGTAGCCGGAACGGTTTTGTTCTTCAGCGGGCTTGCATGTCTGCTGTTTGTGTTTGTTTCGATAGCGCGTCGGCTCAAAGACAACATTACTACATCGGTCTATTTTCGCAGCAAGCGTTCGGCGCGGCCGTGGATTCTTTCGGCAGCCGGGATTTTCTTCATTGTGCTTGCCCAGGGCTGTTACTGGTTCAATGCGGAGGTGAGCCGGTTCACTCCATTTGGTGACAATCCACCCGAGGCCTACATCAATTTCGTTTACGAAGAGCTGAAGCAGCCGCGTTTGATTGTGCGGTCGGCAGACCAGAATAATCTGGAGACTTCGCAAATGGTGCCATTCACGGCCGACAGTGTAGCACTGGGTATCGAGGTTGTACGTTGGAAGAAGGTGTGTCAGGTGCTCGGGCTGGCGGATTGTTATCGGATCAACGGGATCTACTACTTGAGCGGGCCGGGCGATACGGTTCTGACCTTAACGCGCATTCCCAATCATGAGCTCAATGGCGGCCAGTCGGGATTCATTACACTGGTTAACGCTGTTGGGTCGGCGTTTCCGGGTGAGTTGAAGCTGCATTTCTCCGAACCGATCATTACTGACGGCAATTCGAGTTATTCGATTCAGATTTCCCGAGACGACGTGATTACCACACGCCAGGTTGACAAAACCACGGCAGTCAATTATCCTAAATAGCTGAAAACATATTAGTCTGAAGAGCGCTTTATCCGTATAAGCGGTTATGGCGCTTGCGACTTGCAGGACAGGATTCCCGTTTTTTTGCATTGCGAAAGCGGGCGCCAAGATATACCCCAGTCCCAGATATTGTCGACCATGTTCGGAGGAATAGATGGCAGATCAGATCAAAGAGTCCGCGGATTTACAGGCAGTCGAGAAGCTCAAGGACGCGCGGACACGAATCAAGGCTGAAATTGGCAAGGTCATCATCGGGCAGGATCGGGTCGTCGATGAGTTGTTGATCGCTTTGCTTTCCAACGGGCACTGTTTACTAGTTGGAGTACCGGGACTGGCCAAGACACTTCTGATTTCGACATTGGCGCGTGTACTTGATCTGAAGTTTTCACGAATTCAATTCACGCCGGATTTAATGCCTTCCGACATAACCGGAACAGAAATTCTCGAGGAAAACAAGTCGACCGGTCAACGTGAGTTCAAGTTCGTGAAAGGACCGGTTTTTGCAAATATCGTCCTGGCCGATGAAGTGAACCGTACCCCGCCAAAAACGCAGGCGGCCTTACTTCAGGCGATGCAAGAGCACGAAGTTACGGCATCGGGACAAACGTTCAAGTTGGACGAGCCGTTTTTTGTGCTTGCAACCCAGAACCCGATCGAGCAGGAAGGAACCTATCCTCTACCGGAAGCCCAGCTCGACCGTTTCATGTTCAACATTCATGTTGATTACCCTTCGTATGAAGAAGAACATGCGATTGTTAAATCGACGACGGCGGTGATGCGTCAGGATCTCGGCAAGATCATGAGCGGGGCGGAAATTCAGCAATTGCAGCAACTGGTGCGGAAGGTGCCGGTATCGGATCATGTCATCGATTATGCAATTAAGTTGGTGCGGGCTACGCGCCGGACCGAAGGCCAGGTACGTGATTACATAGCCAACTGGGTGACCTGGGGTGCGGGACCGCGGGCATCGCAGTATTTGATTCTTGGCGCCAAGACGAATGCAATTTTAAGCGGCCGATATACTCCGTCGATTGAGGATGTTCAGTTTGTTGCCAAGCCGGTTTTGCGGCACCGCATTGTAACATCGTTCAATGCTGAAGCAGATGGTGTAGACACCTTGCAGATCATTGACAAGTTGCTGGCGGATGTCAAAGAGAAGTAACATCGACGGACGTAACCGCGGAAAATAGACAGACAATACCGAGAATTGCCAGGTATCCGGCATTGACTGGAGCCGCAATCAGCGAGGAAATTGTCGCTTCGGGCGATATTCCAGTTACGCAAGCCAGAATTATTCATATATTCTCTCCCCTGAATCCACGTTAATCAACTCAATAAGGAGTACTTGTGACATTCTTAAAAGCTCATCGGTCTTGGGGCAAGAGACTGCTCGGCGCACTGTTGGTATTTGGATTGGTCGCCGGCATCGCTTGCGGTCAGACATCGAGCGATAATTCCCAGCAGATAGTAAAGGAATACTTTGATGCAGCACGGGCTGCTGACTGGAAGGCTTGCGGGCTGACGGTGCATCCGGCGGAATTGGGCAAGTTCAAGGGAACGATTGCTCCGCTGCTGTCCAACATCAAGGATGCCGGCAATCCGGCGGATCCACTTCTGCCGTTTTTTGAAGGCGCCACTGATTGGGATGGTATCATCGCGAAGGACTCGCTGCAGTTTTACGCCAGCACCATGAACTGGATTACCAGTCTGGCGCCGCAGATTTCCATGATGATTGCCGGAGCCGAAATCCAGTTTGTTGGATCAGTTGACGAGGGGAAAGAGTTGCGTCATCATGTGTTTCATATGAAGCTACAGGCGACGGATGCTGAATCCTCGACGGATGTCGTATCAGTGCGCAAGTCGGGCGACAAGTGGATGGTCGTGATGGGCGGCACGATCAATCAACTGGCCGGGTTGTTTCAACGGAGATAGTCCACGCAAGGCAGCATTGACAGAAGCCAAATGATAGTTCCCCTTGTTGTGCGGAAGCCGGCAAGGGGTTTTTGTTGGTGTTAATTGACGGGTGTCGGAGTGAATAAACAGGAAGGGACTGAACTGAAACCTGCCCAATAGTTAATCAGAGCCACCAAGTCGCCAACGTTTATGCGACGGCTGCAATCACAATCATACATGTAGAGCGGGCATTCCAGCGGGGTGCCAAGAAAGATCACGTTGACCAGGGCGATCGCGTCGGAGAGGTTGACTTTGCCGTCCAGCGTCGGGTCACCAATACGGTACTGATATTCGAACATGCCGATATCCTCGCGGGAACCGCCTTGCGGATAGGTGTAGGGGATTTCGGTGCCGGCATCAATCAGCCGCGAGTCGCAACGCAGACGGAAATCGAATGTTGAGGGGCTGGTATACAGCGGGCTCACCATGATGTTGTTGTAGATATCGGCTGAATCAAGATTGTAATTCCGGGATTTGCTATTGTCGCCGAGAGACGAATCTCCGCAGCTGTTGAAATTGACGATTTGATTCTGATAGAAGTTGCAGTTGATGATCTCCCAGAGACCGCCGTTGCAGTAAATTCCGCCGCAAAGCGGCGACGAGTTGTTGGTTATGCTGTTGTTGGCGAAGATGGCGTATGAGTCCTGAATGAAGATTGCACCGCCATTGCGCTCGGCAGTATTGGAATGTATCACGTTGTGATTGACCTGAATCCACGAACTCTCAAGCCACAGGCCACCGCCGTCGCGGGAAGAATTCTGGGTGAGAGCATTGTATTCGATGATCGGACGGGAGTTCTTGACCGCGATACCGGCACCGACCAAGGCGCTGTTATGGCGAATGATGTTGAAGCGAATTCTCGGGTTGCTGGAGTTGCTGACGAGGATGCCGCCGCCGGCAAAACTGCCGGGGATCAGCGTCCCAATGCCATTGCGAATGGTAAATCCGAACAAAGCGGCAAGTGAATCCTCGCCGGAGATGATACGCACTACGGAGCCGGAGTCCGAATTAGTGGGTTGACTGCCATCGATAATGGTTTGATTGATGATATCGGAATTTGCGGCCAGTATGTATTGCGATGCGACGGTAATTCTCTTGCCGCGGAAGTTGATATTCTCAAAATAGACGCCGGGAGAAACAAGGACTGTATCTCCGGTGGTGGAGATGTTAATCGCACCCTGGATGGTCGGATAGGCGACGGGGACCTGAAGAATCCGCGCGAATAGTGAAGGATGTAAAAGCCCAACCGCCGATGCTATAATCAGCAAGATACGTAAAAGCAATGGTCTCTCCCTATCGGCCAGTAGGGTCATGCCTAATTTAAGTAATTGGCTGGTTTTAGCAACTACTTAAAGTCATAAGCAGAAGAAAGTAAGCATGGAATCTTGTCGATCGCGGAAAGGGGCAATCGACCTCGATTCATTTTGGAAGTAGAGCCGAGATTTCGCAACTCCGGCACTATTCGGGTGCGGAAATCCAGGGGGCGGTCATTCGGCTATTGAGCTACGCTTTGGTAGAATCGTTCGGCCAGAGCCTTTGCGTTTTGTACATCGGAATAGCCTGTCACCGCGACCAAGGTTTCACCCCGTTGTGCACAGTACACCGGACCATGACCGGGGTGGGTGCCGGTCAATGATTGAAACGGGCCTTCCATAAGCCACTCATCAATCTTGCCTTCCTTGCCAAGGAATGACTCGGTTGCGATGGAAATGCCAATCTTGGAGTTGAGCATGAAGTAAAGCGTCACAGTATCGGCACTTACAAGATATTGGCAACCAAAGAATTCCGGGGTTTCATCGAATCGATCCTGAGTCCGCGGCATTTTCAACTCCGAATGCGCAACCCGGCCTTCAGCAGGAAACAGCGCAATCTGTTTTGGAATGGCGGATAGTGTGTCGGTGATCTTATCAATCACGAGCTTGGCGGTTTTCCTGAGATCGTCATCGGTGACATCGCCGGTACGCTGAATCCGGCCAATGTACATCCCTTTGAGAAATGCCAATGTATCACCGAGAATGTAGGCATCCTCGGGAATGTCAAGGAACCTGCTGGCGGGGTTCCGCCGCAGGGCGTACATGGTGAAGGCATTTATCGGTTCCTGAAACAACATCAGATCAACCTTGAGCGATTTCGAGTTGTCGGCAGAGTTGTAGGTCCCTGTGGACAGCTTATCGAATCCATTGTTCAGATGAATTTCTGCATACTGCCCGAGGTAGTCCCAAACGGTATTGCGCTCATAGACGACGGCAGAATCCTTCAAGGTGAAACCGCTTAAAGCAGTGCGACCAGGGAGCAGAACGCGCATAGCGTCCATAGGATCCTTGGGAGTTGAAGACGAAGAGCAAGCGGAGAGAATCAGCGCTGATATGAGCAGGGCAACAGCCGGGTAAAGTCTTGGAAAACGTGTCATATTATCTCACCCTCGTGATGACAGTCAAAATACAGGTTATTGTTGTCCCCCTGTGAACCAGAATATCGCCATCACAGAGAGAAACCACAAGACAATATTGATCAGGATCGGCATATCGGTGAGGAGAAGCTGCGCCGGCGAACCGCCGCGTTCTTCTTGATGAATCAAATAGAGATAGCGGAATATTCCGTAGAGGACGAACGGTATGGTCAACTCGAGGTGTTGGACGGCCAGCTTCTCCTGAATCTCGGGAGAAAGAGTATAGAAAGTATAGGCGACGACAGTGGAAGCTGTTACGACACCAATAAGCTGATCAAGAAAATACGGAGAGTACTTTTTGAGTGAGACGCGATGCTCGACGGCCTGGTCCTTGAGGATGATCAGTTCGTGGCGACGTTTGCCGAATCCGAGGAAGAGCGCCAGGAGAAAGGTGCAGGCAATCAGCCAGGGAGACGTCTCCACGGAGATCGCATACGAACCGGCGACGGCTCGCAAGACGAACGAGACCGCAATCGACATGACATCAATGATGACGATACTCTTGAGCAAAGCGGTGTAGAGAATATTGAAAGCGACAAAGATCACGGCAATATAGAGGAACTCGCGCGGGAGCAGGAATGATGCGCCCATGCCTGCAAGTATGAGCATGACGGCGAGGATTCGTGCGGTGACAGGAGAAAGCGCACCGGAAGCGAGCGGACGGGACTTCTTAGTTGGGTGAAGGCTGTCTTGTTCGCGGTCGTGGATGTCGTTGACAATGTAGACGGCGGACGAGAGCAGGCAGAGAATGCCGAAGGCCAGCAGTGAGTGGAGCACATCCGGTGCATTGGTGAAACGGCGGGCGAAGATCAGTGCGCCGAAGATAATGAGATTCTTAACCCACTGTTCGGGGCGCATAAGCGTGATAATCGCGCGCATCATCATAGAATTGCCCGGGCTCTCACTTTGGCAGCGAAATCTACAGTGTACCGAACGGTAATGCCTTGCGGACTTCAGGCAGAATCGTTGTCATGAATCTTTCCGCCAGTTGTTGGCATTCATCGGCCGTCCTGTCACCTTGTGCGACAGTCAGGCGAATGATAGCGGCATCAGTAGGAGATAACAAGAGAGAATTGCGCACGAGATCGAACTTAAGCGAGTATTCCGACGTGAGGTCGCCGGAGCGGGTATGGAACCAGTAGAACATCTGGTCGACGCGCGAACGTTTCGCAATAGTCATGCGATTGACGGTGATGTCCCGTTCGCCGATGCTGAAGGGAACGTGCTCGATTCCAGTCAGAACCCAGCCACCGCCGGGCAGACAGTGACGCGGCGAGTGGATCTGTGAGCCGTATTTTTGATCTTGAAAGTAGGCGATGTAGAGGCCCACATAATTCCCGCTGGAGTCGGAATATCCGCGCAGAAGAATCTCGGTGGCCTGCAGAACAGCGGCGGTAGCCTCACCGACCGGAAAGACAACAGCTTTCCAGCCGTCGATCTCCACCGGCATTTCGTTCAGACGCGAGGGCTGGTCAGGTTCGACGGCAATATAGCGGAGGACAGTCGCCATCGCGCCAAAAGGAATGAGCAGGAGAAGGATAATCAGGAATTTCTTCACGGGCTTTTCTCCTCGCCTTCGATCTTCTTTTCACCGATCTTCAGCACATTGGAGAGAATCAAGAGACAAACAAGGCTGAACATGAAGACGATAGTGCCGGAGAGCTCGTGAATGAACTCTTCGGCAACGGCGCGGGAAATGCCATAGGCGCCGACGGCAGTTACGCAAATTCGAAAGATATTGGCGGCAATGGCAATCGGCACCGTCGCGAGAAACAGGGTGACGCCCTTCCACTTGGATGTCTGTGTCAAGTAAGCCAACAGTGCACCAAGCGCCAGCAACGTAACGAGTGAGCGCAGTCCGGAGCAGGCCTCGGCAACCTCGAGCGAATAATTGTCGGGAAGATGAATGACATTTCCTTGTCGCAGATGAGGGATGCCGACGATGCTAAGCAGAAACGCGGCGATTTTGGAGCCGAGCATCTGCAGAGGAAATGTCGCGCTGTAGTAGATAATGTAGGGAGCCGGAATCATGAACAGCAGGAAGAAGAAAGCAAACCAGATTTCACGGGCGAAGCGATAACCCGCCAGATAAAGAGTCACGCCAAACATCAGGCTCACCATCGAAACTCGCGCAGTGAAATACTCCATTCCTGCAGTTCCAAGAATGAATACAAGCAGAGATGCGAGAATGACGGGAATGCCCCATTTGCTCGATTCCAAGGGGATTGTGCGAAGGATTTCCCGCTTTCGCCAAACCAGCCAGATGCTGATGGGGATGATGAGAAAGCCGTGGGAGTAATTGTCGTCATTGTACCAGTCGCCGGCGAGACCGATGAGAATCGGCAGGTACATGAGAAGAATGACGGCACCAATGACGGCGAGTTGCCACCAAGGAATGGCAATTGAGCGGCCGGGACCGGGCCCTTCGGGAACAGTGTGATTAGACACGGCTCTTCAGCAATGCCTCACGTTTGTAGAATGCGATAGTTTTCTCCAGTCCGTCGCGAAAATCGATCGTCGGTCTGATGCCCAAGACGCGTTCAACTTTGGACACATCGGCGAAGGAATGTTTGATGTCGCCGGGGCGTGCGTCTTCAAATCGGGCCTTGATATTTTTACCGATCAGTTCGTTGAGAACTTTCAACAATTCATTGAGGGTGTACTGACCGCCGCAGGCGAGGTTGTAGACGCCGGGGACAATGTTCTTCATTTCACAGGCGTGAATAATGCCATTAACAACATTGTCGATGTAGGTAAAATCGCGCGACTGAAGTCCGTCGCCGAAGATAGTCGGCTGTTCATCAGCCAGGAGGGCATTGATAAACTTGGGAATGACGGCCGCGTAGTGGGAATTGGGGTCCTGGTTAGGGCCAAAAACGTTGAAATAACGAAACGCCACGCAGGGCATGTGATACAAATCAGAATAGACGCCAAGGTAGTATTCACCGGTGATCTTGTTTACAGCATAGGGTGACATTGGTGCGGGAAGCATATCCTCTTTCTTGGGCAAGGTCGGGGTGTCGCCATAGACTGATGACGATGATGCAAAGAGGAAACGCTTGACGCCGTTGCGGCGGGCGCACTCGAGCATGTTTAAAGTACCGGTGATATTAGTGTGGTTCGCCGTCAGCGGATTCTCGACCGAGCGATTTACCGAAGGGAGAGCCGCCTGATGAAGTACGAAATCGATATCCCGGCAGGCATCGAGTGCAACCCAGAAGTCGCAAATGTCGCCATCGATGACTTCAACGTCGTTCTCGATCTCTTTCAGGTTCTGGCGACGGCCGGTGGAGAAATTGTCGAGAATTCTCACCTTGTCGCCGTGATGAACCAGCGCCTTCGCGATGTTCGAGCCGATGAAGCCGGCGCCGCCGGTAACCAAATATCTCATAAGAATTTATCCTCTCGCAAAATGTTCTATTTTCATATCGACAGCAAACGACCTCGTCTTGATATCGCGGGATGCAGTTGTCGTAATGGTGCAGTCGAATTCAACGGACATATTCTCCGGCGCGCCGGGAAGGCGGAGCGTCTTTGAACCAATCAATTGTTTGCTTAAGCCCGGCTTCAAGACCGATTTTGGGCTTCCAGTTTAATACACTTTGAGCCAGAGCGTTGTTGGAGAGCAATCGTTCCACTTCGGAATCCCCCGGACGGAGACGAGTGGAATCACGATGCAGCTTCAGATCAACTCCCATTAGTTTGGCGATCAATTGCGCCAGATCACCGATGGAAATCTCGTTCCCGGTGCCAAGGTTGAGAGTCGTGCCGACAGCCTGGTCGACTTCAGCGCCGCGAATCATTCCGGCGGCGGTGTCGGTTACAAAGGTGAAATCGCGTGTCGGTGTCGTAGCGCCGAGCTTGAGCTCGTTTCCGGCGAGCAATTGGGCAATGATTGTCGGAATCACGGCGCGTTGTGATTGGCGCGGTCCATAGGTATTGAATGGACGAATTGTAACGACCGGCAGGCCGAAGCTGCGCTGGAAGGAATCTGCCAACAAGTCCGCAGACAACTTCGAAGCAGAATAAGGCGACTGGCCGACCTTAGGGTGCGTTTCATCGATTGGAACGTATTGGGCCGTGCCATAGACTTCGGAGGTCGAGATATGGACGACACGTTTAACACCAAGATCAAGTGCGGCTGTCAAGACATTGGTTGTACCGATGACATTGGTATCGACATAGTTGCGCGGGTGGATGTACGAGTATGGAATTCCAATCAATGCTGCCAAGTGGAATATGACATCACAGCCTTTTACCGAGTTGCGGACGGCATCGGAATCCTTGATATCTCCGGCAATGATCTCGATTTGTTCGGTAGTCTTTGTCGGCAGAGTCTCCAGCCAGCCGCGATCGGAGCGCGAGTTGTAACGAATGAAGGCGCGAACACGAGTGCTTTTGGCAAGGAGCTCTTCAACTAAGTGGCTGCCGATGAAGCCGGCGGCGCCGGTCACGAGAACGGTGCAGTTCTTTAGTTCCATGCGTGTATTATTGCGATGTTGGCAACTTTAACGCAAGCAGGAATCTCGCACTAGGTCCTCTTGAAGTGTCAGTAAGAGGGCTAAGGACTGTACAGCACTTGCATCTTTTCGCCCGGGGTCACGGTGAAATAGTCGTAGACATTCAATAGAATTGGTCCGGGTGTTCCATAGGCTGCCTGATGCAAGGCCTTGATGGGATTCAAGTCAAATCGCAGAGTAGTTGTAACCCAGCAGCGCTCGTCCTGACAGTCTTTGCGGCAGGCGTCATCGTTATCGTCGTGACGCAGATAGAGGCTGGCCTGTACCGGATTTGATTCGGCGAATTCACCGGGGGACATGTACATGAAGTAGTAATGGTTCTTGCAGCCGCCACCGTGAGCGAGGTGGACAAACAGCGTGTCGGCTACGATTGCGACGCTATCGAGGTCAAACGGATCGAGAGTTAATAGAGTTGGGAGTATCGAAACGGGTGTCACCGGTTCTACCAGAGCGGGTTTTGGCGATTCCTCGACAACTCGCAACGTGATTCGCCAGGGCGGTAATGGTGGGGTGGTGGATTTGTACAAGACGAACTCGTAAGGATCGGGTCGTACCGCGTGAAGCTCAAAGTCGTAGCCGTTCCACGTTTCTGCGAGGGCGCTTGATTCGCCGGTCCAGGAGAGACCATATTTGCCCAATGTCAAATGTGTACCGCCGGCCGACCCGGAGTTTACGTAGAGTTCTATTTCGACGAAGCCGGGGGCAATGCAGTCAAGCTGGCCGTGGCAGCGGGTGTCGTTGAGCATGGTGGACATGCTGATGCTGAGATCGGCTTCTTTGATGATTGCTGTCTGCTGGACTGCGAGTTCAAAGGTTGTGCCGAGGTCGGTGTAAAAGATTTCCTGCGTGTTGGGTGGATCGGAGCACTGGAGAAAGAGCAAGCCGAAGATCATAATAGCCGCCACCCTGTAAGCGACTTGAATCATATAAGACTCCTTCCACAGGTAAAACGAACCACCCGGCAGTTTGTCTATAGAATATTCGATGATTTCTGCGGATGGCGCCCAAGGTGGGGCGCCACCGGAAGGAATTCTAGTGGTGGGTGTGAGCCGAGTGGACAACTGCATGGCCGCGCCCACGCTTGATGAGCCAGCGATTTACCGGATAGGCCGCAGCACCGGCGAGAAGAAGCGAGGCGGTCATACTTGCCCAGAAGAGTCCGGAAAGTGGTCCAGCGGTCATGGCGCCGGGAATGATCAGCATTACGGCATTGTCGATGATTTCCATGATGGTGATCGACACCGTATCGGATGCTAACGCGAGAAGCAGAGCCGATCCGACTGCCATGCCGGAACGCAACAGCGGTATCAGGGTAAGGCCGTAACCAAAGAAGAAGGCAAGAGCGACCGAAAGGGCTATTGTCGACCAGGTGTCCCAGCCGAGGGACATACCGATCAGCATTCCCAGGATTTCACCGATCGCACAACCGGTTAAACAGTGAATGGTGGCGCTTAAGGCGAGTCGATTCAGCGACACGGGTGTTGACATCTGGTGTCCGTGATGCATTGCGTGATTCATATGAGTACCTCCGTCTTGAGTTTACAGCTTCATGCGATCAGGATTCTTGACCGCACAAGTTGAGACGGGAACCGGTGAAAAGGTTACACCGTAATTCCGGTATCTCGTGGAATTATGATCTCCCCGGTAATCGCCCTAATTGCGCGAACAGGTACAATCGAGACAGCCGTGTTTGGCACAGGTGCGGCAGGTTTCCTCGAGACGCTCGCGCAGGGCCTGCCTGGCGCGATGGCGACGGACCTTGAGATTGTTGACATTGGTCCCCAGCTCACCTGCGAGAGTCGCGGGGTCGCCATCAGCAAGTTCGAGCTTCTCAATGAGTTCTGCGTATTCGGGTTTCAGTGCAGGAAGAAGATCACGAAAGCACTCACAAAGTTCGCTTTCCTCACTTTGATCAGGTGCGGCGTGCGAGTCGAGTTGATAATCCGAAGTCTCGATGTGCCGAGCTTCAACGGCGCGGTGGCGATAGAAGTCGATAATGGCGTTATTCAGGATCGTGTAGAACCACGAGATGAACCGTTCGTCATCGCGGATTTCGCCGGCAGATTTCAGCGCTTTGGCGAGGCTGTCCTGCAGGATATCTTCGGCAGTGTCCGGGTCGGCGACTTTCTTGCGAATAAACGCGAGGAGTTTCTTCCGTTGAGCGAGCAACCGGCTGATCAGAATCTCATTCATTTGAAAAGGAATACGATGTCGGCTTAGGATAGTTTGTTTCGGCGCAAGCGATCGTTTACAGAGTATTGGCCGGAACTTCACAGAAGGCGAGCACGTGACCATCGGGGTCGAGGCAATAGGCAGCGCGATCACCCCAGGGGCGGAGTTGCATTGGACTTAGTTCTTTCGCTCCTTCGGAAAGTGCACGTTGATGAAAAGAATCGGCGCCAGGTAAGATGAGATAAAGCTCGGCTCGCGGGATGCCGGAAGCATCGGCTGGATTAGGCAGCCGGTCGCCAAGAAGCCGTTTGATTCCGGCAGTGGGCATCAAGCCAAGAGTACTGCCGTCATTCAATTTGAATTCGGTCATTCCGGGGACGTGGAGATCGGGCGCGCGATCAAGAACGCGAGAATAGAATTGGGTGCTCTTCTCTTGGTCGGAAACATAGAGTATGAAGAGCGAGTGAATCACGGAGTTGCCCAGTCGGGCATCGGATTGTCGGGGCGTTCGTCATCCCAGACCATCGAGACAATCCACCAGCGGTCGCTTTCCCAGAGAAGCTGGATGCTGTTGATACCGCGGCCGATGACGATGTCGTCGATGTCGGAAAGGACGGCCTCGTAGGCACTGAAGATGTGACGGATGAAGCCGAAAGCTTCCTCGCGGCGGGCAATTTCGGTTTCGCGGAAGCCCTTGCCGGCGAAGGTCTCGTTGGCGAATACGATTTTGCCGCGTTCGACGAATTGCTCGGTCGTGAGCGAAATCGAGTCGGTGGTGGCTCGTTTGGGAATCAGCAGACGACCATCGGGAATGAAGAGAGAGCGCATTTTCTTCCAGTCGGCAGTATCGCCCTTCTTGAAAGAAATCGAATCATAGAGTGATTTGATGATGGCGCTGACCGAGGCGACATGCACGGGGTCGGCTTCGATGAGGGGTGTCGGTTTCATGGGGGAAATTTAATGTGTTTTTGGACGGGGTGTCAAGGGGGAGGAATCAGTTGTAGGGCAGGTCTCGATTCATCTCACGAATACAATGAATTGTGAACGCAGAAGAGACCTGCCAAATGTTTTCCGACTTTAATTCTGAAGTGGCAGGTCTCCGGCAAATAGCCTCTAAATCCCGTCAACTTCCGATTAGGAGACCTGCCCTACGAGTGGTTAAAGATGTCGTTGAGGTCCTTGAAGGGGGCGGAATCGGCGAGGGAGTCGAATGTGCCGGTTTTGAGGATGTCGGTTGCTGCGCGAATGAATGCGCCCAGGGCGACTCGCGATAATGCGGAGCCGACCGAGATACGGCGGACTCCGAGATCGGCAAGGCGGGAAAATGTCAGGCCGGGCACGGGTGTTACCATGAGCACATTGACTGGTTTGGGTGCGACAGCTTTGACGATTCGGCTGATCGTCTCCGCATCGGTGACTCTGGGCGCATAGAGGCAGTCGGCGCCGGCTTCGGCGAAGGCGACCAATCGGTCGAGAGCGATGCGTTCGGCATCGGGATCGCCGACGAGGAAAGCCTCGCAGCGGGCGGTCAACAGGACGCCGGTGCCGGTGGCATCGATGGCTTTGCGGGCGGTACGGATGCGCTCGATGGCGACGGCGCGGTCATAGAGCGGCGAGGCGTCGATGCCAGTTGCGTCTTCTATCGATAATCCAGCGACGCCGGTCTGGACGCAGAGTGTGACGTTGCGGGCAAGTGTTTCCAGATCATCCGCATAGCCGGATTGAAAGTCGGCGTTGACGGGAAGCGGTGTGGCCTCGACGATTTCCTTGATGTGGGCGAGCACGTCGGTCAGTGCCAGCGCCGTTGCTTCATCGGGCAGGCCGCGGGAGAAGGCGAATCCGGCCGAGGTTGTGGCGAGGGCTTTGAAGCCGAGATGGTGGAGAATCTTCGCCGAGCCGATATCCCACGGATTGGGGATGATGAAGCAGCCGGAGGCGTGGAGGGAGGGGAAGGGTTGGGTGGCATTCAAGGCTAATACTCTCCGACGAATTGTGCTTTGATTCAGGCAAGCTAGATTGCCGGTCGTCTCTTTGATTCGAGTGCAGTTAAGAAATTCTGTAATGACGTCGCAAGATCAGAAGCTAGTTTGATGAAGCGCTCGACATAATTATCTGACTCGTAGTTCACACTTGCAATCTTATGGGCACCTTCTACTCGAAAGCTCCTGATCTCGTCAATCTTTTCTACGAGTCCAATACTATCGGAAAATGAACTTTCTAGGCTCAACAATAGCATCAGACCACTCTTTGGCCGGCCGCTATCCGAGTTTACAAAGCTAGTTTCTTCAAAGCCGTAGTCAGTAACCATGAGCTTCTTCAGGTTCTTAAGGCTAATACTGTCGGGTCCGACAAGCTTGAACAGCTCCTGACACGAGCTACAGAAGCTCTTGCGAGTATTTAGAACAGGGATACTAAGATGCGGATTCTCAGTTCTCGTGAATAGACTACCGTATGTACAACTCGAGTTAATAGACTCGAGCAGTTGACTAATCCTTTGCAGAGGGTTCGATGTGTCGATCCAAACGCCAGCGTATGTCCTCGATATAAATGCGTAAAATTCTCGATCGAAACTGCGGAATTGGGGATTACTGAGTTCAAAAGAGTGCCAATAGCGCTGTTCATCGTCACCCATACAACTCAAATCCTTCAAGATCGCTGCAATTGCTGTGTCACCGTCACTCAGAATTCGCTTTCCATATCGAACTGATAAATAAGAGACCGTGATTCGCTCGTCATCACCAACTGATATCTTGCCGCCTGAGAGGCTATCCTCGACACGATACAGTTCTGGTTGGGCAAAGTATTTTGCCAGAACCCCAATACCAAAGTAGAACAATTCTACCTGGTTCCCTCCTCTGTGAAGCCGAGCTTTATATTCGGGAGTGTTCTTACGCGGAAGATCACTGGAGTAGTAAATGTCGTCGAGGATTTGTTGAGAGGGAAAAAAGATGTTGCCTTGAGATTTACCATTGCCCCGTGACTCCAGGCGCTTGAAGGCATCAAGGACTGAATCATTCTCAACCTGCAGTCGACTAGCGATCAATTGAGAGCTGACACCAGTGTACTCCCTGTTCCAGTGCTCTATGGCCGCTGCAAGCACAAGGAGATCAAAATCGACTTCACCAGACATATCTTTGCAGTGCCCTTCGAGTGTTATCGGAACTCCCGCCCCTCATAGAAGGGTAACTAGCGCGACCAGGTACGAAAGAATAGCTCCGATCAGTAAGTAAATCATGTTCTTTCCAAATTCGCTCAATTTTTTTGATGATGTTACTAGCACTAACCCAACATAATCGATGTCCCATCCGACATTTCCGTCAATCTCTATCACCACTTTTTGCAGACAACTCTTCAGCAGAACCGGGGAGGCGATTGGCCATGCGTACAATGTGCCGCACGCTGAAAACGGCCACGGCCAACCCTGTGAAGGTGCTTGAATGTTCAATCGGTGAAAATAGTCGGTGTGGTTTGCAGGGATCACTTTCAGCCTTATCGTATCGAGCTGTTGGTCATTGAGGAAGATTCTAGCTTCTGCTCCGTGTTTCTTTGAGTGCAGACCTCCTTGACTTCGTTGGCATCCGACAACCAAGTAACCACCAGTGGTCCTTTTCAATTCATTTTGAGCAATGTTAATGATCCATTCTGCAGAAACTCGGTGTGATTTTGCCAGTGCTCGATCCACAGTGTCACCGCCGAGAATGACGGTACCGTCTCCTGGAAACCAACCAGGGTCGCAATTCCCTGGCCTGTCTTTAGTGGAGTCAATTCCACTTCTGAGATTTCGACTACTGCCCAATGCAGTAGTCGTGCAGATGTTCTCAGTACTCTCAAACAACACGGTGTGACTCCGCCGAGCGTAAAACAGAACCGGTCTGATTTGACACAGCCCGCAAATCAGCGAATGAACCTAACTTCCGTAACTCATCCGAATACGAAATCGCCTACATCTCCAGTTCGGCTTGGTCGCCGTTGTCGCCATTGCCGTTTTCGTCGTCTTCGGCGATGATGCGGGCGACATCAGTGACCCGGTCGCCGGATTCGAGATTGATCAGCTTGACGCCCTGCGTGGCGCGGCCAATCACGCGAATCGACTTGATGTCCTGACGAATGACAATGCCCTTCTCGGTGATGATCATCAAACCATCCTGATCAACAACTTCCTTGACGGCGATTACGTTGCCGGTTTTGTCGGTCGTCTTCATGTTGATGATGCCCTTGCCGCCACGGTTGGTGACACGGTATTCCGAGATTTCCGAGCGCTTGCCAAAGCCGAGTTCGGAGACGGTGAGTATCGACGTGTCGCGTTTGACCACGATCATGCCGACGACGTAGTCCTTCTTTTCGAGTTCGATGCCCTTGACGCCGTATGCCGTGCGGCCCATAGCGCGGACCTTGTTTTCCTCGAAGCGGATCGCCTGGCCTTCGTGGGTGGCGAGAATGATGTCGTGGTTGCCGTCGGAGATGTCGACCTCAATGAGGATGTCGTCTTCCGGAATGTCGATAGCTTTGATGCCGTCGCGGCGCGGATTCGAGAAGGCTGATAGATCGGTTTTCTTGATGGTGCCGTTGCGGGTAGCCATGACGACGAATTTGCCCTCTTCGAAACTGCGAACCGGCTGGAAGGCGCAGATCTTTTCGCCTTCGGAAAGGTCAACCATGTTGACGACCGGTTTGCCCTTGGCGAGCTTGCCGCCGACCGGGACCTCGTGGACCTTGATCCAATAGGCTTTGCCCTTGGTCGAGAAGAAGAGAATGTAGTCGTGCGTCGAGGCGATGAAGAGATGCTCGACGAAGTCTTCTTCCTTGACATCAATTCCCTTCACACCGCGGCCGCCGCGATTCTGTTTGCGGTAGGCGGAGGTTGAGAGACGCTTGATGTAGCCCTGATGGCTGATGGTGATGACCATGTCCTCTTCGGCGATGAGGTCTTCGATGGAGATTTCTTCCTCGGCGTCGACGATTTCAGTGCGGCGCTCGTCGCCGTACTTGTCCTTCATTTCAATCAGTTCCGTCTTGATGATCTGCATGCGCATATCCTGACTGGCGAGGACCGATTTGAGATATTCGATCTGCTGGATGAGGTCGCGGTATTCGTCTTCGATCTTCTGGCGTTCCAGACCGGTGAGGCGCTGGAGGCGCATTTCGAGAATTGCCTGCGCCTGAATCTCGGAAAGCTTGAAGCGCGACATCAAGTTTTCTTTGGCTTCCGGAACGGTCTTGGAAGCGCGGATCGTCGCGATGACGGCGTCGATATGGTCGAGCGCGATGCGCAAGCCTTCGAGGATGTGGGCGCGGTCTTCGGCTTTCTTGAGATCGAATTTGGCACGTCTGATAACGACTTCGTGGCGGTGCTTGATGAACTCTTCGAGCATCGAGCGCAGCGGAAGTACTTTTGGTGCGCCATCGACGAGCGAGATCATGATCACGCCGAAGGTGGCTTGCATCTGAGTGTGCTTGAAGAGCTGGTTAAGAACGATCTGCGGTTGGACATCGCGCTTGAGTTCGATGACGATGCGCATGCCGTCACGATCGGATTCGTCGCGCAGGTCGGAGATGTCTTCGACGATTTTGTTGCGGACGAGGTCGGCGATTTTCTCGATCAGGTTCGATTTGTTGACCTGATAGGGAATTTCGGAAACGACGATTTGTTCTTTGCCGTTCTTGAGCTTTTCGACATTGGCTTTGGCGCGGACATTGATGCGTCCGCGGCCGGTGCGATAGGCATCGCGGATGCCGTCGCGGCCGTAGATGATGCCGCCGGTCGGGAAATCGGGACCGGAGACGTACTTGAGAAGGACTTCATTGTCGATTGCCGGATTGTCGATGACTGCTACCAACGCATCGACGATTTCGCGCAGGTTGTGCGGCGGGATATTTGTCGCCATACCGACGGCGATACCCGATGAACCGTTGCAGAGCAGGTTCGGGAACTTGGCGGGTAATACGCGCGGTTCCTGCAGGGTCTCGTCGTAGTTGGGCATGAAATCGACGGTGTCTTTTTCGAGATCGGCGAGCATCTCCATCGCGATCGGTGTGAGGCGAGCCTCGGTGTATCGCATGGCGGCGGCGTCGTCACCGTCGACCGAGCCGAAGTTGCCCTGGCCGTCGACGAGCGGATAACGCATGTTGAAATCCTGCGCCATGCGCACCAGCGTGGGATAGACGACCTGTTCGCCGTGCGGGTGGTAGTTACCCGAGGTGTCGCCGCAGATCTTGGCGCATTTACGATGCGGGCGATCGGGGGCGAGGTTGAGGTCGTTCATCGCAATCAGGATGCGTCGATTGGATGGTTTGAGGCCGTCGCGGACATCGGGCAGTGCGCGCGATGTGATGACGGACATGGAATAGTCGAGGTAGGAGGATTTCATCTCCTCTTCGAGATAGACCGATATTAGATTTTCGCGGTTAAGTACCATTTTGTGTCTCTATGTTAAGGTAGCATTATTCTCATCATTGATTTGTCTACACACGTCGTCTCCCCGACTTCACTGGCGGGGACAACCGAGCCATAAGGAATGCTTAGCCTTCGCAGGGGCGCAGCATGCTGCGCCCCTACAAGCTATATATCCAGATTCTTCACGTACTTAGCGTTGTCTTCGATGAATTTGCGGCGGGATTCGACTTCCTCGCCCATCAGCATCGAGAAGATGTGATCTGCGCTGGCGGCATCTTCAAGAGTCACCGAGAGCAAAGTACGCGTGTCAACATTCATTGTCGTATTCCACAACTGGTCCGGGTTCATTTCGCCGAGACCTTTGTAACGTTGGACCGAGACGCCTTTGCGGCCGCTCTGGTCAAGCAGGCGGTCGCGCTCTTCGTCGGAATAAGCGTAGACCTCCTTCTTGGCGGTCTTGAGGCGATACAACGGCGGCTGGGCGATGTAGATATATCCGCGTTCGACCAGGTTCTTCATGTGACGGAAGAAGAAGGTCAACAGCAGTGTCTTAATATGCGAGCCGTCGATGTCAGCATCGGTCATGATGATGACCTTATGGTAGCGCAGTTTCGCGATGTCAAATTCTTCGTCACCGAAACCGACACCGAGCGCAGTAATAATCGAACGGATTTCATCGTTCGAGAGAATTTTGTCGAGGCGAGCCTTTTCGACGTTGAGAATCTTGCCCTTGATCGGGAGAATCGCCTGGGTGCGGCGGTCGCGGCCTTGTTTGGCGGAGCCACCTGCCGAGTCGCCCTCGACGATATAGATTTCGCACTGCTCGGGATCGCGGGATGAACAGTCGGCTAATTTGCCGGGCAAGCGTCCTGAATCGAGTGCGGTCTTGCGACGTGCGAGGTCTTTGGCCTTGCGAGAAGCTTCGCGCGTATAGGCAGCGCCGAGACCTTTTTCGGCGATTTTCTTGCCGTCAGTCGGGTTTTCTTCGAGCCAGTCGGAGAGGGTTTCACCGACGACCGATTCGACAATGCCTTTGACCTCGGAATTGCCGAGTTTGGTTTTTGTCTGACCTTCGAATTGCGGGTCGGGCACTTTGACGGAGACAACCGCCGTCAAGCCTTCGCGGACATCGTCGCCGGTGAGCGAGTCGATGCCGTCCTTGCCTGACTTGAACAGGTTGTTCTTGGTCATGTAGTTGTTGATCGTGCGGGTCAACGCGGTCTTGAAGCCGACCATGTGGGTGCCGCCCTCGACCGTGTTGATGTTGTTCACGAAGGAGAACACATTGTCAACATAAGAGTCGTTGTACTGAATTGCGACCTCGACGGTGACACCGTCGCGTTCTTTCTCGCAGTAGTAACGCTTGTTGTGGACTGTGACTTTGTTCTCGTTGAGATACTGAACGAATGCGACAATACCGCCCTTGTAGTGGAAAACCTCGGTTTTGTCGGTGCGTTCGTCGGTGATCTCGATGCGCAGGCCTTTGTTCAGGAACGCAAGTTCGCGCATGCGGCCGGCGAGAACGTCATAAGAGAATTCGACTTTCTTGAAGATCTCTTTGTCCGGTTTGAAATGTGTCTTGGTACCGTTCTTCTTGGACTTGCCGATGATTTTCATGTCGGCGACGGGAACGCCGATATGGTATTCCTGGAAGTAGACGTTGTTGTCGCGGCTGACTTCGACCTTGCACCATTCGGAGAGAGCATTGACAACACTGACGCCGACGCCGTGCAAACCGCCGGAGACTTTGTACGATTCGTGCGAGAACTTGCCGCCGGCGTGGAGAATGGTCATGACGACTTCGAGCGCGGGGCGCTTTTGCGTCGGATGCATATCAACCGGAATACCGCGGCCGTTGTCTTCGACGATAATGGTGTTTTCTTTGGTGATGGCGACTTTGATCAGATCGCAGAATCCAGCGAGGGCTTCGTCAACGGAGTTGTCGACGACTTCGTACACGAGGTGGTGAAGTCCGCGCGCACCGGTGTCGCCGATATACATCGCGGGGCGTTTGCGTACGGCTTCGAGACCTTTGAGCACCTGAATAGTTTTGGCATCATAATTAGAGCCGTCTTTGGCTTTGGGATCCAGTTCGTCGATTTCGGCCATTGCTTCCTCTTATCTTAAGTAAAATAGATATCAGTAACGATATTGTCGCCTAAGGCGGCGTTGAGTTTGTCGATGATCTCCGCCTTGGTGTAGTTTAGTTCCTGCCGCCAGGCGGATGATGCAACGCGCACGGTGAGCGTACCGCGATCAATTTTGACAGCTTGCGCCTTTTGGGCGATCTTCTCGCCGACGACTTCGGCAAACGAGCGAACCGCGTCGAACTCGCGGATTTTGCGGTCTAAACCGAGATTTGTGATTGTCCGCTTCAGGACTTTGCCGATAGTTTCTGCACGACGCAACATTAATTCCCACCGCTAAATAAGCTACTAATATACGATTTTGCAGCCTCAACAAGCAAGATAAAACTCCCACCAAAAGCGCTTTTTTGTCTTTGTAACGCGTTGTTGTACAGCGGGTTATAAAAGCGTTCCACGATGTCCATGTTTGCAATTTTCAACATTGCTCTCAAACAAGTTTGCCGGCAATGACAGCAATTTCAGCCTGTATTGATGCGGTCTCCCGCAGTTCCGCCGGTTTGGCGGTAGTGAGAAAAACCTGGCCGAGTTTGGGGAGCGTGTTCATCAGAGCGGCGAGGCGATTTGGGTCGAGATCGCTGGAAATCTCATCGAGCAGAAGGATTGGAGCGCCGTGAAGCCGTGCGGTCAGGAAGTCGTAAATCGCGAATTTGATCGCCAGGGCAGCGGATTTGGCCTCGCCCTGCGAGGCGTATCCGCGCATCGGCTCGGAGTTGAGCGCGATGGCGATATCATCGCGATGAGGACCGACGGAGGTGGAGCCCATATACAGATCGCGGCGGCGCGAGGAGGTAAGTTTTTGTCGGAATACCTCCGGTGATGAAGGATCGTCAACAATCGAAGATTCGTAATTCCACGACAAGACGCTCTCACCGGCTTCGATGGTGCGGTAGTATTGAGCGAGGCGGTCGGTTGCGCCGGTTATCATGGCGATTCGCTTGGCGTTGATTCGCGCGCCGACGCCGGCGAGCTGGCTATCCCAGACATCGAGCATTTCGTAGTCGGTCGGTGAGTCTTCGCCAATCTCGAACTCCTTGAGCAGAGAATTTCGCTGGGCAAGGATGCGGTTGTATTCGAACAAGTCGTTAAGATAGGACTTGTCGGCTTGCGACAAGTAAAGGTCGAGTAGACGGCGACGAACGGCAGGTGCTCCGTAAACAAGTTCGGTGTCTTCGGGGATGTACGAGACGGCGTGGAAGTAGTCAAACAAGTCGGCGACGCGCGTCAACTTGATGCCGTCGACCTTGATCTGACGTTTGTGGGAGCGTCCCCAGGCGATTTCTATGGTCGTTTCGCGGTCATTGACGATGCCGTCAACCTCGATGCGGCAGACATCGGCGGACTTGTTCAGCAGTACTTCATCGGTCGCGGAACGGAACGAACGCGCCGTGCAGGCAAAGAAGATGGCTTCGATGATGGAAGTTTTGCCGGAGCCGTTGGGTCCGCCGATGAGGTTGACTGACGGTTGTGGAGAGAACTCCAATTCAGCGATGTTGCGGAAATTCACCAGCTTGACGCGAGTTATGTGCATGAGGTTATGTAAGTGCGAGGGGCAGTGTTTGGCAATCAGTTTTGGGGGGAAACCACGACATCTTCAGCGACGAGACATAAATTGACACAATTTTGCAGGCGCATGTGCTTACACACCCCGTCTCGTCCCGACAGGTCGGGACGAGCCACCCCTCTCAAGAGGGGAATCAAACTCGGGCGCAAGGCAAGAACTGACGCAAAGACGAGAGGGACTAGTCTACGGGCTGACTGAAGAAAGAAACGCCCACAAGGGGCTAGGCTACGGCTTAATCAACGATTCGGTGAGTTGGGCGAGTAAATGCAAGGCAAAGATGTGTTCTTCCTGAATGCGCATTGTGGTTGTCGAAGGTACGTTGAGTGCGAAATCACAGAGAGATGGTTCGATCAAGCCGGCTTGGCCGAAAAGTCCGAAAGTGATTAGGCCGCGCGATTTGGCGACGCGAAAAGCTTCGAGGATGTTCTTGGATTTGCCGGATGTCGAGAGTCCGATGAAAATATCACCGGCCAAGCCGAGGGCTTCCACCTGACGGCCGAATATGAAATCGAAGCCATAGTCGTTTGAGGCGGCGGTTAGGATCGAAGTGTCCGTGGTCAGCGCGATGGCGGGCAGAGCGCGACGGTTGTTATCGGATGTGAGGCGCACGACGAACTCGGCGGCGAAATGCTGGCAGTCAGCGGCGGAGCCGCCGTTGCCGGCGATCAGGATTTTGTTGCCCCGATTGAGAGCCTCGCTCAGTTTCTCCGAGGCGGCAAGCAACCACTTGAAACGCTGTTCGCTTAGTGCATATCGTAATGCGAGCGAATCGCTGACGGCGTCGGCAATAGTCTGATTACGTTTTGTCATTTGACCTATCTACATATTCGGATGATTTTTGATGGATGGCCTCCGCGAACTCCACGAAGAGCGAAAGCGGATTGCTTTCCTCAAAGCGATTGCCGATGACAACGAAACTGGCGCCAGCGGAGACTTTGCGAGCGGCGTCCTCGGGATGTTTTATGCCGCCACCGCAAATGATCGGGAGCGAAGCATAGTCGCGAGTCGCGGTGATCATGTCTTCCGGAACCGAATGGATGGCGCCCGATCCGGCCTCGAGATAGACCAGTTTCATGCCCATGTATTTTGCCGCAAGTGCGTGGACTTTAGCGATGTCAGGTTTATTGCGCGGGATCGGATGCGTGTGGGAGAGATATTCCACCGATGTTCGCGTTCCCGATTCGATGAGCAAGTAAGCAGCGGGGATGGCTTCGAGTCCAAATTCTTTCACTAGAGGCGCGCCTTTAACCTGTTCCCCAACCAAGAACTCCGGATTGCGACCGGAGAGCAGAGATGTGAAGAGGATGGCATCGGCAAAGCGACAGACCTGGCCAGCGCCGCCGGGAAAAATGATGAGCGGGATTGTCACGCGCTGTTTGATTTCTCGCAGGACCTCTTCCATACGCGAAGTTAACACCAGCGAGCCGCCGATGAGCAGAGCATCGGCGCCGCCGGCTTCGGCGTGCTGGGCATTGTCGATCAGCCGGGATTTCGGATGCTCGTTAGGGTCGATGAGCGTCAGGAATCCGGCGCCACGGCTGTCGGCGACGTTAAGAAGATGGTCGAGAATTTTGGTCAAATGAGCCTCATTTAAGGCCCTCACCCCTTCCCCTCTCCCAGAGGGAGAGGGGAAGGGTGAGGGACCCAATCGTCGTTATGTAGCGCGCCAGTGAACCCGCGTCTACTTGATTGCCTTTTCGATCAAGGGCAAGATTGTTGCCTTGATCTTGTCTTCGTCAAGGGATTGCGTCGTTGCGCCCTGAACGAAGTATTCGCGTCCGCCGCCGCGGCCACCGAAAGTCGTATTGACGTCTTTGATGATTTCGCGCGGCTGCAGGCCCAGCTTGATGGCGGCATCGGAAGCCGTGATCGCATATTGACCGCCCGAATTATAAAACACTCCGGAAGCGGCGAAGTTCAGCGACTTGGTGAAATCGGCAAAGGTGTTGAGCTGGTCTTTGGTGTCAAACGTGTGCAGCAGCACTCTTACACCTTTGATATCGACGGCCTTGGACTTAAACAAGCCTTCGATCTCACCGGAGGCGGACTCTGCCTGAGACTTCTCCAGTTCTTTCTTGAGTCGCTTGGATTCTTCGAGCAATTCCTCGACGCGAGAGACGATTTTGTCCTCGGGCTGTTTGAGAATCTGTGCGGCTGTGTCGAGCTTGGCTTTGACGCCGCGCAGGTATTCAAAGGCGCCGGCGCCAGTGAGGGCTTCGATACGGCGGATACCAGCGGCGATGGCGGTTTCAGCGGTGATGATACACAAGCCGATCTCGCCGGTAGCTTGCACGTGCGTACCGCCGCAGAGTTCGCGGGAATAGCCGTCGACCTCGACCATGCGGACGATGTCGCCGTATTTCTCGCCGAACAGCGCCATTGCTCCAAGTTTCTTGGCTTCGTCGATAGGGTAGTTGTTCCAAGTGACTTTGCGATTCAGCAATATCTGTTCGTTAACGAGGCGCTCGATTTCCTTGATTTCATCCTCGCTCAAGGCTTTGAAATGCGAGAAGTCGAAGCGAAGTTTGTGCGGGTCGACGAGTGAGCCCTTCTGCTGGACATGATCGCCAAGAACGGTACGCAGTGCTTTGTGGAGCAAGTGCGTTGCGGTGTGATTGCGCTGGGTATGTTTTTGGCGCACGCCGTCGACGCGGGCGATGACTCGACCAAGCGGAAGAGGATTGGAGGATGAGACGAGATGAATGATCGTGTCACCAATCTTCTTGGTGTCAGCGACTTGGAATTGTACTCCCGATGCTTCTACAACGCCTACGTCGCCAACCTGTCCACCTGACTCGGCGTAGAAAGGTGTCTTATCCAGAATTACTTGCAGAAATGGATCACCTTCACGTGTCAGTAAATGAACGTTCTTGACGTCAGATGATTCAACAAAATGGTCATCATAGCCGACAAACTTTGAATGTTCACCTATCACCTCTTTTGGCAATTCAAATGCGAGCCCAAAATCCCCAAGATCTCTTGACTTCATCCGCTGCTCTTGCAGTCTTGCCTCAAATGTAGGCAAATGAACTGTCATTCCCCTCTCGCGAGCCATGGTTTCCGTTAGATCAACGGGGAATCCATAAGTATCATAAAGCAAGAATACGTCGTTCCCATGAATCATGTCTTTACCAGATTCGCGTGTTTTTGCGACAACTTTCTCGAAAATCTCTATGCCGCGGTCGAGGGTTTCGCCAAAGCTCTCTTCTTCGGATTTGATGACGAGCGCGACATGTTCGGCCTGTGATTTGATTTCGGGGAACTGGTGCCCCATCGAATCGACGAGAACGGATGTCAGCTTGTAGATAAACGGATCGTGGTTGCCGAGGAGTCTCCCATGACGAGCGGCGCGGCGAAGAATTCTGCGCAGGACATAGCCCCGACCGTCGTTGGATGGGATGCCGCCGTCAGCGATGGCAAAGGTCAATGCGCGGATATGGTCGGCGACCACGCGGTGTGAGAGACCACGTTTGTCCTGGTGGTATTCCTTGCCGGTCAGATCGACGATGGCGTTCAAGATCGGTGTAAACAGATCGGTATCATAATTGGAGTTGACCTGCTGGAGCAGCATCGCGATTCGTTCCAGACCGGCACCGGTATCGACTGAAGGCCGAGGTAGCGGAGTCATTTTGCCGGAGGCATCGCGGTCGAACTGCATGAAGACGAGGTTCCAGAACTCCATGAAGCGGTCGCCGTCATCGTTGACTGTAGCGTCCTTGCCATATTGCTCACCGCGATCATAGTGGATTTCCGAGCAAGGACCACAGGGACCGGTCTCACCCATCGACCAGAAGTTGTCCTTCTCGCCAAAGCGCAGGATGCGGCCATTTTTCAACTCGGGAGCAATCTTCTCCCACAAGGCGAAGGCTTCGTCGTCGTTGTTGTAAACCGTGGCATACAGGCGGTCGGCGGAGAGTCCGAGGTCTTTGCGGACGAACTCCCAGGCGAACTTGATGGCGTCTTCTTTGAAGTAGTCGCCAAAGGAGAAATTGCCGAGCATCTCGAAGAATGTATGATGACGCGCAGTCTCGCCGACATTTTCGAGGTCATTATGCTTGCCACCGGCACGGATGCACTTTTGCGAAGTGGTGGCGCGCTTATAGTCGACTTTGCGTTGTCCGAGAAAGACATCCTTGAACTGGTTCATTCCGGCGTTGGTGAACAGCAGGGTTGGATCGTCCTGCGGAATCAGCGACGAACTGGGCAGGCGTTTGTGGTCTTTCGATTCGAAGTAGGCTAAGAATGCTTCTCTTATTGCGGATGCTTTCAAGTTGTCTCCTGTGTTACTCTCGACTGTTTTCCACCGAGAGTTCGATTCAAGACGCGAATAACATCGCGCCTGCATTTGTGATCCCACCCTGCGCTTCGCTCCGGGTGGGCTACCGCGTGCGCCGTTTCAGCGGGCGCGGGGACCCGCGCCCCTACGATGTCAGGTCTTTGAGGAATCGCTCGTAAGCTGATTCCACCGCATCGGAGGAAAACCCGCGGTAGCTTAGAAAGTTATAGATTTTCTGCTTGATTTCAAGTGTTTCCATGCCGCGATAACGATTCTTGCGCGATTGCAGGGCTTTGTAGGCAGCTTCGGCCTCCTCCTCGGAGGTGATGCTTTGTTGAACGGCCTGCGTGGCGGTGTCGCGATCGATGCCTTTTTGATAGAGTTCAATCATGAGCCGCCGCTTTCCCCGAGGGGCAAGCTGTTGTCGATTGCGCACCCAGGCTTCGGCGAACTGCGTGTCGTCGAGGTATTTCTTCTCATGCAGCCACAGTATGGTTGAATCAATTTGACCGCTGTCGAATCCTTTGCGTTCAAGGTACTTTCGCATTTCCGACTCGGAGCGGCTTCTGCGGGCGAGATAACGCAGAGCTGAGTCGCGAACCTTGGTCATACCGAGAGCATCACGGATTTCGTCGAGGCGTTGCGTGGTCAGGTCATCACCGATGTGCAAGTGTAATGAGGCCATCATTTCCTCCGAGCAACCGGCAAAAAAGCGGTTGTCGACGAAGATCGACCAGCGGGAGGGGTGCTTGACCTGTGGTTGGAGTTTAGTAATGCGCGGCATGGGGGAAATGTAAGGGAGAGTTGAATCGATTGCAAGTGCGGGGTTGAAGTTGTCAAAACTTGGTAGATCGCAAGACAAGCGGGTCTTTTGATTTCACTTGACACGATTTGGTTGAAAGGTTAGTTTGTATTACACTCATTAAGAGAACGTTCCAAAGGGCCGCCGAGCAGACCCGAAGGCTAGGAAGAGGTATGGCTAAGTTACAGAGCCGACTGAACAATTCCAATAGTGGATTTGTTGAGCGATGTTTGCTCTGCGGGTCTGCACAAATTCAATTCAGAAACGTAATTCCACAAAGGAGGAACTCTATGTGAAAACACTTTTCAGGATTATCTGCATTTGCACGCTTGTAGTGCTGGGGGTGTTTGGATGCGATGGAGATGATTGTCCGACGTGTCCAAAGGAAGACACCAGTCGCTATCCTGGTTACGCTTATGTCTCAATGATCAGCCTACCGTACGGGGTCTATGTGATAGACATCGAGGCGGACTCTGTAATTGATAGCCTTGTGGACGAACAGCTCTTTCCTCTCGGAGCTTTGCTTGTTGATGTTTCGACGGACGGCAAGTACCTAATAGCGTTGAATAACGACATTGTATTGACGCTGTTTGAACTTCCATCCTTTCAAATTACGTCGCAGCGTGTTATCAATGGCAACAGCTACTTGGTCTCGTGGAAGAATCAACTTCTACAGCAAGGGACAGAAGGCTTCACGCTTTATCAACTACCAAGTCTTGAACCCATCTTAACTAGAAACCCGGACATCGCGAGCGGTGTGATCTGGCTCGATGAAGAGACTAACTCATTTATGACGTCCGCGTATCCTGATTCGCTCGTTACGATTGATCTCGATTCATTGTCTGTTAAGCAGAGCTGGCGAATTGCTGATCCGCAAGGGTATGGATACCAAATACGCAAGTTCTGTTGGAGTAAAAGGCTCGGGATGGTCTATCTAATCATTGAGAGAGCCATCGATGGCGCCAGTTTCATTGTTTACGACCTTAACACGTCACAAGTCGTTTCCAAGACGAGAATGTACGCTCCATTCGGCGACTTACGAATCAATCCAAATGAAAAAGAGGTCTATGTTACCGACCCAGGTTACGTTGGGTCACCGATGTACCCTGGGAACATTTTCGTTTTTGACGCTCAATCAGGCGTGCTACTCGATCTCATTTCGCTGTTTGGTATCCGGCCCGACTTCCCCTTTGAAGGAATGGGCGCTTGGGACATTGAGGTAACTCCAGACGGCAACGATCTAATTCTTGGACTTGGCCATCCTAGGATTCAACCAGGTAACGTGGCGCGCGTTAATATCAAAGAGCGAAGAGTTGAAAAACTCTATTTCGAAAGTTTCAATCACCAACCATCCGATATTGTGATCGGACCAAAGCCTCAATAAACAGGGAGAGCTGTTATGAAAAGGTGTATGTTTCAATTGTTGATCATTATTTTGAGTTGCTCGTTGACTGCACAGGGCAGGTCATATTATGTTCACGACCTCGACGGTACGCTGATCCACTACTCCGTCGCAGAGAGCTTAGTTGTGGCCAAGTTTAATTCTTCCCTGCCCGTCCATTACGCGGCTGATGTGACAATCGCGCTCCCAAGTTTGCGTGACGACACACTCGTAGTTGCATTGCATCGCGGGTTCTACCAATTCACGGTCGAATCAGGATTCACTAACGATTCAGCGCTTGCTGAACTACGCACATGGGGAACTGTTGAATACGCAATGCCTGTCTTCGTAGCTCAGGACACGTTACGATACTTCGCTTATGACGATATTCTGATTTCCTTTAGGCACTCAATCGCTCAATCCACCATTGATTCACTTTTTGAGGTGAATGAGCTTACGGTTGTCTCTATCCCAGGTCCACTTAATGCAGGATACCGGGTCCGGCTCGCGCCAAATTCGGGGAAAGATCCTTTCGACGTTTCGAATAGTGCATTTGAAGCAGGACTATGTAGATTCGCTCATCCTAATTTCACCACACGGCGCTTTAGCCACTGGCAACCAAATGACCAGTACTTTCCTTATCAATGGCACTTATATCATACTGGAGTCATTTATGGGGATACCGGAGTAGATATTGATATGAGGGAAGCGTGGGATTATGCGCGTGGCGACACCACGATGATCATTGCTGTTATCGATGGCGCATTTGATCTCGACCACGACGATTTGAATCAAAACAAGATATTCGCTCCTCGAGACGTGTGTGGCGATAGTGTTCACAAAGATATTCCCGATGATGACCCGAGGTTGCCAACCAATGATAATAGGTACAATGACTACTATTGGCACGGTACGTCATGTTTAGGAATAATCTCTGCAGTCAAGAACAATTATTCTGGCGTTGCGGGTATGGCGAGCGATTTTCGCTATATGCCAATAAAGGACACCGATGATAACTTTGACACCAATGCCGATAAGTTTGAACAATCTTGGCGATGGGCGCTGACCAATGGTGCTAACGTGATTTCGGCGAGCATTGGATACTTTGATTGGATGCCGAATGTCAACGCCGCAATCAAAGATGCATACGAAGATGGCATAGCGATAGCAGTCTCAGCGGGTAATAATTATGGGGCACCATACATCGGATATCCAGCAAATCTGGACGAAGTCCTTGCTGTGAGCGCCACTGATCCATATGACTGCAAGGCAACATATGCTCAATATGGCCCGGGGCTTGACGTAATGGCACCATCGAACACAATTACTACTCTCGACGTGTCAGGGGTGATCGGATACAACCCGAATTCAGCTTCGTGTTTCGAAGGTGATTACGATTACTACTGCCAATTCGGCGGGACATCGGCATCAGCACCACAAGTGGCCGCACTGGCAGCGCTCATCTTGTCGAGGCGACCTGATTTGAACTGCGACACTTGTTCGGCAAATGGAGTGTACGAGGTAATACGACATTCTTCTGAAGATCAGATTTGTCCCAATGATTCAGTGGGGTATGACTATGTGTTTGGATGGGGAAGGATAAACGCCGCGCGAGCGATGCTGGCAGTCGTCCGCGGGGACGCGAACAACACGGGTGAGATAAACATTAGCGACATTGTCTACCTCGGTAATTACATCTACAGTGGTGGGCCTGCGCCAGTCCCCAATGTCCTTTGCGGAGATGCGAATGGCACTGGATCGGTGAACATTGCGGACTTAGCATACCTTATCGCCTACGTCTTTAATAGTGGTCCGCCGCCACCAGTTTCTTTCAATTATTGATTCATCGAAGAAAAGAGCAGGCCTCCTGGGAGGTCTGCTCAGCAATGACTCAACACAATGTGTCGAATTCCGCGCTGCGCTGGGAGCGCCGACCTACGCGAACAGATTATCTTACCAGTCGAGGATAATCGCGAACATCAGCGGTGCGACGATGGAGGCGTCGGACTCGATGATGTACTTCGGCGTATCCACGGCCAGTTTGCCCCAGGTGATCTTCTCATTGGGTACGGCGCCGGAGTAGGAACCATAGCTGGTGGTCGAGTCGGAGATTTGGCAGAAGTAGCCCCAGACCGGGACATCATCACGCTGGAGATCCTGATGCAGCATCGGCACGACGCAGATCGGGAAATCGCCGGCGATGCCGCCGCCGATCTGGAACATTCCCAATCCGCGCCGTCGGGTGATACGCTGGTAGGTCACGGCCAGCCATTTCATGTATTCGATGCCGGTACGAACCGTGTGAACGTTCTG
>CAZQBX010000008.1:0-52911 GCA_964592145.1 uncultured Ignavibacteria bacterium
GGAGTTCGAAGGATTTTGGAAAGCGGTGGACGTCAATTTTGAGAATTCGCTGAAAGTTTCGGTCAGTAAAATCATGACAGTAATTCTCTATAATCAGTTCCTCTACGACAAAGAGGTGTCAAAGAAGGGGCGTGTAAAGCAGACGATGGGTGTTGGGCTGACTTTTACGATGTGGTAGAATTTTATCGGATTAGTCGAGAAATTGTTGCATTACGAAGCGTTTCTTCCGATTAATGTAGTAGAGGAGACATAATGCGATGATCATTGTGAGTGATACAGCCAGAGACAACATCAGAACTGTAATGGCTTCGCAACACGCCAAAGGCAAGAGCCTTGTGCTGTACTTGCAGGGAGCAGGATGAAGCGGTCCCCGGATGGGGATGACTCTGGAAGAGTCGGTAGAAGGATTAGAGAAGCTTGAATCCAATGGTATTGACGCCTATATTGAGAGCGGATTGCACGAGTTGATCAGCCAGCGCGGTGACATTTACATAGACTTCATCGTCGACGGCCATCGAGGCAAGGGATTCTCAATCGCTGTCAAACGAACGGCGGATGAGAAAAGCGACTGCTGTTGAACTTAAATAGGATTTTGGGGAGAAAGCGGCAAGAGTGCAAGCACTTGCCGCTTTTGTTTTGTGTCGCCCGGATGGTGTTCTTACTCCAGCGGCGAGGTTTGGAGTCTTCATACCGCTTTACTGTCCATTTGTCGAATCAAATTCGATCCTTCAACGATTGGCGGGACACCACGGGCGATGCAGACTATTGCAGTGACAATGGCGGCGACATAGCCAATCTCATAGCCAACCGTCACGAACTGCTCGGTCAAGAATGGAAACTCATGCCAGAGGCGATCCAAAGCAGAAATTAACAACAGCCAACCGAAGGTAAAAGCTTTGAGCACTGCATATCCTGTGCGCATGATTGGTGAACCGGTAAGAAACTTGCCAATCGTGCTCTGCATCATCGTAGTTTTGCCAAATGCGGTGAAGCCGAATTGCAGAAGGTAGTTGCGAATGCTGTCCGTCAGGATCGCTCGCGATGTGACTGCGATCGGAATCCAAACAGGGACCAATTCAAGGTCAGCCAAGACGATCCAGAGCACTGTTTCAAGGATTCTGTCTCCGGCGATGTCGAGGACGCTTCCGAGTTGTGATTGCTCGTGCAGCTTTCTGGCGAGGAAGCCGTCGAGCCAGTCACCCACAATGACCAGAATTGCCAGAAATGCTGCCAGCAATCGCGACCACATGTTGTTGTCATAAACCAAAAGGACGAGCCAAAACACGATGCCAATTCGGGCGATGGTTACCCGATTTGCCCACGACATTAATCGCGCCATTTAATTCCTCCAAGTGCTTGACATTACATTACTTGAAGCTAATCTCCTGAAATGATACCCGCAAGCAGATACGACATGTTAGAAATCGACAAAATTGTCTTGACTAAATTCGTATAAAGAAGAGATTAGATATGTCTTCGGGGTGAGGTGAAATTCCTCGATCGGCGGTTTAGCCCGCGAGTCCTGATAGGGACAGAGCCGGTTTGATTCCGGCGCCGACGGTATAGTCCGGATGGTAGAAGACGATCGACACCAAGCAGACGGGATGGTTCCGGCTGAAGTTTGGTGCCGACTCAAGTGCGCCGAATGGGTATGTGTCCGTTCAGTGCGTTGCTTGTGAATCCCCCGAAGGCGACTTCGGGTTTTTTTATGGTATATGAAGCCTACATGAAACGCGCATTGGATCTGGCGGCATCGGCACTCGGGAAGACGAGAACGAACCCGGTTGTGGGTGCCGTTATTGTCAAAGATGGTGAGAAAGTCTCCGAGGGGCTGCATCGCAGTTTCGGGTCCGATCACGCTGAAGTCGATGCGCTCATTCGAGCTGGCAGCCGTGCCGCCGGTGCGGAGATGTACGTGACTTTGGAACCATGCGTTCATTACGGCAAGACACCTCCTTGCGTGGAGGCGATCAAAGCGGCGGGAATTCGTCGAGTTATTGTCGCCACGATTGATCCCAATCCAATCGTCAATGGAGCCGGACTGCAGGCACTTGATGAAGCAGGTATCGAAATTGTGACCGGTGTCTGCGAAAACGAAGCACGACGTCTCAATGAAGCCTACCTGAAATTCATTACCACCGGAATACCATTCGTGACTCTGAAGATCGCGCAAACGCTGGATGGGTTCATTGCCGACTCCGATAAGAACTCGCGCTGGATAACCTCCGAAGAAGCGCGACACAAGGTGCATCAGTTGCGATCGACAGTCGATGCCGTGCTGATCGGTGCGGAGACAGCCCGCGTGGACGATCCGATTCTATCTTCTCACGGAATTGGAAATGACCCGGTAAGGTTGGTCTTAACAAGAACTGGCCGAATTCCCGAAGGCCTGAAGCTTCGCGATCCGAATACCGGCGGACGAACCATCGTAGTTTCTTCGGACGGAACAGCAGAAGAACGACAAGGTGATTGTTGGCAAGTGGATTCCGATTTGAAGTCGGTTCTCCGAAGGGCTGGTATTGAAGGAATTGGGCAGATCCTTGTCGAAGGGGGAAGTGACGTATTTTCGCAGTTTATCGATGCCGGACTGGTTGACAAGTTCATATTTGTCATAGCACCGAAGCTTCTCGGTTCGGGCGTACCTGCCTACAGAAATCGGGAGCATAGAAAGATTACCGATGTACTCAAACTTGATGTCAGCAAGACGGAAGCAATCGGCGGGGATCTCTGGATAGAGGCATATCCGAAGTAGGGAAGTTATGTTCACTGGAATAGTCCAAGATGTTGGCAGGATCGCCGCGGTGAAGAGTCACGGAGACAACATTCTGATTACGGTTCAAAGCCGAATTGTAGATGAAACGGCAGTTGTCGGAGATTCTGTTGCCATTTCCGGAGTCTGTTTGACTGCAACATTCCTTGACTTTGCCTCGCATTCAATGACAGTATCGGCAGTTGAGGAGACTCTGCGCCGAACGACAATCGGCCAGTTGCGCGCGAACTCGCGGGTTAATCTCGAAATGTCCCTTCGGCCGACCGACCGAATGGGCGGTCACTTTGTGCAGGGGCATGTCGACACCGTTGGAAAATGCGAGAGTATCGAAGTCAAAGAGGGAAGCTGGGTAGTCGGAGTGAGTTTCCCATCCGAGTTTCAGGAATTGGTGGTCGAAAAAGGATCGATCGCAATTGATGGCGTGAGCTTGACCGCATACGAAGTATCGGAAACGAGCTTTAAAGTAAGCATCATTCCGCACACGTTATCGGCGACGACCTTCAATGAACTCAAAACCGGCGATCCCGTTAATCTCGAGTTCGATATTCTCGGCAAATATGTACAGAGGATGCTGCAGAAGTCGACCGACAGAGGCTTAACGATGGAGCGGCTCAAGAACTATGGATTTTAATGCAATTCTGATAAACGGGAGTAAGAACTATGCCTAATGTCACATTGAAGCGCGATGAGCAGAATCTCTTCGATGATGTGGCAGCCGCAATCGAAGATATTCGCAACGGCAAGGTGGTGATCGTCGTCGATGACGAAGACCGCGAAAACGAAGGTGATTTTATAATGGCCGCCGACAAAGCCACGCCCGATGCGATCAATTTCATGATTACGCACGGCCGCGGGCTGCTATGCGTGTCGCTGACCAGGGATTACATCAAGAAGCTGAAGCTGGGACCAATGACGAGCGAGAACACCGCGTTGTTGGGCACGCGCTTTACGGTGAGCGTTGATGCGGTCAAGAACACCACGACCGGAATTTCGGCGTTCGACCGAGCGGAGACAATTAAGCAGATCATGTCCAGCGACTGCCGGCCGGAAGATCTTGCAAGACCCGGACACGTCTTCCCAATCGAAGCACTGCCGGGCGGAGTGCTTGCCCGGGCTGGACACAGCGAAGCTTCGGTCGATCTTGCACGGCTGGCGGGGCTCAATTCGGGCGCGATCCTGTGTGAGATAATGTCTGGTGATGGTTCGATGGCGCGGGTTACCGAACTGCGTGGTATCGCCGATCGATTTGACCTGAAGCTTATTACGATCAAGGATCTGATTGCCTACCGTCACAAGCATGAGAATCTCGTTCATAAGATCGTTGATGTGGATTTTCCCACTGAATACGGGAATTTCCGGCTTCACCTGTACCAATCCGACATTGATGATCATCATCATATCGCCTTGTCAAAGGGCGAAATCAAGAATCAAGAGAATGTGCTTGTACGTGTTCATTCACAGTGCTTGACCGGTGATGTGTTTTCATCGGCGCGGTGCGACTGCGGCGATCAGCTTCGGGCAGCGATGCTAATGATCGAAAAGGAAGGCAGCGGTGTTCTGCTGTATATGCGTCAGGAAGGACGCGGTATCGGATTAGCCAACAAGATTCTGGCGTACAGCCTTCAGGATAAGGGCCGCGACACAGTTGAGGCGAACAATGATCTCGGGTTTAAGGACGACTTACGCGACTACGGCATTGGAGCGCAAATCCTTTCGGACCTGGGACTCTCGACAATTCGATTGATAACGAACAATCCGCGCAAAATCATCGGTCTCGAAGGGTACGGACTGAAGGTCACTCAACGAGTGTCTTCCATCATTCCGCCGACGAAACACAATGCCCGTTACCTGGAGACGAAGCGCGACAAGCTGGGACATTTACTGGGTCTATCTCACGAGGTGCAAAATGGGTAAAGTGTACAAAGGCGAGTTAATCGTTCGAGATAAGAAGTTTGCGATTTGCATTGCTCGCTTCAATTCGTTGCTGACCGAAAGATTGCTGGAGGGCGCCAAGGACTGCTTGACACGACACGGTGCTGCGCTTGAGAGCATCGATGAGTTCTGGGTGCCGGGATCATTTGAACTGCCATACGTTGCTGCGAAAATCGTCGAGCAAAAGAAGTATGATGCCGTCATCTGCGTCGGTGCTGTGATTCGCGGGGACACACCGCATTTTGAATACATCGCTGCCGAAGTTACCAAGGGAATCGCGTCGATTTCACTGCAATCCGGCATTCCGGTGATTTACGGTGTGATTACCTGCGATAACATTGAGCAGGGGCTGGAACGTGCAGGCACAAAGGCCGGTAACAAGGGCTGGGATGCTGCAATGACGGCGATTGAGATGGTCAACCTCTACCGGTCGATCGTTTAGGTATGGGACAGCGGAAGAGAGCCCGTGAATTGGCGCTCAAATGCCTCTATGCCTATGAATCGACGGGCCAAGAGGTTGATGCGGTTTGCGAGTCGTTACTGGCCGGAACGGATCTGGGTGAAGACTCAACGGAATATGCAAATCGGCTATTTCGGAAAGTCACGGAGATGTTAGCCGAGTTGGATGGCCACATTGAGCGCTTCTCGCAGAACTGGCGGCTGGAGCGAATTGCCATGGTCGACAAGAACATATTACGGATTGCCATTTGTGAATTGACGTGCTTTCCTGATATTCCTGCGCGAGTCGCGATCAATGAGGGAGTTGAACTGGCGAAGAAGTATTCTTCGCAAGAGTCTTCGCGGTTTGTAAACGGCTTACTTGACGCGGTGAATAAGCACCTGGAGAAGGAGCCCCTGCCAAAGAAATAGACTTCTGGAAACGAGACGAATTGGGGGCTGATAGCGAGACAGTGACTGAAGTTGGTCCAAAAGGGGCGGATTTTTCCTTTGGTGCCCGGCCGCTTTCTGTGTATATTCGGCGCCAAATTATTTCGTCCACATTGGCGCGTCGCGGGTATATCCCCTTAGTAAATAAGGCTGTGACGTTGAGGAGGTTACATTGTCCATATCCGCCGGGGATTTAGATATCAAAAAAGTCGATCGATTGAACCTTGGTCTGGGGCTGTTAGTCTTCTTCTTGTCATTCATTGTCTACATGATGACAGTTCAGCGCACGTTCTCTTTCTGGGACTGCGGTGAATTTGTCGCCTGTTCTTATATCCTGGGTGTGCCGCATCCGCCGGGAGCACCGTTGTTTGTGCTGATCGGCCGCATCTTTTCATTGATTCCCTTCTCCGATGACATTGGCTTTCGAATCAACATCCTCTCAGTGGTCAGCACCGCATTGGCCTCAATGTTCGGCTACTTCGCGATCGTGAAGTTAGTTCGTGAGTGGTTCGGCGAACAAATCGAAGGCGTACGGCAGGTTGGCATGTACACCGGCGCGGTCATTGGAGCGCTTTTGATGTCTTTCTCGACGACCAACTGGAATTCCGCGGTAGAGGCAGAAGTCTATGGGCCGTCAATGCTCTTAATCACGGTTATAATCTGGCTGACGCTGATTTGGTCGGACAAGCGTGGTACAACTGAGGCAACGAAATATTTAGTATTGATATTCTTCCTGGCAGTTCTGTCGACGGCGATTCATCTTACTGTCTACCTGATCATGCCTTTCATCATGCTGATGATCTTTTTGTTGGACGAATCATTACGAAAGAACTGGCTGTTCCTAATCACTGCGCTGGTGATGCTGTGGCCGGTCAAATCGCTGGTCGAATTCATGTACATCGGCGGAATTTGGGCGGTTGTAGTGACGCTGATCTATCTATTTGCGAAGGACCGCCGGCTCTCGACACTTCCACTGATGGTTATGGTTGCAGCCGGGATTGCCTTCAGCTGTCAATTCTACATTCCGATTCGCGCGGCGGAGAAGCCTTCGATCAATGAAAATGCGCCGCACACATGGCAAGCATTTGAAGATTTCCTTGAACGCAAACAGTACGGCCAGATGTCGATGACCGAGCGGATGTTCACCCGCCGCGGGAGCTGGGCGAATCAATTCGGCACTCATCCGCGGATGGGATTCTGGGGATTCTTCCAGGACCAGTATGGCGTTTCCGGCAAAGGCTTCTTGTTGTTTTTGTTTCCGATCGGGTTGCTGGGGCTTCTGGAACCCATTATGCGAAAGTGGCGAAAGGGCCTACCGTTCTTCCTGATGGTCTTGGCGGCGACTGTCGGATTGGTGATCTATATGAACTTCGCGGACGGCACCTTGCCGAATGTCATTCCCGGCGACGATGCTGCACTTGAGGTGCGCGATCGAGATTATTTCTGGCAGCCCGGATTTATCCTATTTGCGATGGCCATAGGTATGGGCGTTGTCGCGCTGTGGGATCTGGCGTATACTTTCTTCAATAAGCGCGGATTAGAAAAGGCAACCCTCGTTTTGTTGATCCTTCTGATATTGCCGATCAACGCAATTCGCGCAAGCTATCGCGAGAACAATCGCTCCAATAATTACATCTCATACGATTACGCCTACAACCTGCTGATGTCGGCTGATTCCAACGCGGTGGTATTCACCAATGGTGACAACGACACATTCCCGGTCTGGGCACTGCAAGAGGTTTATGGCGTTCGCAAGGATGTCAAGATTGCCAACCTGTCGCTATTGAATACCGATTGGTACATCAAGCAACTGAAAAATGAGATGGGTGTCCCGATCAGCCTGACCGACGCGCAGATTACGACGCTTCGGCACGAGCGCTATCCGGATGGCCGTATCCGGCGAGTGCAGGACCAGCTGATTGACAATATTATTGAGACGGCGAAGTTCCAGACGCCGATTCATTTTGCAGTTACAGTCTCTCAGGACAATCGCATTTATCGGATGCAGCCGATCGAAGATCATCTCGAAATGAAGGGAATGATGTTCCGTCTAAAGCGCGAGACCGGTACTAATATGATCGATCTTGACGCAACAATTGACCTCTATTCAAATGTGTTCAAGTATCGCGGCGTCGCCGATTCGAGCGTCTACAAGGATGAAAATGCTGCGCGTTTGACGAACAATTACTCGGCGGGATTCCTCTACACTGCAGAAGAATTGCGAAAACGCGGAGACAGCCAGAAGGCGATCGACATGGTTAACCTGGCAATCAAAACTGTGCCGGGCGAATGGCGGAGCCAAGCTTACCTGATGCAAATTTACGCCGACATGGATTCCCTGGACCGGGTAGAAGAGATGCTGAAGACTGCACCACCGGAGTTGGATCCGAAAAGTATGTGGCAGACGCTCGCAAGCGATTTGTATCGCCGTGGTCAGCGTGACAAGGCAATTGATCTGCTCAATGCACGCTTGCAGGAAGACCCACACTTTGAGGGCGCATACAAGCAGCTCTTGAGTATCTACTTCAAGGAATCACTGACAGACAGCATGGAGAAGTTACTTGACCGCTGGATTGCGAATAATCCTTCCGACACGGAAGCGATCAGCGCCATGAAAGATGTGCAAGAACTGAAGAAGGCGGAGTCCGGAGTCAAACTAAGGCAACTGGATATTCCGGACACATCCAAGTAGGCTGCGGATCAAGTTTGCGAATTCTGGCGGTCAATTGGCAGGATATCACGAATCCTCTTGCGGGCGGTGCCGAAGTCCATATTGAGGAGATCCTCAAGCGGGTAGTGACCTGGGGTCACCAAGTGACATTCGCATGCTCGAACTATCCCGGAGGCAAGGAAAGGGAAGAACGCGACGGGCTGCAAATTCGCCGTCGCGGTTCACGCCAGAACTTCAATTTTGTCGCACCATTTCTGGTCAAGAATATTCTCGATGAAGCGCCCTTCGATTTGATTGTCGAAGACATCAATAAGATCCCGTTCTATTTACCCCTTTGGTACAATCTGCCGCATCTTGCCGTAATTCCACATCTATTTGGAAAGAACATCTATCAAGAAGCCAATGCTGTGGTCGCAAGCTATGTGTATCTTGCCGAAAAACCGATTCCGCGCGTCTATAGTCGGTCACATTTTCTTGCGATAAGCGATTCGACGCGCGATGACTTGGCCGTCAGAGGTATTCACCGTGAGAAGATTGATGTGGCCGAATGCGGCGTCGATCATACCGTCTACAAGGTAGATGCCGCCAGCCAGCGGTTCGCACAGCCGACAATTCTTTACCTGGGTCGTCTAAAGAAATACAAGTCTGTTCATCATCTGATTTCCGCCTTGCCGATTATTCGCCGTTCGATTGCCGACGCGCGTGTCATGATCGTCGGCGGCGGTGACTTCTTGGGTGAACTCAAATCGCAAACAGAGCGATTGGGACTTACCGGATGTGTCGAATTCGCCGGATTCGTTACCGAGGAGCAGAAACTTGAGTACTTGCGTCGATCGCACGTTTCTGTTTATCCTTCTCCCAAGGAGGGTTGGGGTATTACGAACATTGAAGCCAATGCTTGTGGTACTCCGGTCGTTGCCGCTGATTCGCCCGGCCTGCGAGATTCGGTTAGTCCGGAGAAGTCTGGTTTACTTTACGAATACGGCAACATCGAGAGTCTTGCGTTACAGATTGTGCGGTTATTAAGCGACAAGTCGGCGTATGACTGTATGTGTCGTTCGGCGATTGGCTGGGCGCAGCGATTTACCTGGGAAGACTGCGCACGCCGATCATTTGCTGCAATGGAGCGAACCATATCGGAGTCGAAGATCCATGGGTAAGAAACTGCTGATCACGTTCGGAATTTTAGTAGCAGCGTTCTTTCTATATCTGTTCTTCGAGAAAATTGAGTGGGATCGAGTTCTTTCGGCAATTCGCCAAGCCAACTACTGGTGGTTGATTCCCAACATTATCATGATTTTTGCTTCGATGGCGTTGCGAGCGTGGCGCTGGGGTATCATGGTAAATCCGCTGAAGAAATGTTCGTTTCGCGGTCTCTATGCGGCCACGATGATCGGTTTTATGGCTTCAAACATCCTTCCTGCTCGACTAGGCGAATTGGCCCGACCGTTGTCGCTGGGGAAGATTGAGAACGTCTCCCGGTCGGCGGCCATGGCCACGACGCTGATTGAACGAGTGTTTGACCTTCTGACCTTATTGGCATTGTTCACGCTAATAATCCTGTTCAAAGAGTTTCCGGCCTCCGTGTCGGAAGATCTACATCATTTGGAGACTGCCGGCTGGCTGTTTTTGGCAGTAACACTTGTTGCCGTAGTGATACTTACGCTATTGAAGTTTCACACACAAGCGACCCTGAATGTTCTGAACAAAGTACTGCACATCTTTCCGCAACGCATCAAGGAAGTGGGGAGTGATTTGTTGATCAAGTTCGCTTCCGGTTTGGAGGTGCTTTCGGATCCGCGTTCGGTGATGTTGATATCAGCACAATCAGCGCTACTTTGGATCGTCATGGCGCTATCCAACTATTTCATCTTTCTTGCTTTCGATATGAGTTTTCTGCCGCTGGATGCTTCATTTGTTGTCTTGGCGGTGGTGTCAGTTGGCATAATGCTTCCGAATGCACCCGGTTTTATCGGTCCGTACCAGTACCTGACGGTGTTAAGCTTGAGCCTTTATGGAGTTGATAAGGATACAGCCGCAGCTTGCAGCATTGTGATGTGGGCGACACAGTACTTTACGATTACGATAGCCGGCCTTTATCATCTAAAGCAAGAGCATCTTTCCCTCAAAGAAGTCGAACGCGAACCCGTCAACGACTGATTTCCGTTCCCATCGAAAAAAAAGCCGCGCCCAGTGGACGCGGCCTCCAAGTGCAAGGAAGTGAACGTAGTGTCTTACTCGTGCCCTTGTAATAACAAGAATAGATAATTCATAAGAAACACGACGTCGGCAATCGTGACCCTGCCGTCGCCATCATACTCGCCGTGGAGATAGTCTTTGGGCGCGCTACCATCGGCAAACATGTAGTTAATCATGTACAGGATATCGGAGATGTTGAATCGATTGTCTCCGTTGACGTCACCGTAGATTCCGTATGCCGCGCTAATCTGGACACCACCGTTCTGGGTGTTGATTGCACGAATCGGTACGGTCGCGCCCGGGACAATACAGCCGGGTAGTGTTCCGCCGAGGTTCGGGTCGGTGCCGGTAATCTCATTTGCCAGGTAATCGTAGGCAAAGCGACCGTGCCACACGGTATCCAACGCGGCCGATTGCATGGTGTTACTGGTGCAGTCGACCCAGTAGAAGGATACGTCTGCCCGGGTGCCTGCCAACAGCGTATCCGGTAGAATATGAAAGCGAATTCTCGCCAGATCTCCAGTAGGGGAGTAACAATCTGGCGTTCCCGGCACATTCGGGTCGTCGGCCCAGCCATTGATTTCCAGGGTCTGCAATAGGCAACCACCACAAAGCGTCTCGCCGTAGCTGAACGAGTCCCAATCGCAAAAGGTGGGAATCACACCTGGAAGGACGTCAACCAAACTCAACTGTGCGGGGTTATAGGCGATGAAGAACTTGAATCTTCCGAAGGTCTCGGAGCCGGACAGGTAGTTCACGGACAACTCGATATTGTCGCCAATTTTCGCAGTTGAGAGATTCTCAATGGAGACTTCAAAAGGAGCCATAGGTTCGGCATTCAGCGGAAGCACGAGGACAGCAAATATCAGCAGTATTCCTGTCACAACCAGACGACCGGCATTTGTCAGCATATCACTCCGTGAAGTAAACGGTTTAAGCCCCGGACAAGTATCAACCCCGCGGGAATATAAGATTTTCCCCTTAATAGTAAAGGGGTTTTTTGTGGCTGTGCAAAGATTGGGCTGCGCGACTTGTTTAAACTATTAAGTCAAGTGCGAATTTTAAGTGCTTGCCGTGCAGTTAAATACGAAGATGGTTTTTTGGCTACTTTTGCTTTGGGAGTTGGTTCGAAGTGTGGCTTGCGAGTTCGCTTATGACATAAGGCATTTTGCCGGCTTCGGTAAATGGCGGCTTATCCAAAAGCTCAATATCGACCTCAAAATACCCGCTGAGGCAGTCCTTCGCCAATCGGCGGAGGTGCTCTTTGTCGCGTTCCTGGCTGTAGTTCTGGTTTGGGAAAATCCGGACAATAATACGATCAATTTCGCGCTGCACGACCTGGACGTAGTCCGCGCCGATGAAGCCGTTTCTCGCCAGGAAAGTGTCGAGGTGGCAATTAACGAAACCGTCGCGGGTAACCAGGATGTCCTTTCCGCGGCCGCCAAGAATCTCCATGGTAGGGTGCGGGATCCGACATATAGGGCATTTCCCGAGCGGCTTACCGAGATCACCCGTATCGTAGCGCAGAAGCGGGACCGAGTAGTTTTCGAGTGGAGTTGAGATAATGGAACCGGTTTCGCCAAGATTTGAGTGTCGGGAGCCGGTGACGAACTCGACATAGCCGAACTCCGGATTAATATGGTAATTGCCGCAGTTCAGTTGCGTGACGGCGATCGTGTTCTCACGATTGCCATAATAATCGAAGACCTTTGCTCCGAAGTACTCTTGAAACTTCTCGACGTGGTGCGGATACAGTTTCTCGGAGTAGCTATAGACGATTGGGATAGGGATGGCTTTCACACCGGCTCGTTCGGATTGCAGACAAAAAGTGTAGATTGCGGATGGATGTCCGACCAACATTCTTGGTCTGCGGTCCGCCAGGGCGCCATAGATGTGCATGAAGTCATGGGGATTGAGGTGATACGAATTGAGCCAGAGATTATTTTCCAGCAAGTCTTCATGCGTGTATTGGTGTTTCTGTGGAAAGTCCAGGGGGCGTCCCAAGGTTGCGCGGGCTTCCTTAAAGAAATAGCCGCAAGCGTTATAGTGTCTCCAGACTATCGCTTTACGAAGCGCTTCGTGTGACTGACTACGATAGAGCTTGAGAGGCAGGCCGGTCGTACCGGAAGTGACAGTCTTGATCGGGCGCGTATTGCCGAAGTTGCGCGGCTTCATACGTTCGAGATTCTGGCGTACAATGAGCCGGTTAGTGGTCGGCAATTTCAGAAAATCGGCCGGAGTTTTGATGTCTTCGGGGCGGCAATCCAATTCATCAAAAAGCCGGCGATAATATTCGGTATTGTGATAGCTGAAGTGAATCAGGGCTGTGAGGCGATTCCATGTGTATTCGCTAAGTTCTTCATCTGTGAGGGCGAGCGAGTGCTTGACAAAACGAAACTTGGTACGAAATTCACGGCCATAACTAAACGGTATTGGGATCAATCGGTAGCGCCAGCGAATTGTGCTCTTGAGACGATCCAGGGTCTTCATTGTTTGGTTGACTCGAGTTGCTCGGCGCCAAGTCGCGACACAACTTTTGATTTTTTAAACCCGGGTGTTTGCGGGATGGCGTCGACATATTCGACACGAATGTTGAACCAGCCTTTGGTTGCGTCGCGCAGGTGACCCACCAGGATCGGCTCGTCTCTCTCGAGAACGTAGTCGTGCCCGGTGACCATGCGCAGAATCAGCGTTTCAACGTCGACCTGTTCGACCTGTATATCGTCCGGCATTTCGATGCCGTGTTTGTGCAGAAAATCGTCGAACTGGCAGTGCACAAGCCCGTGTTTCGAAACCAGGAAGTTCTTATCGCGTCCGCCAATAAAACGAATGGTCGGATGGGCGATCCTGCACTTACTGCACGGTTTGATTTCAGTTGCAACATCACCGCAATCATAGCGAATCGTGGGCATGGCGTAGTTCAGCAAATTAGTGCCGAGCACGCGGTGCAGCGGCTGTCCTTCAAACTGATTTGACGAAGGCGTCAATTCCATGTAAACAAATTCAGAGTTGATGTGGTAGTTACCGCAGGTAAACTGCGACGCACTGATTGAGTTTTCGCGGTTACCATAATGGTCATAAATGCTGGCTCCGATCTGACGTCGAAGAATTTTGAGGGTGGCCTGACTAAGCACTTCCGAGTAAACGTAGATAACCGGAATATTGAGGGGGGGGAGATTCACTTCTTCCATCGCCTTGCCCAAGGTCGCCAAGGCAACCGGATGGGCATAAAACATAACCGGCTTGAACCGTGTTATCAGGTCGTGAATCACCTTTGCCGTCGACGGGTGTAAAAACCGGCCGTTGATCATGACGAGATTGTCGATCGGATCGTATTTGTACAACAGGTCAGCCTCGGTATCGATAAAGGCAACGTTTAACGATACGCGCGGTTGTTTGAAGCGGTAGCCGATCTGGTTGAAGTGGCGCCAAAGAACTGCGCGGCGGAAGCTCTCAGTGTTCCAACTACGATAGAATTTCAGGACTCGACCGCTTGAACCGGACGTTGATGCCGGCGAGCCACGGTGTAGTTTGAATTCGCTTGAGGTGAAGTCGGCAAGATTGCGGTCGATGTCAGATCGATAGATTACCGGCAGCTTCTGAAAATCAACCCAACTGCGAATATCTTCTGCAGATATCTTCTGTTCGGCAAACCATCGTTGGTAAAACGGCACGGTTCTGGCGGCATGGGCAATCAGGGCGGTTGTTTTCCGCCATTGATAGTTGGCAATCTCTTCAGTATTCCAAAAGAGTGACTTACCGAGGAGGGCGTAATACTCCTGAAATTCCGGTCCAAAGTGGGTGGGAATTGAGCGAAACCGCCAGCGCAAGCGCCAGGGCCGCTTGGCATAGGATTGCCATTCGAAACTCTCATTGGGATAGCGGAATTGTTCGGACATCTACTTGCAGCCTATCGTATTTGACTTATCTGAAGGAACCACTACTCGAGCGGTTCACGGGCAATGCTGTTTACACTACAGTTCGAACATCATTCGTTTGTTCGAGTGATTCAAGCAAAAACTTTGTCGACGATTGGCGTTAATTCCTGCCAGTCAGCGATAACGAAATCGGGTTCGTAACCGTTGACGGGTTCGCAATGGCAACCAGTGTAAAGAATCGCTGTAATGCCGAGCGCCTTGGCACCACGAACATCGTGGGAAGGCAGGTCGCCGCAGTGAATTGTATGGGCTGCCTCTACGCCCAGTTTGGCCAAAACGTTCTCGAATTGGTGCGCGTGTGGTTTGGCTCGACCTGTTTCATCCGAAAAAGAGAAGGCAGAGAAATAATCTAAGACTCCATGCTTCTTCATATGCTGTCGCAGCACTCTTCCGGGGGTATATCCGGTATCGGAGACTATTCCGAGCGAATAGTCGCGGCTAAGGCGTTCAAGGACGGGTGCGAGATTGTCGGTCAGGCGCGGATCCAACATCAGCCCCATTTCTTCGAATTCCCGTGACAGGTCTGCCAAAGCAGTTTGCTCAATGGAAATACCCAAATGGGTAAACACCCATGTCAGACGCTCTTGAACCACGGGAGTCCGCTGTTCGCGATGGTAAACGTCAAGGAACCAAGGGCGTGAAGCCTCAAATGCAGCATCGACCTCGCCTGCGCAATTGTGGGCTCGTTCACCGAGGAATTTTCGCACTAGATCTTTTCTCGATTCAAACGTCTCTCGTTCCTTCATATCGTGAAAGAGGGTCTGCCAGAAGTCGAAGAGAATCGCTCTTTTCATTTCTTTTCTAATCTCCAGTTGCTTTGTTCTGTAACCAGCGCGATACCAACAGTAGTATTGTACGCAATAGTCGAACATCTTCGCAATAGTGCTGTATGGTCTGCGGAGATTATTGTATATTCTCCGTATGCTGCATCGAGTGCTTGTCGTTATTCCAGCATATAATGCCGCCAATACGATTTCGATACTGGTCGATCAACTGGAGAAATTGTATCCGCATATCGCAATTCTGGTTGTCGATGACGGTTCTACTGACGGCACCGACGAAGTTGTTCGGGTGCATGGTGCAACAGTCATTAATCACGACCGGAATATAGGTAAAGGGAGGGCACTCCGTACAGCGTTCGACTTTGCCTTGGAGAACGAGTTCGATGCAGTGGTGACAATGGATGCAGATTTGCAGCACGATCCAGCGGAAGTTCAGCTATTTCTCGAAGAGTTTATCGACGACACGACAATACTTCTCGGTGTTCGCCGCTTAGGACCGGAAATGCCGCTGGCACGCAAGATATCCAACACGCTTTCGACATTCGTGACTTCCGTTTTTGCCGGGGTTCGAATCCACGACAGCCAGTGCGGTTTTCGCCTGATACCGACACGCGTTCTGCGTTCGTTGAATCTTGTGTCCAGGTACTATGAACTTGAGCCGGAGTTGATCATCAGGGCGGCGCGAGCGGGATATCGCTTTCGAGATATTCCAATCAAGACGATTTACAACAACAGCAGCAGCTCAATTAGGCCGGCCAGCGACACGTTAAGATTCTTGAAGTTGCTTGCTAAATCACTATTTTGGTAAACTTATGCTTGCACTACTGACAAACGATGACGGTTACGAGGCCGAGGGACTGGCAAAACTTGCACGCGAGATCTCCCGGGTCTGCGATGTACTTGTGGTAGCACCGCATGTTGATCAGTCGGCGTCGGGGCATTCACTGACCTTGCAGCGGCCACTCAGGATCAACAAGCACAAGAGCAACTTCTACTCGGTCGACGGCACACCGACTGATGCGGTAATGGTGGCGATGTATGGTATTCTCGACAACAAGCGGCGGCCGGATATCCTGATAAGCGGAATCAATCGCGGTCCGAATATGGGCGACGATGTGACCTATTCGGGCACCGTTTCAGCGGCATTTGAGGGTGCGATTCTTGGAATACCCTCGATCGCGGTTTCGTCGGTAGCGACCGAGAACATTGATTATGCAGCGATGGCGCGATTCTCTAAAAAACTGGCGAAACGGGTACTCGAGCGCGGATTACCGGGATTCACATTGCTTAATGTCAACATGCCGAATCCTCCGAAAAGCGGCTATCGCGGTGTGCAGATTACGCGGCTCGGGAAGCGGGTGTACCGCGATATTGTCGTGGAGAACATTGATCCGCGGGGCAAGAAGTACTATTGGATAGCCGGCGAGCCGGATTGGCAGGAGTTTGACCAGTCCGATTTTTCAGCGACCAAAGCCGGATATGTTTCGATAACTCCGCTCAAGATGGATATGACCGATTACGGCTTTCGCGACGAGTTGAATTCCTGGAATCTGAAGCCTTGATTGGTACGAGTCGATGACAAAGGGGCGTCAACCCTTGATCCCTAATTTTCCGTGCAGCCAATCCCGGGCATAGGCAATCTCCTGCGACGTCAGACCGTGGCCGGCATCAGACCAATGAATGCTGACTGCGGCACTTGATTCGTGCAGAAGTTCCGCCAATCGGACCGCTTCTTCCGGAGCGACCACTTCATCATGGCGCCCGCCGCAGATTAGTACATTGACGCCTTCAAGATTGGGCTTCTTTGTTGGTACCAGGGGCACCATCGGCCGAAACAAGACGGCAGCGTGAAGAGTGTCGGGCGCGAGCAGCAAGAGACTGGCGGCCATATTGGCGCCGTTGGAGTATCCGGCGGCAATGATTCGAGTTTTATCGAGTTCATACGCCGCGGCGGCAGCTTCAACAAATTGAACCAGCTCTTTCGTGCGAAAACGCAAATCATCGAGATCAAAGACACCGGGAGACAGGCGGCGAAAAAAACGTGCCATGCCGTTCTCCGAAACATTACCCAGCGGACTAAGCAGTGCGGCAGTGGGGAGAAGGCGTTCTCCGACCGGAATCAGGTCGAACTGACTGCCACCAGTGCCGTGCAACAGCAAAAGTGTGTGAACATTGGCGCTTGTTCGCGCCGGCAGGAATTCGTGGATGAGGGCAAGAGAAGAGTTCGTCATTCGATTTGCGATACAGGCTTCTTACCAATAGACAGGGGTGGAAGTTTTCGCTCAATGTCCTCACGTCTGGCTTCCAGCCAAGGTGGCAGAGACAGGCGAGATCCGAGTTCCGTTTCGGACTGATCCACTGTGAACCCGGGTTCGTCAGTGGCGATTTCAAATAGTATACCGCCATTTTCGCGGAAATAAATCGAGTGAAAATAATTGCGGTCGATAATCGAAGTCACGTTGAAGCCTTGTTTGGCAACAACCTTGCGCCAATCTTCCTGCTCAATATCGAAACAGCGCCATGCGATATGATGGACTGTTCCAGGTCCGGGAACTCCGCGCCGTCCCTGTGGGTCGACGACGATATCTACCACTTGTCGATCGTCGCCACTGCCGGTGGCAAACCGGAGGCGATTTCCTTCTTCGGCGATACGCTCAAATCCGAGAGTATTCGTGAGCAGTGCGGCGGTAGGACTGCCATTACTAACCAGAAGTGTCGAAGCACTGAATCGTTTAATCGCATGAACCGACGGAACCGGCGAGTCTGACCAGGATGCACCGGCGCGGTTGGAATCGGCAACAAGTTCTAATGGCAAGCCATCAGAATCGTTGAAAGTGATGACTTCCTCGCCAAATCGCCCAAATGGTCCGGTGAAGTCAACTCCGTGACGCGAGAAGCGATCCACCCAATAGTCAATTGAGTCGGTTGATATCGAATAGCCAATCGCCCCAACCTGCCCATTGCCGACTTTGCCTGCTCGGGCATGTGGAAAAGGAAAGAAGGTCAGAATCGACCCGGGAGATCCAACCGCGTCGCCGAAATACAAGTGATACACGCCTGGATCATCGTAATTGACCGTTTGCTTGACCAAGCGCAGTCCCAATAACTTGCTGTAGAAATCGATATTGGCTTGCGGGTCGCTGGAGATAGCGGTGATATGATGTATGCCGTGCAGACTCTTCCCCATATTCCTCCTGTTCGGGTGACCTTGATCTATACGATTACCCGATCGGATACATTAGCGAAGATTTTTGGGCATCTGCTTACGGCGAGGTTTTGCGAAATACATAACCGCCCTTAGTCGCCCCCCAAACCTGCTTACCGGTGTTATCGAACCCCCTGTCCCAACTGATTAGTTGTTCGGCGCTTAACTCCACTACGGATGTTGCATACGAAGCTCCCCGAAGGCTACTTTCGCATCCGTTGGCGATTGTGGTTCCCACGAACGACGAGTCTCCCATTTTGCGCAAGATGATCGAGCAACCGTTCCGTAAAGTCAGTGAATCAAGGCTCAGGGAAGTTAATCCATCCGGGCGCTTGAATCCATTGATGAACGCCTCCGGCTGATTGAGTGTAAACACCCGACTCTCAAACAAGTCACTGCTCAACTGATGCAGGTGATAGACGCGCTGGCGATAAGGTTTTTCCTGTGCGGCAGCAGTAGCCTGTTCGACATAGAGCCAGTAGCCATCGGTTCGTTGCGGCCAGATCCGGACAATCTGCAGGCGAATGTCAAAAAAATCGGTATCGGATTGAGCTTGCTCGGCGCTTGAGAAGGTCCCGGTAATCCAAGTGGCTAATCGATCCAGATCTGTAGAGGTCGCAACCTGGGCAGTTGCCTTCGCGCAACAGATTATGCAGACAGTGATGGCAGGCAGGTAAATGGTCCTGCTCATATTTCGTTTCCTCCTGATTCGGTTCTTGTCTCGGCAGATACCATCGATCCTCTGAAAGAACCAAGTATGCGTTTGATTTGCGGAAAGCGGTGTCGAACGATAACGACGGCATGGTTGCGCTCAGCGCCCAGCGATTCCTTGAAGTGCTCGAGCGACTTCCGTCCCAGGCTTAGACCATGGCTGTAGAGCCGAACGCGGGCATCGATCAGACGCTTCACAATCGTCGCGTGCACAAGGAACATTGCCCGCAGATGTTGATACTCGTAATTGAAGCCGCCAAACAGGTAGGCCGCTGTCTGTTGATATTGCGCAAAGATTACCCCGGCGATCGGTTTGTCTTGGAAGTAGCCAAGCGCTATTTGCACACGGCCATTTGGATATGTAAAGAGGCGCTGCATGCGGTCCAGGCGATGGAATGCCGCGCGCGGGTCCTGTTTCTGCCAACGTTGGACGGAGTGGCGATAAACATCATAAAACGTTGGCAGCAGTTCACCTGTGCCAAAACGGACTTCGACGTTTTCCCGCTCGGCTTTACGAATGAATCGTCGTTCGATAACCTTGCGGTTGAACCATTCGTCGTAAGAGTCACGCAGCGGAATCATGTGATAGTCGAACACGTTCAGAATATCATAATTCAGCAGCGCGAAGTTCTTAACCTCTGCATCATAGATTTTGCGCGGGAGTTGCAAAGTAATCACGCAGTCTCGCGGCAGCGCTGCCAGTCGGTCAAATACACTGCTGTCGATTACGCGCACGCCGAGCAGACTATTGATTTGCGCGCCCGCATAGTTTGCGGTCGGAATGATCTTCAGTTGATTGGATTTTCGCAGTGAGAAGGGGAGAAACAAGTCGCCTGCCTGGAAGATGTATGTGTTCTTCCAGGAGACATCCATACTCGATCCATACTCCGGTCCACTGGTCGGACCAGGTGAGTCGGGAGTCCGGTCAATCGCTTCCTGCCAGGGAATAATATGCTGTTCGGAGAAGGGAATGATGTTCATAGGCGATACTTCGACGTTGAGTATATCGCATCCTTTCAGCTGGGTCAATGAATAACCGCGGAAACTAGTTCGCTTGACTTTGGCATTCTCGGAACCTATGTTCGAGACCATAAAATCGTAAGCACGAAGGGAGTGGGAAGTACCGCACATGGCACAGAATTTCTCGTTTGATATTGTCTCAAAAATAGAGCTGCATGAAGTGGCCAATGCCATTAACCAGGCGATGAAAGAGATTTCCCAGCGATTTGACTTCCGCGGCACGAAGGCGGAGATAACATTTAATCAAAAGGACCAGGTGATGGTTCTGATCGCAGAGAGCAATATTCAACTTCAGAACATCACTGACATTCTGCACGCGCGACTCGCCAAGCGAAACGTTCCGCATAAGGCGCTCGTTTATGGGAAGATTGAGGATGCATTTGCGGGGACCTTGCGCCAGGAGATTAAGCTTCAGTCCGGTATCGAGACCGAGAAATGCAAGGAAATCGTCAAGATCATCAAGGAGTTGAAGCTGAAGGTTCAGGCGAGCATTCAGGAGAACCAGGTTCGCGTGACCGGCGCCAAGAAAGATGATCTGCAGGAAGTCATGAAGCAACTGAAGGATCGCAACTTACCTTTTCACCTTGAGTTCGCCAATTTTCGATGAGGTTGATTCAGACACGGGAACTGGACGCATGAAGTTTTGTATCTATACTGACGACAAAACGACCTAGTTTGATCAACGCGCGCTCTGAAGAGTAGCTGAATAGAGATGCGGAGGAAACTTAAATGAATTTTCCAGCACTTGTAAGATTAACATCCATTGGGCTTCTGACTGCGAGTCTGGCAAATGCACAAGCGCGGTTGGAGATTGACGAGACTACTTTTAATTTTGGCTATATTCCGCAAGTTTGTAAAGTTGCGCACACCTACGTCATGCGCGCCAGCGGTACTGACTCACTCAAGATATTGAACGTTAAGCCCGGTTGTGGCTGCACCAAGGCCCCGATCAAAAAAGAGGTCGTGGCTCCGGGAGATTCCACGGCGGTGGAGCTAATCTTTACATCGATAGAATCCTACCGAGGGATTGTCCAGAAGACTGCAACTGTCACCTGCAATGATGATGCGCGCGGGACGTTTTCGCTTCGGTTCAAGGCGACGATTAACACGCACCCTGATTCCGCTAAACCGGCGCAATTGCAGCCCTGGAATATTGACATCACTGCTGCGTCTCGGGCAAAGGAGTTCGATGTGATGGTCAAGAATGTTTCAAAGGAGCCGCTACAATTGGCCTTGGTGAGTTATCCCTTTGAGTTCATAAACGTGACTTTGCCAAGCGGCAGCATCAATCCGGGGAGCAGCGGCACGATCAAGGTTAAGGTCGCTCCCGGCTGTAAAGATAGTGAGTTCGAGAAGTCATTCACGTTCACGACGGGTACTGCGCCTGATTCGCCGAGGTACACTGTGCCTGTGGTTTTTGGCAAACCATTGACACAGTCGTCGACAAACTAAGTTCGATTTGTCAAAAGAAAGAGACGGTACTCTGAAGGACCGTCTCTTTTTTATGGGCCGAACATGCGCGTCAGCGAAAGCTATGCGAGTTTCTTCGCCAACTGCACAATTGTTTTCACACCAAATCCTTTAGCACCTTTGCCGAGATGGTCGAGCGGTTGTTCTTTGCCGCCGGGGCCGGCAATGTCGATATGCGCCCATTTTGCTTCGTCGCTGACCCATTCCTTGAGAAATACGGCGGCAGTAATTGCGCCGCCCCAAGCATCGCCACGATTCTTGACATCAGCAATCGTCGTTTTGATTTTCGCCGAGTGAGGCATAAAGAGGGGCAATTCCCAGTAGAGCTCGCCTTCTTCGCGTCCGGTCGCAATGATCTCTTGCGCCAATTTCGGTTCATTGGAGAAAATCCCGGCGATCTCTTCACCAAGAGCAACTACGCAAGCTCCAGTCAAGGTGGCGGAGTCAATGATCCAATCTGGTTTGCGTTCACCGGCAAGCGCCAACCCGTCGGCTAATAGTAGACGGCCCTCCGCGTCGGTGTGCTCGACCTCGATGGTCTTGCCTGATCTGGTGGTTAAGACCGCTGTTGTGTGCATCGATTCGCCGGAGATATCGTTTTCAGCGAGCGGCGTGATGACGGTGACATTAATCGGCAATTTCAATCGCGATATTGCGCAAGCGGCGGCGAACATCATTGCAGCGCCGCCCATGTCATATTTCATGCCAATCTGCGACGCCGCAGGTTTAAGTCCGTAACCGCCGGTGTCGTATGTAACACCTTTGCCGACAAGGCAGAGGTGCTTCCTCGCTCCACGCGGCTTGTAGTCGGCAATGACCATGCGCGGTTTGGCCTTGGCACCGACGCCAACGCCGTAAGTGCCGCCGCAACGTTCCTTGATAAGACGCTTCTCATCCCAGACTGTGACCTTGAGGCCAGATTTGCGTCCGAGTTTTTGAAACTCGCGGGCGAGCACAGGAGGATTCATAACATTTGGCGGCTCGCTCAGAAGGTCACGGGCAGCATTTACCAATTCATAGACGACTTCACGGTCTTTGAGACGCCGACTGATTGCGGCAGTCGACTTGATGCCGACTACGACCAGGGGAACCGGTTTTGCTTTACTCGACAGATATTTGTCAAAGATATAGCTTCCGAGTATTGCCCCTTCATGAGCCGCGATCATCCAATCGACATGTCGATCACTCAACGCGACGACTACTCTTTTACAGTCTTCCTTGGGAGCGGCTGCAATTGCGGAGGCAATGACCTTTTTCATTTCACGTATGGTGTCGGAGTGCTTAGCGTCCAGACGAACCGTCCGAACCATGACTTCGACCTTGTTGATCGAGCCACGAAATGTCGTGAGGGTACCACCTACGGATGAGCTTGTTCTTGCGGCGGCCTGAATCTCTCTTGGCAGAGAAGTCTTTTGGAAGAGGGCTTTCTTATCATCAAGGAAGGGAAGAATCATACAGTCGCCCTGTTGCAGGCGCAGGGATTCGGTTACGCTGAATTTTGATGTTGCCATACTTTTCCTTTCGAAAGGCTATTTCTTTGCTTTGCCTTGATTGGCAACCGATTCGATCGCCTGCTTCACCTTCTCCGGGTCGCCCAGATAATAGTGCTTCACCGGTTTGAGGTTCTGGTCAAGTTCGTAAACCAGGGGCAATGCGGTGGGAATGTTTAAACCGAGAATATCATTTTCTGACATGTTGTCGAGATACTTCACCATGGCGCGGATGCTATTACCGTGGGCAGCGATCAGGATTCTCTGACCAGACTTGATGCTTGGCGCGATCGTTTCGTGCCAATAAGGGAGGACGCGCGCCACGGTATCTTTCAGACACTCAGTGAGTGGAAGTTGGTCTTTAGTCAGGTTCTTGTACCGCGGATCGTGTCCGGGAAAGCGGTCATCGCTTGTTTCAAGCGCCGGCGGTTGAATGTCATAGCTACGGCGCCAGATCAGGACCTGGTTTTCGCCAAACTTGGCAGCAGTTTCTGCTTTGTTGAGTCCCTGCAAGGCACCGTAGTGGCGTTCGTTTAAGCGCCAACTGCGGATGACGGGAATCCACATCAGATCCATTCCATCAAGCGTCAGCCAAAGTGTGCGGATGGCTCGTTTGAGCACCGAGGTATACGCGATATCGAAACTGTAGCCGGAGCTCTTGAGCGTTTGGGCGGCCTCCTTGGCCTCTGTCACGCCTTTCTCCGAGAGATCGACATCAGTCCATCCAGTGAAGCGGTTCTCCTTGTTCCATGTTGACTCACCATGCCGCAGTAACACAAGTTTGTACACGTCGGTATTCCTCCTGATGCATAAGAAATTCGTCCGACAAACAATGTAAGTTCAGTCGCCTCGTTGCAAGTAAAAAGGCGTTGTCGATTCGGCGATTAGGACTGGGTCCATTCGTCAAGGAACGGCTGGTGGCGTCCGGGTTTGAACTCGACCACCTGATATTCGGCGACACCGGCAAGCCTATAGGGGTCTTTGTCGATCAAGTCCTGAATCGTCGATTCCGTTTCGGCGCGAGCGATGACAATTCCGCCGGTGCGGGGAACGCGCGGTCCGGAAAAGAGGATAACGCCAGCATCGACGGCACGCTGGAGGTGATTGCGGTGTTCCGGCACAATGGGCTCGATTTGTGAGAACGGAACGGTATAGTTGACTAGAATCATGAAGTGTCTCATAGTACTCCTCTAATGTAGCACCAATATCGACGGCAAAAAGGCGGGAGCAAGGCATATCTCACCGGCAAAGCTCCATTTTCGCGGTGCTTCTGCGTACCATTGGCTGACTGGGTGAAGTGGGTCTTTACAGATCAAGGCGATTCCAGTCAGCACCTTTTTATTAAAATCGAAGGGAAGTGCAGTTTTGAAGGAACTAACCCATTTTCACAATTGTCCCTACTGCAAGAAAGTGCATTCCTGCACTGACAGTTGTTATTCAGGCCGTATTACCAATCTGATCTGCGGCGAGTGCAAGGCAAAATGGTTAGGGGAACTGGCGAAGGTCAAAGAACAAGGAACGGAGTGGCATAATCAGCCCGGATAAGGGGGAGATTATGCCGATGCCGCGAAAAAGGGTGCCAGTGGGTGGTCTAGTTGTCTGATTCGACAGTATGGACCATGATATGGTTGTTTGTCCAACGAATCGTAGACCCCACCGGGATGGTCAGATTCTGCAGTGAACTTGCCGTAATGTTGCTTTGGAACTGCGCAGGGGTACCACCGGCTGTGACCGTAATTGTTCCCGACATGCCCTGTCCGTTGGGACCACCATGATAGCGGCAGTAATAGCGCACAACTTCAGAAGTGTTGAAGGTGTGCGAATACGACTCTCCGGCACCGAGATCACCGGAGACAAATTCACGGGTGTTTCCGCCACCGCCGCCGTTGTTCGAGCCCTTGTCGTCGCTGCATGAGGCAACCAGCGTCGCCGCGAGCAACAAAACCAGAAGGGGAAAAATTCTTGTCTTCATGAGCCTACCTCGAATGGAGTGAAGGATGAATTTCTATCACATTTAAGAGGGACGGCGGGAAAAGCTTCGTACAGGCGGAGTGCAAAATTATAGACTTAATGGACTGATTTATTACACATTAAACAACCCGGAGCCTCGCTGGGCCGGAGGTTCAGACGGTTCGGGAAATTCCCGGTTTTGATTTGGCGGCAATCATGCGGATCAGCAATCGCCGGAACGGGGCGAAGTAACATTCGTTTTCGCATTCCGCCAAATCGGTGATGCTGACGCAGTGTTCTTTGCAGCATTCGCGGAGCGCGAGTTTCTCCGTCGGGATTTTTTCGGTGATGTAAGCGGTAAACTTATCGACGCGAACGACAAAGCTGGTGCCGCAGTTGGGTACTTCGTGCTGATAGAAGTAGTAAGCCCACTCAATGGAGTCGTCGGCAAACGACATGCCGATCAGTTTCAGATCCGGATTGCTGACCAAATCATCGATGGAGAGCGATGCTTTGCAGTACGGGCAATTCTTGATTTTCTCTTCGGGCACATTGCCATCCTTTGTTGGTGACTATGTCGTATATCATTATTTATCGGCAAAGGGATTAGAATGATGATGGTCGGGAAATTGACAGCGGGGCGAGTTAGCGACCGCCGTGGTCTGGGGCAGAGGTGCTTAGGAAATCGCGTTACTGTCCGTACGGCTCGACTTTTGCCTTGGTCCAGACCTCGCCAAACATTTCGGTAGCAATAATGTCGGCTTCAGCGATGTGATCCTCGGGTATCATGACGGAATAGCCGGCGCCGGCGGGATTAAAGAGGGCGGTTCCCATCATGCCGCTGGTGCCGAAGTAGCCCGATTGCGAAAGAACGACGACGGGAATGCCGGCCTCGCGAAGGGCTTCCATGATCATCTCGGCATAAGAAGTTGATGTCAGGTTGGCGACGCATTTCCAGTTTTCGAAGTTGGTTTCGGAGAATTCAGTTTCGAGCGGCGGAAGTTCGGCAACGAGAAGTTCGTCACAGTCGCTGCAGCGGGTTGTGCCGGTTTCGTACTCGGCGCGGCATTTGGGACAGAACGGCATAGGGACTCCTTGGGAATGGCGTGGAGGCAAGATAATGGAATTGGAGCAGAAAAGCGGCAAAAATGTGCGTAAGCTGGCAGCTTCGATTGCTGTGCTAATCTCCGAGACTGATGCGTTTGGTCCTAAGACGTCGTCCCTGTAATTGGAGCGCCGGTTTCCGGTCTGGGCCACGTGACCCACAGAGTGTAAATACCGAGAGCGGTGCCAAGCGGAAATGCGACCAGATTCAGTACGGCGGCGACCATCAGCCAGTGGCGTGCCCAAGACCGGCCGCGGAGGATGCCGTATCCACCGATGAGGCTCGGGAAAAAGAACAGCATGATCATGGCTGCGATCAGGACAGCGATGGTGGAGGTGATTGCCAGAGGGATCCAGATTTCATCGATCAAACCCGGCAACAGGCCGACTGATGCGATTAAGATGGTCCCGGCACCGGCACCGACAACGGCAAATCCGGCCCAGACGAGGTGAAGAATACCGAGCAGGCGGCGGTGGTTCTCAAAGTCGTTCATTTAGGTTCTCCAGTTCGAGAGAATGCGTCTTTTCGGCTGTGCTTCCAGAAAGTGTCATTCCAGTAGATTAGACATGGGTAGGGAAGACTATGTTTCAGGGAAAATTGTAGTTGGTGGCGTGGTGGATTTTGTTCGACATCGGAGTCAGATAGGCAAAGGCTGCGGTGAAATGTGCTTTACAGGGGCATTAGTTGACCTTAAATTCTACTATCAGATGTTGCGGGGGGACATATAGGCATTAGGTACGGATAGTTGTTTAACGACAACTTCGAGGTCGAAAAGTGCGGCGCAGAAAAGAGGTTTCTTCATGCAAAGGGTACTGCTATGGCCAATCACTTAACTGCAGGCGGGGAATTCATTGTCCTCGGAATAGTCCTTGTGGTTTTGTATCAAGCGATTAATATCGCCTTCCGTAAGTGGCGACGCTCGCGGATGAAATACTCACCGGTGTCGAATGAAGAAGTCGACAAGATGATGAGTGGGATACCCAAACCAGTACGGTCTTCCACAAGCAGGGTGCAAGCCTCATACGAATTGTTTGGTGGTCGGGCAATCCGGTTCAGTTTGACTCCAGCTAACCCTGCCGAAGATGAATCTTGTCGGGTTGCGTGTTTGCGACTGATCATTGACGAGAAACTCTGCCTCTTTTTCCTTCAGGATGAGATGTTTGAGAATCGTTGGCATTACGACGGGTTTGAAGCAGGGGACTATACGGAAATTTTTCAGGATGGGGAGATTGGGTGAGGGGGATTTCCGAATGGCAGAGGGCTAGTCTTAAAAATCGGAGCGGCATTTGGGACAAAAGGGCATAGGGACTCCTTTGAATTAGCGTGAAATCGATATAGCACATTTTGAAACGCGGGCGGGACAAGATTCCATTGCACAATAAGTCTACTTACAAGTATATTTTCATGTAAGTCCAATTCAATATGGAGGCAGAATATGAAAAGATGGCTCTCCGTCGCGGTTTGCTTATGCGGACTGGCGATTGCCAATTGCGGCGATTCGGATTCGCCGACAGAACCCTCCGATCCAACCGAAAGATTGCGCGAACTAATTGCGCAAACGCCTCGAGCCGACGAAGAAGCGGAAATGGCGGCATTGTGGATGTGTGGGGAATTGGTTGCGCCCGAATCCGTATACGTTCAAATTCGAGAAGGGCTCAAGATGGTGCGGACGCAGTATCGCGATTCGATCCCGAAGGTTACCGAAATCAATTTTTCTCATCCCTGGTCGCAAAAACTTATCATGCCATACCTGAATTCTGCCGGGATGGCCGCTTACAGGGCAGGCGATCATCGCGATATCGATTCGTTGACGGAGCTTCTTAACGGGGAGGTTCTAGACACAAGCTACGTGACGTTTCCGGGCAATCTGGTCGATCCGTGGTTTATTGTGAGAATCAAGTTTCCGGGGATGCTCAACATTGACTCTGTGGGAAAAATGTATTCTGAACTTTCAGCAGTACAGTCCATAAACCACTACTTCGGCATGTTTGACTACTCAAATGTCTATCCGTGGCGGCTGCCTGACGGCAGGTTGACATTGCTGTTCCGGGATGCCTGGGGGGATTGTCCGTCGGGGTGTATTTTCAGTCATTATTGGTATTTCCGTATCGCCGGTGACAGTGTTGAGTATGTTGGAGATTACCTCGTCGATTATGTTACTCCGTGGCCGGATTGGTGGGATGAGGCGAAGGCGGGGTATGAGGAGTTTAGGCGATTCCACTAGGCTGCCGCGCGTCGAAGAATTTGTGACTCAAGGGTATGTCTACATATTAGCGAGTAAACGCAATGGCACGCTTTACATTGGCGTGACATCAGAGCTAAAAGGGAGAGTCTGGAAGCACAAGAATAACCAACTTGGCGGATTTACGGCGAAGTACAATGTGCATGACCTTGTGTACTATGAAGTCGCTCCGGATATGCGTGGTGCGATAATTCGGGAGAAGCAGTTGAAAGAGTGGAAAAGGGAGTGGAAGTTGAAGTTGATCGAGGATTTCAACCCGAGTTGGCGGGATCTTTATGACGAGCTCTGAACCTGGATCCCGACTTTCGTCGGGATGACACAGTCAACTCTCGTCAGAATTACACCCTCCGAATGGATCGAAATGACGGTCTCACTAATCTGTCATACCGGCGAAGGCCGGTATCCAGGTTTGTCAGTGACGAAGAGTGAAGCAACCTGGATCCCGACTTTCGTCGGGATGACACCTTCGACGTTCGTCGGAGTGGCACGGTCCCCTTTCGTCAGACTGACATCTCCAACGTCAGGCGGAAAGGCATTTTGTGGACACGTCGGACTGAATTGCCCCGATTGAATCTGAATGGTAACTCCATAGCTCAGTCACATCGGCGGAATCCGGTAACCAGGTTTATCAGTGATGAAAGGTGAATTATCCTGGATCCCGACTTTCGTCGGGCTGACAGAGTCGACTTTCGTAGGGATGACTACCCACCCCCTGCAATTCCCGTTGACATTTACCCCAGAAAAGATAAGTTTACAATCTTCACGTCAAATAGACGTACCATTTTGTTGTAATTATGCGCCCATGAGGGCCCGAAATTGTGAATTTGAGAACTTATTATAATAGAGCTATGAGGTAACCTATGTCCAAGAAAGTTGGTATTGTCGGTTACGGAGCGCACATCCCGCGGTTTCGCATTAAGGTCGAGGAAATTGCCAAGACCTGGGGCGCGGATGCTCCGTCCTACAAGAAAGGCCTCGAACTGACCGAAAAGTCGGTTCCGCCGCCGGATCAGGATACGATTACGCTTTCGGTCGAAGCCGCCAAGCGCGCGCTCAAGCGTGCCGGCATCCCGGGAAAGAAGATCGGCTGCATGTATATCGGTTCGGAGTCGCATCCGTATGCCGTTAAGCCCTCCGGAACGGTTGTTGCCGAAGCTATCGGCGCAGTGCCGTTCTGCCGCGTAGCGGATTTTGAATTCGCTTGCAAGGCAGGTACCGAGGGAATGTTCGTGGCGATGTCGCTTGTCAAAGCCGGCGAAATCGAATACGGAATGGGTATCGCGGCAGACACTTCGCAAGGCGCCCCGGGCGATGCGCTGGAATATTCGGCCGGCGCCGGTGCGGCGGCTTTTGTGATGGGAACGCAGAATCTGGTCGCAGAGTGCGATTTCACGACCTCATACATGACCGACACGCCAGACTTCTGGCGGCGCGAGCATGAGTTTTATCCGCAGCACGGCGGCCGTTTCACCGGCGAACCGGCATATTTCAAGCATACGCAGGGTGCGGCATTGGATCTGTTGAAGAAATCCGGCGCCAAGCCGGGTGACTTCCAGTGGGCAGTGTTCCACCAGCCGAACGGCAAGTTCCCGCATCGCGTGGGACAGATGCTTGGCTTCAAGAAAGAGCAGATGGAAACGGGACGCCTGACCCCGCGTCTGGGCAACACCTATTCGGGTGCTTCGCCGCTGGGTTTGACGGCAATTCTCGACCACGCTAAACCGGGCGACAAGATTTTCATGGTGTCGTACGGTTCGGGCGCGGGCTCGGATGGTTTTATTTGGACGGTGACTGATCGCATCAAAGAGGTGCAGGATATCACGACCAAGACCTTCACGCTGCTCGACGACAAGAAGTACTATATCGACTATGGCACCTACGCCAAGTTCCGCAGGAAGATTTTGAAGAATGCGTGATTTGGTTGCGATACACACCCCGATCCGCCTTCGGCGGATCACCCCTCTCGAGAGGGGAATTAAGCTGGATTCCCGCCTTCGCGGGAATGACACGCGAAAACATGAGGAGAAGATAGATGCGTGATGTAGCAATAATCGGCGTAGGACTGCAGAAATGGGGAGAGCTGTGGGAGAAGTCCTTCCGCAATCTCTTCGTCGAAGCGGCGCTGAACGCCCTTGGAGAAACGAAGGTCGATAAGATCGACCACATGTATGTTGGCTGTATGTCCGGCGGCTTGTTTGTCGGGCAGGAGCATATCGGCGCGATCATGGCCGACTATCTGGGCCAGCGCTATCTGGGTGCGACCCGCGTTGAGTCAGCTTGCGCTTCAGGCGGAGCGGCGCTGCGTGCGGGATTTATCGATGTTGCCTCCGGCATGAGTGATATCGTGCTCGTTGGCGGTGTCGAGAAGATGACTGATGTCTCCGGCGACGGTGCGACCTATGCGCTGGCGACCGCAGCCGATCAGGAATATGAAGTTTACAATGGTGCGACGTTTCCGGGTTTGTATGCCCTGATGGCGCGCGCCTATATGGAGAAGTTCGGCGCGACCCGCGATCAGCTTTCGGCTGTTCCGGTGAAGAATCACGACAATGGTTTGCTCAATCCGAACGCGCAATATCAGTCAAAGATTAGCATCAGCGAAGTGAATAACTCGGTGATGGTGGCCGAGCCGCTGCGAATTCTCGATTGCTCGCCGATTACCGACGGTGCAGCGGCGTTGATTCTCTGCCCGCTCGAAATGGCGAAGAAGCTTTCGGACAAGCCGGCAATCAAGATTCTCGGATCGGCAATGGCGACGGATACGATTGCGCTGCATGATCGCAGAGATTTTACATCGCTGGATGCAGTGAAGATGTCGTCGATGGCGGCTTTGAAAATGGCCGGAAAGAGTGTCCATGACATCAATGTCACGGAAGTTCATGACTGCTTCTCGATCGCCGAGATTATCGTTTCCGAGTCGCTCGGATTCTTCGCTTGCGGCAAGGGTGCAGAAGCTGCTGCCAACGGCGAGACTCGCATCGACGGCAAGTTCCCGATCAACCCGTCCGGCGGTTTGAAATCGAAGGGGCATCCGGTTGGGGCAACAGGGGTAGCTCAGGCTATCGAAATCACTTATCAGCTTCGCGGTGAAGCCGGTAAGCGTCAGGTCAAGAATGCAAAAGTCGGCATGACACAAAATATGGGCGGCTCCGGCGGCAGCTCCGTCGTGCATGTGATGGAGGTGGCATAATGAATCCGGCAAGATATCATCGTGAGATGGCGCAACGCTATCGGATGGAAGCGGGCAAGTGCAAGGAGTGCGGACATGTTTATTTTCCGCCACGTTTGATTTGCCGCGAGTGTCAGGGCAGAGAATTCGAAACGATTGTGCTATCGGAGCGCGGAAAGCTGTTGAGCTTTACCGTAATTCATACGCCGGCGAGCCAGTTTAAGGACATCTCGCCTTATGCTTTGGGCATTCTTGAGACCAAGGAAGGCGCGAAGTTGACGGCGCAAATCGTCGACATGCCGGCTGACCAGATTAAGACGGGAATGGAATTGCAGATCGAGTTCCGTCGCGTTCAGACGGACGGACACGAAGGCGTTCTGGCGTACGGCTATAAACTTGTGCCGGTGATGTAGCGGTCGATGTATCGAATAGAATCGAAGATCGACACAAAATCGCCCGAGTACATACAGAATCAAGAAGACAACAAGCGGTTAATGGAGCAACTCCGTGACCGCTTAGAGACAGTGCGCAAGGGCGGACCGCCGCAGGCTGTCGAGCGCCATAAGTCACGCGGCAAACTGACCGCACGCGAGCGACTCGCCAAGCTGTTCGACGACAATACACCGTTTGTGGAATTGTCGCCGTTGGCGGCTTGGGAAATGTACGACAATGATGCACCTGGAGCCGGAATGGTGACGGGCATCGGCGTTGTTCATGGCCGCGAAGTCGTCGTTGTTGCGAATGATGCCACTGTTAAGGGCGGGACATACTTCCCCATTACGATCAAGAAGCATGTGCGCGCGCAAGAGGTCGCTCGAAAGAATCATCTTCCCTGCATCTATCTGGTAGATTCGGGTGGGATCTTCCTGCCGGAGCAGTCGGGGACATTCCCGGACAGGGATCATTTCGGGAAGATATTCTATAATCAGGCGACATTGTCAGCATTGGGCATTCCGCAAATTGCCTGCGTGATGGGTTCGTGCACTGCGGGTGGCGCGTATGTACCGGCGATGTCGGATGAAGCGATTATCGTGCGCAAGCAGGGGACGATTTTCATTGGCGGCCCGCCACTGGTGAAAGCCGCGACAGGTGAAGAGGTGAGTGATGAGGATCTCGGCGGTGCAGATGTGCATTGTCGAATTTCCGGTACTGCCGATCACTATGCACAGAATGATGATCACGCCATACAGATTTGTCGGAATATCGTTGAAGCGCTGGATCGAACCAAGAAGTTCGAACTTGATCGCACGAAACCGGAAGACCCATACTACGACCCGGAAGAACTGTATGGCGTCGTACCGACCGATTTGAAACAACCATTCGATGTCAGGGAAGTCATCGCGCGAATTGTTGATGGCAGCCGATTCCAAGAATTCAAGGCGCTCTATGGGCTGACCTTGGTATGCGGATTTGCGCGGATACATGGATATCCGGTCGGGATTTTGGGGAACAACGGGGTGCTGTTTAGTGAATCATCACTCAAAGGCGCACATTTCATTGAACTTTGTGCGAAGCGAAAGATACCTCTGATCTTCCTGCAGAACATTACCGGCTTCATAGTTGGTAAAAAATACGAGCATGGCGGTATTGCACGCGACGGCGCAAAACTGGTGCATGCGGTCGCGAATGCGCAGGTACCTAAGTTCACGGTTATAGTCGGCGGTTCATACGGAGCGGGCAATTATGCGATGTGTGGCAGGGGATATGATCCCAATTTCTTGTGGATGTGGCCGAACGGGAAAATCTGTGTCATGGGCGGTGAGCAAGCTGCCGATGTACTTTGGACCGTAAAGAAAGCGCAGCTTAACAAGCAGGGGGTGAAGTTGACTCCTGAAATGGAAGCCGAATTCAAGAAACCGACGCTGGCGAAATATGAGCAAGAGTCATCGGCCTACTATTCGACAGCTCGGCTGTGGGACGACGGAATTGTCGATCCCAAGAAAACACGCGACCTCTTGGCGTTGGCGATATCAATGTCGCTCAATCAACCAATACCCGAGCCGCAATTCGGCGTGTTTAGGATGTAGATCATGAACGGTGGCAAGACAGTAAGGGTGGAAACGGCCGGAGCGATCGGGAGAGTAATCTTCTGTCGTCCGGAAGTCCATAACGCCTTCAATGCGCAGGTGATCGATGAGATGACATTTGCGTTCAAGCGGCTGAAGACCGATCAAGACGTGCGCGTGGTCATTCTCACTGGCGAAGGCAAGTCGTTCTGCGCCGGTGCCGATCTAAACTGGATGAGCGATGTTCGCAGTGCGGCTTACGAAGATAATCTTGACGAGGCGCGCCGGCTGGCTGATCTATTTTATGACATCTATTCATTTCCGAAGCCGGTAATTGGGCGCATCAACGGTGCCGCAATCGGGGGCGGGACGGGATTTGTCGCCGTGACGGATATTGCAGTCGCTGCACAGAGTGCCGTGTTTTCATTTAGCGAAGTCAAGATCGGCGTGGTGCCGGCATGCATTTCGCCATACGTAATCAAGCGAGTAGGTGAGGGACGCGCACGCGAGTTCTTCCTGACGGGAGAAAGATTGACAGCCGAGCGCGCGCTGACCGCTGGATTAGTGAATCGTGCCGTGCCGGATGACCTGCTGGATGCGACAGTGAATGGGCTCGTGCAGTCGCTATTGTCTTCCGGACCGGAAGCCATCAAGGTTTGCAAGCAATTGCTGCAGAACGTACCGCAGCAATCCGTCGATGACTACAAGGAATACACCGCCCGCGTCATTGCGGATTTGCGCCAATCGCCGGAGGGACAAGAAGGAATGGACGCCTTCTTGAACAAGCGCAAACCCAATTGGGTGATCGAGGAAGAATAGGGACGGACAAGTCGCAACAAGTTGTTGCCCAATCAAAATGTGAATAAGCTGTGCGCGGCCCACGAAGAAGCTGGTCGCTCAATAGATTGTGATAGATGCTCAAAAAAATCTTAATCGCAAACCGCGGAGAAATCGCGGTTCGCATCATGCGTGCCGCACGCGAAATGGGGATTCCGACGGTTTCGGTCTATTCCGAGGCCGACCGCGAAGCCCTGCACGTTCGTCTGGCAACTGAAGCTGTTCTGCTTGGACCGGCGCCGGCGAACGAAAGTTACCTTGTCATTCCCAAGCTCATAGACGCGGCAAAGAAAACGGGCTGCGATTCCGTGCATCCGGGTTACGGCTTCCTTGCCGAAAACGCGGAATTTGCACAAGCCGTCCACGATGCCAAGCTGACATTCATCGGTCCGCAACCGCGGGCAATTCGTGCATTGGGCAACAAGCTGGGCGCACGGTCGATGATGTCGAAAGCAAACGTGCCAACTGTTCCGGGTGGCGAAGTCAGGTCCGGAAGCATTGATGATTTCAAGTCGCTGGCAGCCAAGATCGGTTATCCGATTATTGTAAAGGCGGCGGCTGGTGGCGGCGGCAAAGGAATGCGGATTGTCACTGATGAAGTGCAGTTGCAGGAAGCTGTCGAAGCGGCACAACGCGAGGCGAAGTCGTCGTTTGGTGATGCAACGGTATATTTGGAAAAATACCTAAGCCAGCCCAGACACATCGAGGTTCAGGTAATCGCCGACAGTTTTGGCCACACCGTGCACCTATTCGAGCGCGAATGTTCGATTCAGAGGCGCCATCAAAAGATTATCGAAGAGACTCCGTCATTGGCGCTAACGCCGGAACTGCGAACAAAGATGGGCGACGCGGCGGTTGCTGCGGCAAAGGCGGCATCATACATCTCCGCAGGTACCGTTGAATTTTTGTATGACAACGGCAGTTTTTACTTCCTCGAAGTGAATACACGAATTCAGGTGGAGCATCCGATCACCGAGATGGTGACCGGGATTGATCTGGTGAAAGAACAGATCCGCATCGCATCCGGCGAGCAGTTGTCATTCTCACAAGCGGATGTCAAGATGCGCGGGCACGCGACGGAATGCCGTATCTATGCGGAAGATCCGGCGACCGGTTTCCTGCCGTCGCCCGGAAAGATTTTGCATTTGAAAGAGCCAGTCGGAGGTAATGTCCGGGTTGACAGCGGCGTCTATTCCGGTTTTGAAGTGCCAATTTATTATGATCCGATACTCTCCAAGGTCATCACATTGGGACGAACTCGCGACGAATCGATTGACCGCATGATTTTGGCGCTGAAAGATTATCGAATCGTCGGGATTAAGAACAACGTCCGGTTTCTCATCGATTGTTTGAATCATCCCGAGTATCGAGCCGGGAATTTGTTCACCGGCTTTATTGACAAGCACCTGCCGGAGTGGGCGGAATCGGAATCTGACAAGGAACTGGATGCCGCTTACGCAGGTGCGGCACTTGCAATGTCCGGTCGTCAGGCGACAGCGACGGATGCATTGCCTGAACTGGAGTTATCGCCCTGGCAGGCTCTGGGCTCTTGGGAGTTGTAATGGAACTGAAGCTTATTCGAAACGAAGCAACGGTAGAAATTCGCGCTGAACGCGACGGCGAGAAACTGCAAGTTATTTGCGACGGCAAGAATCATCGGTATGAAGTTACGTGTGCCGGCGAACACGAGTACTTGCTCCGCGACGCTCACAAAGTGATGCGCGTTACCGCCATCAAGGCCCGCAACAAAGTATATGTCCTGACCGACAACGAGTCATTTGTCTTCGACTTGCCGGCGGCGAAAGATGCCGATTCATTCGGATCAGACCAGGGCGAGCATGGTGATAAGTCCAAGATCTCTGCGCCGATGCCAGGTAAAGTAGTTAAGGTTCTGGTTAAATCGGGTGATAAGGTTGAACCGAAGCAGAAGTTGATCATCGTGGAGGCAATGAAGATGGAAAATCCGCTTGTCGCTCCATTCGCTGCGGAGGTTAGAGCCATCAATTGCAGCGAAGGTGAACTGGTTGATTCTGAAAAGGTGTTGATTGAGTTGGCAAAACTCGAATAGTCAGCCTCCGATACAGTTGTTTTAAAGAGGCAAATCAAACTCAAAGGGCTCGCAGCGCTCCACATTCATTGAGTTCATTGTGCTCCTTGAATTGTCTAAGGTTTCTTCGCGACCGCTCCGATAAAGGAGATAGACAGGACTTGAGAGACAGGACGAGTATGCGCGAAAATCGGGTCATCACCAAGTGTCAATACACGGACGTTTGTTATCTGGCGGAATCTCTGCAGTGTTACGGCTACAAAATGGATTGCGTTCTCTATACAAAGACAAACGGGGGAGTTGTTACCGAAGAGGATTTTCACAAGGCCGTCAACGAACTGATCGATAAGAAAAAGACCCCAAACTCAGTGCCGCGATAAGAAAAATATCAAGTCCGACGCGGAAATTATTTCTTCTTTAGGAATCACTTCCGCTCCAATTCTCCAGACCGCTCTGGTTCTAACTGAACCAACTTCAACAGCTTAACAGATTACTCGCCGAGTTTGGCAGGGCTATTGCAATAGCTGTGGCTAGGCAATGCTATGATTAAAGGTATTTACAACACCGCAGCTTCAATGGTTCCTCGCGTTCGCAAGCAAGAAGTGATCGCGAACAACATGGCTAACGCCGAGACAGCAGGCTATAAGCAAGACTCGCTGTTTCTGCGCATTTTCAAGAGCCAGCAGAGTCTCAAGGGACTCAAGAATCTTCAAGGACCTTCCTGGGAAACGCGCATGATCGACAAGCTTTACGTCGACCACACGGAGGGCGCCCTGGAGGCAACGGGCCGCGATCTGGATGTTGCAATCCAAGGTGACGGTTTCTTTGTCGTGCAAACGCCAGCCGGTGAAGCCTACACGCGCAACGGCACATTCACGCTGGCTGCGGATGGGACATTGATCAACGCCGATGGCTTTCCGATCCTCTCCGAGGGCGGTCCGCTCACACTGACAGATGAGAAGGTCACTATCGGCACTGATGGTGTTGTCACTTTGGGAAATGCCAATGTCGGTCGCCTCCGGATTGTCAGTTTTGAGGATCCCGGTGAGTTGATAAAGACGACCGGTACGTTATTCACGGCTCCGATCAACATCGCTCCGACAGCGCCAATTGCGATTAATGTCCGTCAAGGTTACCTGGAAAAATCCAATGTAGACATCATGCGCGAAATGGTCGATATGATCGACTCCTACCGCATGTTTGAGACCGGGCAAAAGATGATCCAAATACAAGATGACACTTTGTCTAAAGCGGTAAACGAATTGCCGCGAGTTTAAGGGAGTAAGGAAAGATGATCAGATCTCTTAGAACTGCCGCATCAGGAATGTCCGCACAACAGATGAATGTCGACAACATTGCGAACAACCTCGCAAACGTAAATACGACCGGCTTCAAGAAGTCGAAGGTAGAGTTTCAGGACATCATGTACCAATCGTTGCGCAGACCTGGCGTCAGTGCATCGACCGGTGCAGTGACCCCGACTTCGCTTGACATTGGTTATGGTACGCGGCCGGTTGCTACGACTCGTCAGTTTTCCGTCGGCGAATTATCGCAGACGGGGAATCCGCTGGATCTTGCGATTGACGGAGACGGTTTCTACCAGATTCAGAAACCGGATGGGACAACAGCATACACTCGCGACGGAAGCCTCAAGCTGACTGCGGACGGTAGAATCGCGACGTCAGATGGATTCTATCTCACTCCGGATATCACTATTCCCGAAGACGCGATCTCAATTGCGATCGGTTTTGATGGTCGGGTATCAGTCAACCAAGCCGGTTCAAATGAACCGCAGGATATCGGTCAAATCGAATTAGCTCGCTTCATCAATCCGGCCGGCCTCTCAGCGATCGGACACAATCTGTTTGAAGAGACACCGGCATCGGGCGCACCAATTACCGGTGTGGCTTCTGAAGACGGATTCGGAAAGATCAATCAAGGCTACTTGGAAATGTCCAACGTCGATGTCGTGAGCGAAATGGTGAACATGATTGTTGCCCAACGTGCCTATGAAATAAACTCCAAAGCCATCCAGACCGCCGACGACATGAGCAGTCTGGTCAACAACCTGAAGAGGTAGCCGTGATCAAGAAGCTACTTACCACGATTGCCACGCTGTTGATGCTATTGGCGGCTGGCCAGGCCCGGGCAGGGAATAATCCAGCGCTCGAAATTGAGAACGCGCTGCGCAGCCTGCTGAACGATGGACAATATGAGTATCTCATAACGCTCTCAACGCTGCCGCTTAACGTTCCGGCGAACTATGACAGCCTGCGGGTCGAAATGATCGGCGAATCACAGCCATTTGGTAATTGCTGGTTCAAGGTCTTCTTCTATGCGCAGGGGGTTATTGCTGCTGACGCCACACTCAATGCCCAGGTGCGGTGGTATCAAGAAGCTTTGGTCACAACGCGCAACATCCCTCGCGGTGAAGCTCTGATTGCAGAAATGTTCACCGTAGCGCGGCGCGAGGTCACTTCACTTAGCGAGCCCTTCATAACCGTGGTTGATGAGATTGACGGGATGGAGGCATCACGAACGATTTCGCAAGGCAAGGCGTTGACCTACACGATGGTCAAGCCAGAAGAAGTCATCAAGCGCGGCGATCATGTAACAATCATGTTTTTATCGGGCAGTGTGCAAATCACCGCTACCGGTGAAGCGCGCCAAGCCGGATCACGGGGCGAGTCGATCAAGGTCAAAAATCTCTTAACGAATAAGATCATAATGGCAGAGGTTCAGGATGAACAGCTCGTTAAAGTCGTGCGCTAGTGTCGCCGTCGTGATACTGGCGATTGCCGTATTGGCGGCACCGACGCTGCAGGCACAGCGGGTCGGGACAGATGGATCCTTTTTCACAGACATCAAAGCCCATCGCGTCGGTGATTTGCTGACAGTGGTGATTTACGAAAATACCGAAGCTTCGAATGAATCCGCTGTCAAGACGGAAGAGAAGAGCGATGGATCGACGAGCAGTTCCGGCGGTGTCGGACCGCTGAACTTCATCCCGCTTTTTTCCGCGGATCACACCAGCGACAATGCTTATGACGGCAAGGGTACCAACAGCCGGCGCGGGAGCATCCGTGCGCGGATGACAGTCGAGGTTATCGCCGAACGGAATAATGGCGATCTGGTCATTCAAGGATCGCGAAATATCGAGATAAATTCCGAACAGGAGACGATGGTGCTTAGCGGTATCGTGCGCCGCGCCGACGTCAATCCTGACAACACGATCAATTCCTACAACATTGCGAACGCCAAAATCAACTACACCGGCAAGGGACCAGCCGCCGATGGTTCCAAACCTGGCCTCATCACCAGAATTCTCAATTGGGTTTTCTAAGGAGCATGGACGCTATGAAGCTATTGAGACTGTTGATCGTCGCCGCAGTAATCTTTGTCTTAGTCAATATACTGACTTTGCTTGAGGTGCGCGCGGATGTACGAATCAAGGATATAGCCCGAATCAACCAAACCGGCGAGACTGATCTCGTCGGTTACGGTTTGGTTATCGGTCTCAACGGTACAGGTGACGGCAAGGGTGCACTGTTTACGGTGCAATCAATTTCGAATATGCTGCAGCGGATGGGTGTGACCGTCGACGCTGGTTCAATAAAGACTAAGAATGTTGCCGCAGTGCTGGTGACGGCGAAGCTATCGCCAAACGCCCTGGTCGGCGACAAAATCGATGTGACTGTCTCCTCGTTGGGAGATGCCTCGACATTGGAAGGTGGCACGCTTGTCCTGACGCCACTTTCCGACCGAACCGGAGTACTCTATGGCTATGCCCAGGGCTCGGTTTCCATTGGTGGATTCAACGTTCAGGTTGGGGACAACAAGATTGTCAGCAACTACACACTGGTCGGGCGGATTCCCAATGGGTTGCAGGTTGAACGCGAGCCAATCCGCGAGAATCTCGTGCCCAATCAAGTGAAGTTGTCACTGCACAACCCTGACTATACCACGGCCGAGCGGGTGAAGGCGATGATCAATGAGAAGTATCCAGGCGCCGCGACCGTTGTTGGCGATGCAGGAATTACGATGACTCTTCCGGCAGCACAAGCGAGCGAGGACGGCAAAGCGCAGTTTATTGCATCGATCGAGAACCTGCTCGTGGCACCTGATACGCGCGCCCGCGTTGTTATCAACGAGAAGACTGGTACAATCGTCGCCGGTGGCAACGTCAGTATTGCTCCCGTTGCGCTCGCGCACGGTAACATTACTATTGAAATCAAGGCGACTCCGGTGATCAGCCAACCCGAGCCGTTCGGCAAGGGCGAGACTGTCTCGACACAGGATACGAAAGTTGAAGTTCGAGAGGACGAAGCGCGAGTTGTCTATTTTGAAGAACGCACCAATATCTCGGAAATTGCCTCGGCACTAAATGCAATCGGGGCATCACCGCGCGATATCATCGCGATTTTCCAAGCAATCAAACAGGCCGGCGCCTTGCGCGCTGAACTTGTCGTGTTATGATCAAGATCAACAATCTCCCGACTCCGATGGAGATTGCCCCAGCCAAGACGCCGCTTGACAACAAATTGCAGCGGCAAATCAAGCTCAAACAAGCAACAGAGGCATTCGAGGCGATTTTCATCGCGCAGTTGCTCAAGAGCATGCGTTCTAGTTCGCTTGAGGACAAGAACAAGGAAGAGAGCGGATTCGGCAAAGATATCATGCTCTCGATGGCAGATGAAAGTGTTGCTAAGCAACTTGCCAAGACCGGCATGGTCGGTGTTGGCGAAGTGCTTTACGAACACTTGTTGAAACGTCTTGACGACGAATCCCCTTCGACAACCGGATTGCGAATAACCTCCGAACGACACATCGACGGAGTTGCCCCGCCGCGATCTGTGGCCGAAGCGAAGCCTATACCGAACTTGCCGGTGGAGCCAAGTCGCACTCTGCGGAACGACAATGTATCGGACACACCCTCGAGCGTTGTGCCTAGGGATGTTGAGGCACCGGTCAGTGAGCACCACAATGCACCGGCGGTAAAGCAAAGCACGGCCCGAGACAGACTTAGCCGGTACATTGACGATATCCGGGATGCATCGATTGAGACGAAGCTTCCGGAGGAACTGATTCGAGCGGTCATTATGCAAGAGTCGTCGGGAGACGAAAAAGCTACCTCCAACCGCGGAGCCGCCGGATTGATGCAGCTTATGCCGGATACAGCCCGCTCCTTGGGAGTGACTGATCCCTACGACGCCGGCGAAAACATCAAGGGCGGGGCGCGCTACCTGCGCAAGATGATCGATCGCTTCGGCAATCTCGAGTCTGCGCTTGCCGCTTACAACGCGGGACCGGGCAACGTGGAGAAACACAAAGGCATTCCGCCGTTTACCGAAACGCAGAATTACGTAAAGAGCATCCTATCTCAACTTTCTGAAGGCAAGCAGGTTAATAAAATCTCGCCCGCTACCGACATTAAGAAATAAGAGGAGCCGTATTGGAAGCTAAAATCATCAGACTGATAAAACTGATCGGCGAGGAAGTACTCATCTTCGAGACGTTTCTCCAGTACTTGAATCGCCAGCAGGAAGCGCTGGTCAACAACAATCTCGAAGCGCTGCAAACAGTAACGCGCGATCAAGAACAGCTCGCCGTGCGCACAACGCAAGTCGAGCAGGAACGCCGCGCACTCGTTGCAGAATTGTCGGCGGAACTGCGACGCGACCAACACGATTTGACATTGACGGAATTGACCAAGTTGGTGTCCGAGCCGGAATCGAATCAGATTCACTCGCTGCAGAATACGCTGCTTGGACTTCACGACCAGATCTCAACGATCAAGGCGCGTAATGATTTCCTGATCCGCAAGTCAATGGAGTACATCAACACGACGATGGCGCAAATGGGATTGGCGGACGAACCGGAAAAGAGAACATATACTCCCGACAGCACCCGAACCAACACGGCGCCCAAGACGGCGCTGGTCGATCGGAGGGTGTAGCGATGCCGGGATTATTCCTTGGACTTGAAATGGGTAAGCGTGCGCTGCTGACACAGCAGTTGGCGCTGACAACCTCCGGACACAACATTGCCAACGCGGCAACACCGGGATTCTCACGGCAACGCGTGCAGATCACGCAGACAAATCCACTCACGACTACCGAAGGCAGTATCGGCACCGGTGTGGCGTCGAGCGGCATTCGGCAGATTCGCGATCTCTTTCTGAGCACGCAATTGCGCGCCGACAATGGAAAGCTCGCAAAGTGGCAGACCTCTCACAAGGCGCTTTCGCAAGTCGAGTTGTTCTTCAATGAGCCGACAGAAAAAGGGTTGAACCAATTGATCACGGACTTCTTCAACAGCTGGGAGAACCTTGCCACCAATCCGAACGCCCGGGTAACGGTACTCGAGAAGGCCAAGGTGCTCGTGAATGCCTTCCATGAACAGGCAAACCAATTGGCTGACTTGCGTGAAAGCGTTGATGCCGATCTGAATGGACGCGTCGGCGAGATTAACCAGCTCGCCGTGCAAATTGCCAGTTTGAATCGACAAATCTCAACCGCTGAGTTAGGCGGCGAAAAAGCGAATGATCTTCGCGATAAGCGTGATCTTCTGGTCGACACCCTCTCCAGTTATGCCAACGTGCGCACCATCGACCGCCCTAATGGAACGGCAGCCGTAATGATCGGTTCCATGAGCCTGGTTGATGGCGTGGATTACCTGCAGATAGAGACGAGGGTAGTGCAGCGCGGCAGTTCAACCGCTACTGTCGCAGTCTGGCAGAACACCAATTTCGAGATTGACTTCGCAGGTGGAGAAATTCAGGCACTCCAGCAGATGCGGGATTCGACCATTCCTGATATGCAGAAGAACCTCGATTTACTCGCGTCCACGATAATGAGTCAAGTCAATGCTGTCCACGCGGCCGGCACGGGCGCACAAGGTTCGACCGGCATCAACTTTTTCGATCCGTATCGCGTGACGGCTGGAACAATGGCCATTAATATCGATGTCGAGTCCGATCCGAATCTGATTGCGGCATCATTAACCGGCGAACCCGGAGATACCCGCAACGCCCAGGCGATTTCCGAATTGCGCTACCAACGAGTGCTGCAGTCGGGCACTGCGACAATCAACGAGTTTTATGCATCAATGGTGGGTACGCTCGGCATTAGAACACAAGAAGCCGAGACCTTGAAAGACAACTACAATCTTCTGGTGACTCAATTGGACAATGCACGTCAAGCGGTGCAGGGAGTGTCGATTGACGAGGAAGTCACGAACATGATCAAGTACCAGCGCGCCTATGAAGCGGCGGCGCGGGTAATCACGTTCGTTGACTCGGCGCTGGAGACCGTGATTAGCGGTATGGGCGTCACCAGATAACGAACCACGGAGGGTGGATTGTTAATACTAACAAGGAAGTTAGGCGAGTCCATCACTATCGGCGACAATATCAAGGTGACCGTGCTGGGCATTTATGGCCGGCAAGTTCGTCTCGGTATTGATGCTCCGCTGAAGGTCGTCGTTCATCGCGAAGAGGTCTATGTAAAGATCCAGAACGAGAACCGCAAAGCGGCCCAAGCGGGCAAGAAGGACCTGATGTCGGTGGTGACGATGCTCAAGAACAAGTTCAAAGGCGACATCAAGCCGGATGTCGATCAGCGATCAGAACTTGAGTATCGCGAATCGAAGAAGAAGAATCAAGATGACAACATAAGACCGGAAGGCAAACACTAGGCGGGAGACAATGCGGGACAGCAAGGATGCGAACAACGGCAAGAGCACGGCCGGCGGCAACGATCCGAAACTCAAGGACGCTGACAAAAACAATGAGCCACGAACCCCGAATCCGATGGATGAAGGCTTCGTGTATTACGAGGATTAGCTAAGACAATGCGTGTTACCCATGAGATGATTTCCAATCAGGTTGTTTTCAACCTGCAGAGTAACATTTCGCGCTTTTTTAAGCTGCAGAACCAGATGTCGACCAACCGGCGCATCAACAAAGTGTCGGACGATCCAATCGGCACCGTCAAGGATCTGTCATACCGCGAGCGTCTTACGGAGATCACGCAATTCAAGTCGAATATTTCCATCGGCAGCACGTGGCTGGCATCCTCAGACCGCGCTATCGCCGACATGAATTCGGCGATCAAGGATGCCCAGTCGATTTCGGTCGAAATGTCGAATGACACTAATGATGCCAACGCCCGCGAAGCCGCGGCGAATGAAGTACAGTCACTGTTTGATCAAATCATCGGTGCGGGTAATTCACAACTGCAGAACAACTACCTGTTCTCGGGGTACCGCACGCGCACGCAGCCATTTGAAACGAACTCCAATGGCGTCGTTTATCGAGGCGACGACGGCATCATGGAATACAGTGTCGACACGCGATCCAAAATTCAAATCAATACCATCGGCTCAAACCTGCTGACAAAACCGTTCCAGGCAATCGGAGCCAACGCTGATGTTAAGCTGGGCGTGACGGCGGCGACAACACTCGCCAGTCTTCACCTCAACCAGGGTGTCGATCTGGCTCCGGGTACGTTCGCGATCACTGACCAGAACAAGAACATCACGGTCACGGTGGACATCTCCGCAGCGACGACTATTCAAGATGCAATCACGGCCATCAATACGCAGTTGACGGCCGGCGGCATTACGAATCTGACTGCCTCTATCGGACTTGAGGGAAACAACCTTCGACTGGTTGCAGTCGACGATCCGACGATTACCAACTCAACTCCGTTAACCAATCTCAACGGCGGATTGGGCGTCGATTCGACGCCAGGTAAATTCACCATTCGAAACGGCGCCGGAACGACCAGTGTCGCGATCGACATTTCTTCGGCGGTAACTGTCGGTGACGTGATCACAGCGATCAACACGCAGTTGGCGTCAGCCGGAGTGGCAAATGTGACGGCAGCGATAAACGGTTTGGGTACCGGAATCAGCATTACCGACAGCAACGGAACGCCGCTTGACTTGCGCGTCGAAGAATTCGCGGCTTTTGAGAACACCGCCTCCAACTTGGGAATCTTGGGGCAAATCAACCCGGTCCTCACTGGAACGGCACTTAATCCGCGTCCGGCATTTAGTGTGACAGAAACAGCACCGGGTGAGACGACCGCCGCGGATTTGGGATTGGTCGGGCTCTTCAATTACTCGCAGGTCGGTCAAGCGCTGCAACCGCAGCTAACTGCCAGTGATTTGCTTTCGCAGTTCAACAACAATAATGGTTTCGCAGCAGGAGTCATCCGCATCGCTCACGGTGACTCTTCATACGAAATCGATCTGGCAGACACGTCAATCGTCACCGTGCAAGACCTGATGGATCGCATCAACAACTCCGGATTCGCCATTACCGCTTCGATCAACAGTGCCGGGACCGGAATTCAGATCGCGAATAATGATCCGGCGCGGACACTGATGGTGACGAACGGCGACGAGAGCCGCACAGCATCGGCGCTGGGGATATCCGGTGCGGCTGATGTCATGAGCGCGATGATGCTGTTGACAAAGGCACTTCGCGAAGATGATGGCGAGGCGATCCAACAAATGGTCGGCACGCTGAGCGACTCTCTAACGACGGTCCTCAATGAGCGCGCCGCGACAGGCGCAAAAGGCATCGCGATGGAGACGACGCTCAATCGACTGCAGGAATATGAAGTTTATTACACCAAGCTTTTGTCCGATGTCGAGGATGCCGATTTGACGAAACTGATTACCGACTTAGCAATGCAAGAAAATGCCTATAATGCGGCACTCAATTCCGCCGCGAAGATTCTCCAACCATCGCTTTTGGATTTTATCAGATAACGAGGGGATAATGGAAGTTCAAACCCGTCAATTTGGAACAATAGAAGTCGACGAAGCGGAAATCCTACAGATTCCCAAGGGGCTACTGGGATTTGAAGGTCTGGAGCATTTCGTTCTGATGGAGAGTGCGGAGTGCCTGCCTTTTCGCTGGCTGCAGTGCATCGATGCACCCGACCTGGCATTTGTTGTCGTCAGCCCAGTGGTGTTCTTCCCCGATTACCGTGTTGCGGTTCATGCCAAGGAAGTGGCAGACATCGAGGTCAATGATCCACACGATGTGGAAATCTTCGTTGTAGTTACAATTCCCGAGCGGTTGGAAGACATGACGGCCAATCTGCAGGGGCCAATCCTGATCAACAAGCGCAACAACCGCGTGAAGCAACTTGTGCTGACCGACAGCCAGTATTCGGTAGCCCACTCAGTGGTGAAGCAGATGGAGCGCCGGCGCAATGTTGATACGCAGAAGATAACGACAGTTCAGATTTCGTAATAGAATTCCCGAATGGAATATGGGAGCGACAGTGAGTCGTAGTTGCAAAGCAAATAGGAGATGCCATGGTCAACCCCAAGGACGCCGGTCCGCAGGAATCAACCGAGCAGGTTGCGACTGCAGCTGACAAAGCCGCTGCACTCGTCGAAGAAGCTTCCGCCAAAATAGAGAAGAAGGATTTCCGTGGAGCCGCCGCGATTCTGGACAAGGCGTGCCTGTTGCAGCCGCGTTCGATCGATTTGCTTAACTCCACAGCGATGACATGGCTTCAAGCAAGCGAACCGCTACGTGCCGAGGAGTACTTCTCGAGAGCACTGCGATTCGTACCGAACAATACCGACATTTTGCATAATCTTGCCCTGGTCCGAACCGCGCTGGGGAAATTCGAGGCGGCGGCGGAGTGCCTCCATCGACTCATCATGCTATCGCCGTTGGAACCGGCTGCCTACAATGACTTAGCAATCCTTGAAGAAGAAAGCGGCAACATAACCGGCGCGTTGAATACTTTTCAACGTGGCGCGAAATTGAAATCGGCGAGCAAGAAACTGTTCACAAATTTCCTGGATTTCTGTAAACGGCATGAGAAGCTTGCCGACTTCCAGTCGGTAAGGTCACAATATCTCGAGCGCTGGGGCTCCGATGCCGTTTTGCTCGAGTGGGAGAAGCGCAACGCTGGTTCCGACACAACGCAGCGCGATGAAGAGACATCGAAAATCGCGATCATTCCGCAAGTCAAGCGTGCCAAGATAGCAGTGTTTGCCTCTTATCGGACATTCATTGACCCGGTGATTGAGAACCTCAGACGCCAGCACGATTTGCGCATCTTCGAGAAAGGCACTGATGCTGAGATGAAGTCGCTCCTCGAATGGTGCGATCTTGCCTGGTTCGAGTGGTGTGATCAACTGGTAATTGCGGCGTCAAAGTTACCCAAGAAGTGCAAGATGATCTGCCGTTTGCATAGCTACGAAGTCTTCTCGGATATGCCGAGGCAGGTTGACTGGAGTAAGATCGACCATCTGGTCCTGGTGAGCGACGCAGTAAAAGAACTGCTGAGCTACAATTTCCAGGTACCGTGTCCGATTAGCGTCATTCATAACGGTGTCGATCTGGAACGCTTTACAATACCGAAGGCGAAGGCGCCTGGGAAGAAAGTGTGCTCAATCGGCTACATCAACTACAAGAAGAACCCAGCGCTGTTGCTTTACTGCTTCAAAGCTATTCACGATTACGATTCCGGCTACACATTTCACCTGGCAGGAGAGCATCAGGACGCCCGCATTCAAGTGTATTTCGCGCACTTGTTGCCGCGCCTGAATATTCCTGTGTCATTCGACGGCTGGGTGAAGGATGTTCCAGCTTATCTGCGCGATAAGGACTTTGTCATGTCGACCTCGCTTTTTGAGTCATTTCATTACTCGATCGCCGAAGGGATGGCATCCGGAGTGTTGCCGCTTATCCATGATTGGCTCGGTGCCGACCAGTTGTATCCCAAGCGATATGTCTTCACGACGCCAACAGACTGCGTTCGACTTTTGAAAGAACTGGAAGCAGCCAACAGACCTGCGCTGCAGCAGGAATGCCGAAAGTTCGTTTCCGAACGCTACGATAATCGCAAACAGATACAGAAGATTGAAACTCTCATCACGAAGATACTGTCGGGTGAGAAGCGCGAGGCGATCAATGGCTAAGAAGAAGACCGGCAAGCTGCCGAAATTCAATAGATCCGCGGTTGAATCGGCTGTGGCAAGTGGAGTGTCACTTGAGCAATCTCGAACCTCTTTTGCCGACGGCGACTATGCGGAAGCCCTGAGAATCGTGCGAAGTGTACAAAGCCAGCAATCGACGCGTGCGGATTCGGCGATACCGGAATTATCCCAAATTGGGGCATGGAGCGCCTATCGAGTCGGAAACTTTGCCGAAGCGGACAAGTTTCTGGTGGATCTGGGGAATGCCACCGGCCTGAGCGAGCGAGAAACCCTGTTGAAAGGTCTGCTGCATTATGAATTTCGGGAGTTTGACGATTGTATTCGCACCGCCGAGCCAATATTGATGCCGCTTTCGGAGACAGCCAGAAGTGATGGAAGCAATCTGACAGCCAAGGCACAGCTGGATCTGATTTCGTGTCTAGCGATGTCATACTACAATCTCGGCGAGTTTGATACCGCCGCAAACGTTCTCGAAGAAGCGATCCGCGCTCGAGACGACCACGATGAGTTCTACATCAATTTGGCCACGATTAAGGGGCGCAGCGGGGATCACGAGGGGCGACGCCGGGTAATCAGCGACGGGCTGGTTCGATGCGGGAACAAGCGTGATCTCGACAAGCTGGCACGCGAAATGCTCGGTGACGAAAAAATCTCTCTGTGCATGATTGTTAAGAACGAAGAGGCAATGTTGGCGCAATGTTTACAGAGCGTCAGAAGCCTGGTTAATGAAATCATTGTTGTGGACACCGGCTCAACCGATGGAACAGTCGCAATTGCCGAGAAATTTGGGGCACGGGTATATCATCATCCGTGGCAGAACAATTTTTCGCTTCATCGAAATCAGTCCCTAGATTACGCGACCGGCGATTGGATTCTGATTCTCGACGCCGACGAAGAATTACAGCAACAAGATATTGAGAAGCTGAAGCAAGCGACGCGCGTTCCGGACATCAACGTTCTGTCCCTGTCAGTACACAACAAGCATATCGCCAGCGGGGAAGTCACCTCATTTCTGCCGTCCGTGCGGATGTGGCGGCGCAAGCTCAACGCGCGTTACGAAGGAATCGTCCACAACGAGTTACGTCTGCCGGGCGAAGAACCGATCCTTCGAGTTGATGCCAGTATCATTCACTACGGTTACGGGCTCGATTGGGAACAAATGAAGAAGAAGATTGCCCGCACCAAAGCACTGCTTCATCAGCAATTAGAGGAGAATCCCAATAATTACTTTGCCAATTTCAATCTAGCACAGATTCTCCGCGGCGAACACAAAATGCCGCCGGCGGAAGTGTGCCAGGAGATCATCGAGCACGCCGGTCGCGCGGTGCGCAACTCCAGCGCCGACGTTCCGGGGCAGCGCCACATTCACTTGATGGCGCTCGATCAGATTGTGTCGGCTTACTTCCATTTAGGCGAATACAAACGTGCCGAGGAGGTCGCCCTGCGAGCTCTGGAAATTGATCCCAACTATCTGGATCCATTGTTCCAGCTTGGGCATGTGTACGCAGCAGCCCGAGACTTTGAACGCGCGATCAGAACTTATGAAAAATACATTGCCGCAGCCGATGCATACAATCCAGGCGGAGAAACCACCAGCTTCATACTAATCCACTCCCACGATCAGGCGGCGGCGTATTTCAGCCTCGGGTTGATCCATGAAGAGATGAAGATGGATGAAGAGGCAGAGGTGCATTTCAGGCGAGTACTGGAATATAAGAAAGAGCATCTCGACGTCTACAGCCATTTGGCTGTCCTGCGTTATCGACAAGGCGACAGTGTAAGTGCCGAATCGTATGCCGAGAAACGGCTGCAATCCGACCGGACAGATTTAACCGCGCACTTGTTGCTTGCGAAGATCAAGCAGCAGCAGGGGCAACCGGTGATGAGTCGAAAACATTGCCTGGAAATCCTGGCGATAGACGCCTCACACGCGAAAGCGCTCGAAACTCTGATCGCTTTAGAGCGCGAAGCCGGGAATGTCAAGGAGGCGCTGATTCGAATCGACCAATTGCTGGCCGTCGAGCCCACGAATGTCAATGCACTCAATCAGAAGGCTGAAGTTTTGATCGGCCAGGGGCAACTTGATCGTGCGTTGGACATCTACACACGGCTGTTGGAGAATGGCACTGACGACGCGGAACTGCTGAACAATGCGGGAAACTGTTATTTCCGGATGGCTGACTATCAGCAGGCAATTCGACTCTATGCGAGTGCACTGACTCTTGAGCCGCAGCTCGTGCCCGCTCTGCGGAACATCGGGCTTGCCTATTTCAAGCTTGGTGACAACACAAATGCCGCGGTTAAGCTCGCCAATTACCTTGACTATGCAGGCGAGGACTTTGACGTGACTTACCTGGTTGCGCGGCTGTTTTTTGATTCCGCCAACTACTTAGATGCGCTGCGATATGTCGAGAGATGCCTGCAGACACATCCGCGGTCGCCCGAGTTGACGGGATTTCTTGCTGATTGTTATCTCAAACTGGGGCACTTCGAAAGTGCAAAGCTCGGTTACGAGCGCGCATTGCAGATTGATCCGAATTTCGCTCCCGCGCAGCAAATGCTGGAAGAACTTCAGCGCGCGATGCAAAAGAGCGGAGACACAAATACGAAGGTCTTATGAGTAAATGGAAGGTAAAGCCATTTGACCGCGCCTATGCAGGCAACCATTTACAGGGAAGAGCGCACCATTTGCAGTCGTCGCTGTTGTGGTTTGACTTCATCAAGGACTTCGCTGGCGAAAAAGACCGATCAGTGACAATCTTCGGTGAAGGGGAGCCAGTTGCCTATTTCTGTGCCCTCCAGTATCGCAATCTGATTCAGTCGCTGCCTTACCCGGCGAGTTATTCCGGGTTGCAGGTCAGCCCAAAGCTGAACACAGCACAAGTTGGTCAAGTTTACAAAATATTGTTCGAGCATTATTCGAAGTTCTGCGATGTCGTGTCAGTCTGTTCAAGTCCCTGTTTTGAAGGACATCCGATCGACACTTCGGTTTTCGATCATTGTCTCGAGACTACAATACAGGTATTGGATCTCAAGGGCGATCCGCTGTCGCGTACAACGTCGAAGTTTCGGAACAATCTCCAGCGCAATCTGCGCAAGGCGGAAACAGCCGGCGTGGAAATCAAACTTGAGACAGGCAGCGAGAATTTAGACAATTGGTACATCTGCTACGAGAAACGAATCCAGAAGCTGGGCGGGGCACAGTTGCCGTTCGCATTTTTTGAGAAAATGTTCGAGCATTTGCGATCAGCCGACCACTGCGGCTTATTCAGTGCAACCGCAAGAGGAAGGTATCTGGGCGGGATTGTAACGGTTCAGAACGATCATTGTCTTGACTACTACCTCAGCATGTTCGATCGGGATGAAGATGACACACAAGCGTCGACGGCGGCGTTTTACTTTGTCATGAACTACACCCGGAAACAAGGAATCGGTTTGATGAATCTTCAGTCGTCGCCTCGGTGTCAGGTAGATCTGATTCGCTTCAAACAATCATGGGGAGCGAAACCAGTTCCTCATCACTATCTGGTCAAGATTCTCAATAACAAAGCGGCCGTTCTGGAGCAGACAATCTCGGAGATCGGCAAAAGGTATCCATTTCACTTTCTGGTGCCATTCGATGCGCTCAGTTCGGATACGGCACTCGTGTAAGGAAAGTACAAATGGCTGAAGGAAGGATAACCTCAACACTCAACGGAGCAATTCTATGATAAAGGGCAAGACCATATTCATTACCGGCGGCGCAGGATTTATTGGTTCAGCGCTGGCTGAGCGCTTGGCCGACGAGAACCACATAATCATCTTTGACAACTTCAAGAGAAACTCACTACAGGATAAGCCGCTGCTGGCTGACCATCCAAACGTCGAATTGATTCGCGGCGACGTCCGCGATCGCGCGGCACTTGCCGCTTCAATTGATAGCGCCAACATTGTGGTTCATGCTGCGGCGGTTGCGGGTGTCGACTCGGTTCTGCGCGACCCGGTGATGACCATGGAAGTCAATGTCATCGGAACTTACAATGTTTATACGACTTGTCTGGAAGCGGGTAAATCGCTCGAGCGAGTGGTTGATTTTTCAACCAGTGAGGTCTTCGGAGCCTATGCCTACAAAGTGACCGAGGCGAACCTCAAGCCGGCATTGACCGTCGGTGAAGCGCGGTGGTCGTACGCAATCAGCAAACTCACCGGCGAGTTCTTTGCGAACAGCTTCTATATCAAGTATGGTCTGCCGATCTGCTGTGTGCGCCCGTTCAATATTTTTGGGCCGGGACAAGTCGGAGAAGGGGCGATTCATCACTTCGTTGTAAACGCGATTCAGAATAAAGATATCACGATTTACTCTGATGGAAGCCAGATTCGCGCCTGGTGTTATATCGATGACATCCTTGACGCGTTATTGGAGATACTGCAAAACAGCCGTGCAAGCGGACAAGCGTTCAATATCGGTAATCCGCAAAGCACTCTAACTATCTACCGATTGGCGCGCGAGATCATCCGCCTTTC
>CAZQBX010000008.1:52921-95494 GCA_964592145.1 uncultured Ignavibacteria bacterium
AATCGTGTTCAAAGAGGCAAGCTCGCCGGACGTCGAAGTGCGCATTCCGGACATTAACAAAGCCCGAGAGATTCTCAATTTCGAGCCAAAAGTTGAGCTCGAAGAGGGGCTATTGCGCACAATCGACTGGTACCGGGAGAAGATGCGGAAGAGTGCAACGCCACAGCCGGCAATGTTGAAGTTTAAGGAGAAATATGCCCATGTCTGAAAGTAAGACTCCGGTCGGGACACCCTGGCGCGAGTTCTATGGTTTTGCCAACGAGCAGGACCGGGTGTTTCCCAACATGGTTCATTTGGACTTGATCAACATCTGCAACTTTCGGTGCATCCACTGCCCTCAGAACGATATCAAGAAATTTGTTCCGGACTATGAGCCGAATCAGCTGGACTATGACATCTTTACGCGAATCATCGATGAGGTCGCTGAGCACGGCGCGACACTGCGCATTACTTGCGACGGCGAGCCGTTTCTCTATAAGCACATCGTCAAGGCGATCAACTACATCAAGGATCGCGGCGTCAAGATAGCCACGATCGTAACAAACGGAAGTTCGTTGACACGGCCAATTGCCGAAGCCATACTTCGACCGTCCGATACGAAGCTGATCATCGATTTCAGTCTGGATAGTCTGTACAAGCCCACTTACGAGCGAATCCGCCTGCAGGGGAATTTCGTCGAGGTCTACAGCAATGTCCTGTTCTTGTTAAAGAACAAGAAGAACAATCCAAACTTGCGCATCATCGTCAATATGATCGATCAGGATACTCTGGTGCCCGGCGAACTGGAGGCATTCAAGCAATTTTGGGGGCCAATCGCCGATGACGTGGTGGTCAGGACTTACCTGACTGTCAAGGGGATGGTCAACTCTTCCGTCATGAAAATGGAGAAGGATCAATACCGCTGGCCCTGTTCGTTGCTGTGGAATCGAATCGCCATCAGCTCGCACGGGCGCCCTCGATTCTGTGTCGCGGATTGGCGCGAACAATCGGTGATGAAAGACTTCGATCTCGCGCAGATGAGTATCAGAGAAATCTGGCAGTCGCCTTACTACGATCAATTGCGGCGCATCCATCTTGACAAGGAATTCTCGAAGATTGCGATCTGCAAGAATTGCACCGATTGGTTTGGGCTCAAGTGGGATTACGACTATCGCACAGTCATCGATCGTTTGTTCGAGACGAAGACCTCAGAAAAGCCTGCGCTCGAGATAAACCATCAACATCCGGTGGAAGTGTAGGATGCGCGATATCGTCATATTCTGCGATAGGGTGGGTTATTATGGCTTTCTGAAGCCTTTTATCGACTCATATGCAGGGGACGACCGTTACCGGTTTATCATCGAGAAAGAGCAGCGACAAGACCGATTTCTCGAACACTTTAGCAAGGAATGTACGATCTGGCTGGACCATTTCGACGATTTCGCAATCTGGGCATCGACGTTGGAGTCGGGAGGAACGACGAAATTGGTGTGCCGGATGCAAGGAACTGAGATTCTTGATCTTGATTATCAGCGCTGTCGCTGGGAAGCATTTGACGCGATCGTAACAAGTAATCGAGCGAGTGAAGCCGTACTATTTGATTGCGTCGACCGAGTGGAATCAATGGCGCAGTACTCGCTGCTGCCACCAGTGGCAGCGGCCACGCCCATGTCAGTGAATAACAAACGGCGAACCAAGAATATCGCATACTTAAGCGCGATTGACTTGCAGTCGAATGTGCTGGTTACTTTGGATATCTTGTCGGAGCTGGTTAGGTTTGACAGCGAGTACAAGCTATTTGTCATTGGTGAGTTTGCCACTACTTCGCTGCGTGTGCACTTCGAGCACATGATCGCAGCACTGCAATTGTCTGAGAATATCGAATTCCACCCTCGTCCGGATGATGTCACTGCCTGGTTTCAAGACAAGTCCTATATCTTGTCAACCACACTGGTTGCTGGGAACGAAGCTGAATTGTTGGCGGCAATGTCGCTTGGCGTTCAGCCGGTCGTTATGAATTACTTCGGTGCTGAATTCGTCGCAGATTCGGCTTTCCTGGCAAACGGTGTCAGCGAGAGCGTGTCGCGGCTGCGCCAAGAGCCTGCCGACCCCAAGCAATTGCGGCAGTCGGCGCAAAACATCGGAAATGTGCACCTGTATCGCAGGCAGTTCGAGACAGTGCTCAACGGACCGGAGGGCGAATACCAACCGAAAGTCAGTGTCTTGCTTCCGACATACAATCGCTCGGCGATGTTGAAAAGGGCATTGGCTCGATTAGGGCAACAGACATATACCAATCATGAGATCGTCGTGATCAATGACTGCTCCAGCGACGACACCGAGGATGTTGTCCTGGCTGCCCAGAAGACACGTTCGGACATTGTTTATCACCGCAATGAAGTGAATTTGGGCAATGCCGGTTCAATGGCAACGGCGGCGGCAAAGGCGAGCGGCGACTTTGTGCTGTCATTTAGCGATGATGACGATCTCGACAATCGCGCGTTGGAGGAATTCGTCAGCTACTGGAGACGTAAAAAGTCGGACATTATCTACAGTGATTTGGCCGTAACCGATTCACAGGGGAAGGAGACGGCTCAATGGAAATATCGGAATTATTACGGCATTTACGACTTGTTGAATGAGCTGATGTTTGCCGACGGCAACAAGATTCCGGAAGTGTTCTTCTGCAGGCGAGAACTCTACGAGCAAGTCTATACGCAAACGTACACGCGCCGATTCTTGAATACATACTATCTGCCGCATCTGCGCAAACTCAAAATGATACACTTGCCGAAATCGCTGTGCCGCTATGCCGTGCATACCGGCAGCACTTTCGGAAATGTTACCGGTCTGCGAGATCGCAGCAAGTCGACTCAAAACTACGTCAATGCTGCGATGTTCATGTATGCACCGGGAAGAATCATGAACATACCAGCCGATCGACCGGTGCAACAGCAGATTGCCGATGCCTACATCAGCTTGGCGAATGTCCTGCTTGAACATGGCAAGCGCCGCAAGTCGGGACAGATGTACACTGGGGTTAGATATGAAGAAACAGATAATCTTCATTGGTTGTACTACTACAATGCATTTCACTGGATGAAGATGGCGCGTCGTTACGGTTATCCGGAGGGCGCAAGCAGAGAAATTGAGGATCGGATTCTCGAAGAAATCGATCCTTCCGCGTTCGATCCTCAGGCGCATGCCAATCTTCCTGACGTGTATCGCGAGCTGCCCTGGTTCGCCAATAAGGCTTTCAACAATCTATCCAAGTTTGTTGCCCTGGACTGCGCGAGCTTCGGAGCGCCGGAGTGGCTCAACAAACCTTCCTATTCAATCTACCGCGAGGGCAAGGCCGAGATTGAAGTCTGCAACCATATCTGTAAGTCACAGGGTGAATTCGAAGTATTGATGCGCCGGACTCCTGTCACGGTTGTCAACATTTTCGATGTCGCCATGATTGAACCAACAATTCGATTCCTGATTGAGAACCAGCAATCAAGCGTTCACGTCTTCAATTTCAGCAGAATCAGCGTGCCGGAGATCGAAACGATGAGAACCGTGTTCAACGTCGGTCCCGGCGTGGTTCAGAACTTTGGCGATTACCTTAAGTTGATCACACAATTATCAACAATGAGTCATTATGAACATTGCATTGTCGAAGCCGCTGTTTGACGAAGATGAACTAGCGGAAGTCCAGCAAGTTCTGAATTCGGGCTGGGTCATGCAGGGTCCGAAAGTAGACGAATTTGAGCTGGCGTTTGCCCGAGTGGTTGGAAGTGAATGGGCAGTGGCTGTTTCTTCATGTTCCACCGCGCTGCATCTGGCGATGAAAGCGATTGGCATTGGTCCGGGAGACGAGGTTATTGTGCCGGCGCTGACCTGGATTGCCACGGCAGCGGCCGTAGAGGAGTGCGGCGCCCGGCCAGTCTTCTGTGACATTGATCCATCTACGTTCAATATTGACCCGAAACGGGCTGAAGAACTTATCTCGCCGCGGACGAAGGCGATTGTGGCGGTAAACCTTTTTGGTTTAGCTGCTGATCTTCTGAAGCTGCGTGATCTCGCGATGTCCAAAGCTATTCCTCTCATTGAGGATGCTGCGTGTTCGCTGGGTGCAACCATCCATGAAACGGCGAGCGGCAATTTCGGAAGGATGGGCTGTTTTTCATTTCACCCGCGCAAGTCGATTACGACGGGCGAAGGCGGAATGATCGTAGGCAAATCACGCGAAGACGAGATCCTGCTGCGTTCGTTGCGATCCCATGGTGTGAAAATGGCTGCTCCCGGTGCAAAAGTTTCACCTCAGCCATTTGACCTTGGTGATTTTGACAAGCTGGGCTACAACTACCGACTGACTGATCTTCAAGCTGCAGTTGGTGTGGCGCAATTGCGTAAGCTCGACAAGATTATAGAACGTCGCAGGGAGATAGCCGCGGCATACAATCAGGGTCTTGCCGATATCGATCTTCTCACATTGCCGAGCGAACCAATCGGCTACCGACATACATATCAGTCATACGTCGTACTGGTAGGCGCCTGCGGGCCTGATCGTATTGCGGCGACGCGCGCACATGAAGTACGGAACAAGATAATGGTCGAACTGAAGAAGGCGGGTGTAGCGAGCCGTCCCGGCACACATGCGGTACACGCGCTGGACTTCTTCCGAAAAAAGTATGGTACATCTGAATGGTCGTCCCCATTTGCCTACTGTGCGATGAACCAGTCGATTGCGTTACCGCTTCATCCGTTACTGACGAACTCCGAAGTTGCATACGTGGTCACGGTGATGCGCGGCATCATTAGTTCAATTACGAGTAAAGAGGTTGATCGTATCGCGCTAGCGGCCGAAAGGTAGACGGTCACAGTTGGTTGCAGTTCGGATGTGCGATTTCGAGACATATGCCGGCAGAGTCGCTTAAGAGCAACCGATATTTGCGAATTCTTTGGGCGAATGACGGGACTTCATTTTTCTGGATTTCGCAAATCGTTACGGCGCAACGAATTGTACGAGCAGCGCCTCAAAAGACGTGGGTAAAAATCTCGATTATTGTAGTTAAGTTAGTGTTCGAGATGGTCGAAAGAGAAAGTAACGAATAGGAAACAAATGGCACTTCAGCATTAATCGGTTGAAACCGATAATGTTAGAAGAGTTGATTAATACGCTTCATTGCAAGCGGGTCAACCAATAGGTAGTAGATAAGGAGGATTGGCACACCTTTATTTCGTTTACCCCCACTGGCCGGGGGGCGACAAGCGGTTAGAAGGTCGTAGTTGCTCAGACCTTAGCGGACATGGGATGTGGCTGAACAATGCGAGCAGAATGAAAGAATGTCGGTAAAGGAATAGGCCGACAGGGACATTCAAGGAGGATAGTGTAATGGCACTCCGCATTAACCACAACATTGCTGCACTCGATGCACAGCGCAACCTTGCGATGACAACAAGCTCCATCAGCCAAGTCATGGAGAAGCTGTCATCCGGTTACCGCATCAACAAGGCATCCGATGATCCGGCCGGTCTGGTGATTTCCGAGCAGTTCCGTGCTCAAATTGCCGGATTGAACCGCGCGATTCAGAACTCCGAAGGATCAATCAACATGATCCAGACGGCAGAAGGATCGCTCAACGAAATCAACTCGCTGCTGGTATCGATGAGAGAACTCGCGATTCACGCTGCGAACGAAGGCTTCAATGATGCCAACCAGCTTGCTGCTGACCAGGCTGAAATTGAAAACGCCATCCGCACGATCGACCGTATTGCCGCCAACACGCAGTTCGGTACCAAGAAGCTTCTCGACGGCAGCAAGGACAACATTGCTACCATCACGACCGCGAACTCATCCGGACTTACGGTTCTGAAGAGCTTCCTGGGTTCGGGCAGCCACTCAATCACGGCCACCAAGACCGCAGATTCAACGGCTACCATCAATACAACCTCGCTGGGTATTTCGCTCACCAGCACCGGTTCACCGGCGAATCTCGAAGAGAAGATTCACAATCTTGACGTTCTTCAGGCTTCTGAAGGCGCCGAGAAGGTATCGAATGCTATGGCGATTTCGGACGCTTTTGGTAAGGGCCTTACCATCGGCGCTACCGCCGCCAACGCTACCGTCATGAGCGCGGCCTCCGTGCTCGCGACTGCGACCGCTTCGCAGGCTGGTACCTACACTGTAGTCCTGAACTATCAGGAAAACAATGAAGCCGTCAGCGGCGACCAGACCCTGCAAATTGCCATCGCATCGGGTGATACCCGCGCGAACATCATCTCCAAGTGGAATACAGCGATCGCCAACAACGCGGCGTTGGCTGGCAAGCTGACTGTTGCGACCACGACCTCCGGTACGGGTAACGGCATTCAGTTCCGCTCGGTGAACATGGGCGCCCAGTACAGCGTGAAGCTGACTTCGGCCAGCACCACTGCAACGGCCAACTACATGAGCATGGGCGCGAGCCGCTCGAGCCGTGGCGTCAGCTTGAACGTCCTTAACTTCAGCGTAACCACTGCGAAGAACAACAACACTACCGCCGCCGTGACTGTCGGCGCCGCGACATACACTTCGATGTCAACGCTGGCGACAGCCCTGAAGTCTGCTCTTCAGACTGCGTTCGGTACGGTTTCCACTGCCACCGGCGTTACTTCGACAACTAATGATGTCGACGTTGCGGTCGAAGGCACGAACCAGTTGAAGTTCTTCACGTACGATGAAGGTTCGGATTATAAGATTCAGCACAATTCCACCGGTACGGAATCCGAGAGACTGTTTAATGCTCTTGGTTTGACTGCGGATACGCTGTCAATTTCCGGAACCGATGCGTTGATTTCGTTTGACGGTTACACCACCGCCGTATCGTCCGTCAAGTATGGCTCGACCAGCTCGACGACACTGTACAACAAGGCGACTGGCGCGGCAGGCCGCGGCAGTATCGATTTGACGCTCGACAAGGCTTCCAACGGTATCAACGTTGGCAACCTGTTGCTTGATGTCAAAGCCGCCAAGTTCGACGTTCGTCTGGACGGCGGACCGGCCACGTCAGTGACGGCCGGTAAGGACGCGACTGTCTACACATCAGATCGTTCCCAGTCGATGAAGATCAGATACTCGCTGACTTCAACGGGTGGATCGGAAAGCATCACCAATACCGATCAATCGCTCGTATTCCAGATCGGCTCCAACGTCGGTCAGACGGCTTCGATCGGTTTGAGAAGCATGACCACTTCATCGTTGGGCAAGAGTCTTGCCGGCAACAGCTTTGCCAGCTTGGCTTCGATTAACGTTGAAACCGTTCTGGGTGCACAAGATGCCCAGGCCGTTATTGACGCCGCCATCGACGAAGTCTCCAACGCCAGAGGCACGCTCGGATCGTTCCAGAAGAACACTCTGGAATCGAACATGCGTAACTTGCGCGTTGCTGCTCAGAACCTTACGGCTTCCGAATCCGGCATTCGCGACACCGATATGGCGTCGACGATGTCCGAATTCGTCAAGTATCAGATCCTGATGCAGGCTGGTACTTCGATGCTCGCCCAAGGCAACCAGTTGCCGCAGGTCGTGCTGTCGCTGTTCCAATAGTCTCTTAGAGTCTAAGCGGGTGTGAGACAACACTGCCTCACACCCGTCGACATGTGAGGTGAAATATGAATCCAAGCGCAGGACTGACTGATGTTCGACTGGAGGATCTCCATCCACAAGCCAGCAGAGCATTACCGGAGACTACGCCACCGAACATGGAAGATCGGGAACTGACTCAACCTTTGGCGCCGGAACAAGCTGCCCAAGCGGTTCAAAATTCGGCGCTCGAGGCGGATCAAAAGATTCAAAGGGACGATTTGGAAGAAATGGTCCAGCAGATCAATCGGGAATACTCAATGCGCAAGATATCATTGAAGTTCTCGATCGATGAGGAAAGCGGATCTTTGGTCATCAAGGTTTTAGACACGGCGAACGAGAAGATTATTCGGCAGATTCCGCCGGAATCAATCCTCGCGCTTCGCCGAAGAATGAGCGTCCTGCTTGGAGATATCTTCGACGCAGAGGCGTGACGACAGTTAGTGGTCGGGCGGTACTTGCCGCTCGACCGCAATTAATTCGAAGGAGATTCGTATGGCCGGACTATCAGGAGCCATTTCAGGCATCAACTCAAACCTCGACACAGCTGCAATCATCGATGCCTTGCTGACATTCGAAAAGCAGAACGTGCTACTCCTGCAGTACGACCAAACCGTCAAGACCAACCAGATGTCGACTTACCAGGCGATCAACACGAAGATGCTAGCCTTTCAAACGCAAGCCGGACTCCTGGCGCGGGCCTCGACGTTTTCGGCGACCAAGGTCGCGGTGAGCGGCGAGGAGTATTTGACGGCGATCGCCAGTGATGATGCGGCACTCGGAAACTATTCGTTGCGGGTGGCGGCGCTGGCACAGAACCATCAGATCGCCTCGCAAGGTTTTAGCGAGCAGGAGGCAGCCAGCCTGGGTACCGGGACGCTGTCAATAGCGGTCGGGGATGGGTCAACAAGGACGATTACAATTGACTCGGCTAATTCCAGCCTTGACGGGATCAAACGCGCGATCAACAATGCCAAGATCGGTGTGACTGCAACTATCGTGAACGACGGCAGCAGTTCGAACAATTATCGCTTGATGCTGTCTGCCGACAAGACCGGCGAAAAGAACAAAATAGCATTTAGCGCAAACTTGACCGGGACTAAGGCTCTGAATTTCAGTTCATCGTCGTTTGACCAAGTAGAGAAGCAGTCCTTCTCGACAACCGCGTCGTCCAATCCGACTCTCGGGACAACAGCTGCCTATACGGGAAGCCAGAACAAGGTTTATACATTTACTGTCGGCGGAAACGGCGCTCAGACGGTGGGTTCGGGCGATATCACCATCAATTGGAGCGACGGTACCAACAGCGGAGCAGTTGTCGTCAGTTCGGCTGATACTGAGGTTGAGCTCAACGGTGCCGGTAGTGACGGCCTGAAACTGAACTTCTCGGCCGGGCAACTGGTGGCCGGAGATACGTTCCGTGTCCAGACTTTTGCACCGCTGCTACAAAAGGCACAAGACGCCAAGATCACGATGGGGTCGACCGATGGCGGCGGTTCGCCAATTACGATCAACAGCGAGAGCAATATCATAAAAGATGTGATTGGCGGAATTACTCTGAATCTGAAAAAAATATCTGAGGATACAGCTGTTAATATTACGGTTGAGCGCGACACTTCGAGCATCGAAGACAGCATCAATGCATTCATCACGAAGTTCAATGATGTACTCGGTTCGATCGACGAGCAGTTCAAATATGATCCTGAGGCGGAAGAGGAATCCGGCATCTTGTTCGGCGACCGGACATTAATGATGCTACAGGATTCGATGCGGAGCCGGATCACATCGCGCATCGCCGGGCTTGATTCCGAATACAATATGTTGGCATCTCTGGGAATTCGTATCGGCACAACCGGAAAATTGTCTGTCGTTGATCGAGGTAAACTTACTGCGGCAATCGAGAATAACATTGAGGATGTTCAGAAGCTATTTGCAGCATCCGGCGACTCCAGCAACGGCAAGGTTTCATTTGTCGCGATGACCGACAAGACAAAGACGTCGGCCGACGGCTACACGGTGAACATAACGCAAGCTGCTGCACGAGGCTACCTGCGCGGAATCAGTATCGCTGACCCAGAGAGCAACCCTTTAGTGATTACATCAGCCAACAAGAATCTGGCGTTGAGGGTCGATGGCGTTTTGTCAAACACCATCACGCTCACCGAAAAGACCTACTCGTCGTGGGACGAACTGACGACAGAAATCCAGCAGAAGATCAATGCCGACACGAAGATCGGTAAGATGGGGATTGAGGTCAGTTACTTTGACAACGGTGAAGATGGTTATCTCACGTTGACTTCGGGCAGCTATGGCAAGAAGTCACTGATCGAATTTCAAACCTCGGCCAGTTCTTCAGCCGCGGCAGTACTGGGTTTGGCGACCGGGCAGGCGTTCGCCGGCATCGACGTTGCCGGGACGATTAACGGCGAGAAGGCAACCGGGTCCGGTCAGGTCCTGACCGGAAATGAGGGAAACAGCAATACTGCTGGGCTGAAGTTGTTGATAGAACTCTCGCAGTCGGACGTTCGCGCCGAGAGCGAAGCGACGATCAAAGTATTCAGAGGAATCGCTTCATTAGCCCAGGACTTTGCCGATTCAATATCCAAAAGTGTTGATGGGACCATTGCGCGCCGGACAAAGGCGCTGGAGAATCAGGTAAAGGACATTGAGGAGCGTGTTGCCGACCTGAATTCGCGCATGGAACTCAAGCGGCAGCGGTTGACGGACAAGTTTCTTGAGATGGAGAGCCTCATCGGCCAACTCAATCAGCAGTCGTCTTATCTTTCGACACAATTAGAGCAGATATCACAGAATTTCAGTCAGATAGTGGCAAATAACCGAAAGTAGTCGAATGAACAAACAGCTTGCGACCTATCAGAGAGCCCAAGTTAATGGTGCGAGTCAAAGGGACTTGATTGTGATGTGTTACAAGGGCGGAATCAAATACCTGATCGAATCCCGCCAGAAACTGGAAGCCGGAGACATCAACGGGTTCAGCGAGTTGATCGAAAAGGCGCACCGCGTGATTGTTCATCTCTACACGACTCTTGATATGGAAAAAGGCGGGGAAATTGCAGAGAAGCTTGCTGAACTGTATGCTTTTCTGATCAACCAGATCTACTTGTTGAATGCGACCAAGAGCATCGAGCTGTTTGACGGTATCATCAAAGTAATGACGACGCTTAAAGAGGGCTGGGAGGGTATCGATGTCCGGGCACTGCAAGGGGGAACCACAGGCAGCGTAGCGCAGGAAACACCGGCGCAACAGGCGGTTTCAGTTCAGATATGAGGGTGTGATGGAATATAGTGATGTCACCAAGCTGGAAGCCCGCATTATCGCCGGGCTGAAGGAAGAGTACTCTTTTTACCAGTCGTTGTTCATCATCATCGATAAGCAGCGCGATTATATCAAGTACGACAAAGAGCAGAAGATTGTCGATCTTTATGGCGAAGTGGAACGGATCGTTACCCGCATAAATGAGTCGGAAGCGACGATTAACCAGCTGAAGAACGAGAACAAGAATCTCTTCAGTCTGGCGGCTTCGGCGCCGGAAGTTCGCAGACTCGTGAATTCGATTACTACCTTGATTTCCAAGACTCTGAAGCTGGTACAGGAAAACGAGGAAATCGCCGCCGCCAAATATGATTCCATAAAGAACCAACTGCTTCAGTTACAGCAGGGTAGAAAAGTGACTGATTATTTAACAGTTCCGCAGAATTCCCCGATCTATGTCGATAAGAAGAATTAGGGGCGATCGATGAAGATTAACCGAATCCTAAGCAGTGAAGCAGTGCTGCGCGGGGAGCGAATGGATAAGAAAAAGGATAAGACAAATCCTGCCAAGAATGATTCAGTGGAGCTGTCTGCGGAAGCCTTAAGGAAGCAGGGATTGGAAACAACGGGGAAGGGCGTCAAGAGCAAACCTCCGACTGCAAAGCAGACGGCGACGGCTCCGGCGAGCAAGCCCGCTGAAAGTTATCAGAAGGGTCGACCAGGGGCGGAAATGCCGCTGCGAAGCGAAAAGATTGAGCACGCTAAGGCGATGATTCAGAGCAAGGGTTATGATGATCCGCAGGTCGTTGCGGCAATCATTGACAGGCTCGTGTTTGCGCTAAAGGAATAGCAGATTCATATGATTTCGGAACAACAGACTATCAACCCGGAAGAAAAACTGCGGCGGAAGCTTAGCAGCATTACAAACCTGCCCTCGCCGCCACTGGTATTCAATCAGATCACGAAAATCATCAATAATCCACGCACATCGGTGCGCGACGTTGCCGCAATCATGTCGGAAGATGCCGCGATGAGCGCGAAGGTGTTGAGGTTATCAAACTCTGCGTTTTATGGCGCCCGCAGCGAAATCACGGGAATACGCCAAGCGGTGTTGGTGCTTGGGCTGGAGGCAATCAAGTCGTTGGTTTTGTCATCTTCAGTATTCGACATGTTCAAATCGCACAAGCTCGATCCCGAATTTCAGGAATCTTATTGGCGACATTCGTTGTCGACTGCAATCGCAGCGCGTATCGTGGCACAATATCACCGAGTCGCGCGCGGGCTGGACGCAGAAGTTGCTTTTTCGGCGGGCCTGCTGCACGACATCGGCAAGTTGATTACGTGTTGTTTTCTTCCCGACGAACATAAACTGATTACCGAGTACCGAGCCAGCCGGCCGTCATCAGACTATCAAGCTGAAATGGCGGCGGTCGGGCATGCGCATACGCAAATCGGCCGAATGTTGGCTGCCAACTGGAAGCTGCCGGTTGCGATCCAGCGCGCAATCGAATACCATCACTTCCCGATGCAGGACACGGAGGAGAGCCGCGTCTACTCGATCATTATCCACTTTGCCAATTATCTTGCCAAGCGTACTTTCGGGGTGAAAGTTCCTCAATATGAAGGCTGGTCAGACCTGCTACCGGAAGTCTATGCCGACCTGGAGTTGACGGACGAAGTGATAGAGGCGTTTTGCAGCAAGTTGCGGGAAGAGTATTCTGCCAGCAGCACGTTCATGCAACTGGCGATGGCGTCTTAGAATCCCAGTACTCCAGCGAACACCAACCGCAGTTTTAACTTTACAACGACAATGGGCAGACGTATCCTATCCGACGTTTGTGAGCGCAGAGCTCGTGATTAATTGAATTCAGTTCAGAATGGATTGTCGATACGTGAAAGTCACTTCAGTACCGTTTTACCGCCTTAAGATATCAAAGCAAGAAATCGAGAAAGTCAACGAAACCATGCGCAGCGGCTGGCTGACGACCGGCAAGGTTACTCATCAATTCGAAGCAGAATTTGCGGAGTATGTGGGCGCCAAGTATGCGGTAGCTGTCAACTCCTGCACAGCGGCATTGCACCTATCATTGATTGTCGCCGGCGTGAAACCGGGTGACGAAGTGATCACAACACCGTACACCTTTGTGGCAACAACGGAGACGATCATTCAGTGCGGCGCACGAGTCGTGTTCGTTGATACGGAAGAAGACTCCTTCAACATCGATCTCAAACAAATTGACGCTGCGATCTCACCGCGGACGCGGGCGATCGTGCCGGTTTACATAGCCGGGTATCCCTCGGACCTCAAGGCGATTGATGCATTGCGCCGTAAGCATAAGATTCGCATTATACATGACGCAGCACATGCTCTCGGTACCGCATCGGGCAAAACGGCGGTTGGTGCAACTCCTGACCTGACCTGTTTCTCCTTTTATTCGACCAAGAACTTGACGACCGGTGAGGGAGGGATGATTACCACGGACAGCAAGAAGCAGATGGAGTTACTGCGGGTGATTTCGCTGCATGGCATGTCGCGAGACGCTTGGAAGCGCTACACCGGCACCGGTTCGTGGAAGTACCAAATCCGTGAGTTGGGTTACAAATACAACTTGTCAGACATGGCCAGTTCGATTGGGCTGGTCCAGTTGCGGAATTTCGAGAGAATGCAGAAGGCACGGAGACATGCGGCGGAACTTTACGCCAAGTATCTGGGAGGCATCGACGAACTTGTAGTTCCAAGCGAACCTAGAGATGGCAAGCACGCCTGGCACCTATATATAGTCAAGCTGCGAAAAGGCGGTGAGTCGAAGAGAGATCGAGTCATTGAGGAGTTAAAGTCGATGGGTGTCGGTACATCGGTGCATTTCATTCCGTTATATCTTCATCCGTATTACAAAAGAAACTACAGCTACACACGGCACGATTTGCCTAATAGTTATAATCATTATTGCAGTGCGATAACTCTTCCATTATTTGTCGACATAACCGAGGAAGAGATCAAATACGTTGCTGATTGCTTCAAGAGAATCTTCGCTCGTAAATCAAAGAAATGAACACACGCATCGTCCGGTTAATGGCTCGTGCAGCGATTCATTGATATCGTGTTCGCAGTCACGATACTGCTGATAACGGCACCAGTTTGGATAGTTGTATTGGCGGTCGTGTCAATGTCCGATTTTGGGAACCCATTGTTTCTGCAGAATCGAGTAGGCAGGGAAGGGAAGACCTTTCGCTTGGTGAAATTCCGCACCATGAGTAAGAATGCTTCGGCCGGGTCTAATTTGACCGTTTCCGGTGACAAGCGGGTTACGCCTGTCGGTCGAATCTTACGGCGATTCAAAGTGGATGAATTGCCGCAATTGGTCAATGTCCTGGTAGGCTCAATGAGTATCGTTGGACCACGTCCGGAAACGCCGGAGTATGTGGCGCTTTATAATGAGAGTCAGAGGGAAGTACTGAAATATCGTCCCGGACTGACGGATCCGGCTTCGATCAAATACCGGCACGAAGAACAGATTCTCGCGCAGTACAGCGATCCCGTGGAGGCTTATAAGGCGGTCATTCTGCCTGATAAGATTGCTATCTCGCTGAATTATCAGCGAGGTCGGAGTATTGTCAGCGATCTTGGGATTATCGGTGAAACGATCAGGGCAATTGTCCGCCCGACATCGGGTTGAATTCGTCGCAACAGGTAGCGGGCTGATTGGACAAAATGCTGAAACTTCTTGACAAATACGAGGTTGGGGTATAAGATAGATGCCCTAGTATTGTGGGCGATTAGCTCAGCTGGTTAGAGCGCCTGCTCGACACGCAGGAGGTCATTGGTTCGATCCCGATATCGCCCACCATTTAATGCCTCGATCGTGAGGCTATTTTTGTTACAAGGACTGATGGAAAGATGGCTCTGGAACTGAAATTTCCTGACGGAACGGTTAAGACGTTTCCCGAAGGCACCACCGGCTACGAGGTAGCGAGTTCGATTTCACCGCGATTGGCTCAAGAGGCGCTGGCGGTAACGATCGATGACGTGATTTATGACTTGGCGCGGCCTTTGCCTAAGGGCGGCGAATTCAAGGTTCACACGTTTGATACCCCGCAAGGGAAGTGGGTGTTCTGGCACTCCTCTGCCCATGTCATGGCTGAAGCAGTTCAGGACCTGTTCCCCGGTACAAAGCTCGCAATCGGTCCGCCGATTGACGAAGGGTTCTATTATGATTTCGATGCGGAGAAGCCGTTTACTGACGAAGATCTGATTCGTATTGAAAAACGAATGGCCGAAATCGTTGCGGGAAATCACAAGTTTGAGCGCGAGGAAGTTTCTCGCGAAGAAGCGATTCGGCGCGCCAACAAGGAAAGTGAACCGTTCAAGATAGAACTGATTGACGGATTACAGGACCAGACGATTTCATATTATAAGCACGATCATTTCATTGACCTTTGCCGCGGGCCGCATCTGCCGACCACGGAGAAGATCAAAGCCTTCAAGCTGCTTTCCGTGGCAGGTGCATATTGGCGCGGCGACGAGAAGAATAAGATGCTGCAGCGGATTTATGGCGTTTCGTATCCGAAGAAAGCCATGCTTGATGATTATATCAAGCGCCTTGAGGAAGCCAAGAAACGCGATCACCGAAAGCTGGGGAAAGAACTGGGCTTGTTCACAATTGCTGAAGAGACGGGCGGTGGTTTGCCTCTGTGGATGCCCAAAGGCGCACTGATGCGGCACCTGATCGAAGATTTCTGGAAGAATACTCATCTTGAGCATGGTTACGATTTGGTGATTTCACCGCACATTGCTCGCCTGCACCTTTGGGAGACCTCGGGGCACACCGGGTTCTACCGCGAGAACATGTACTCGCCGATGGATGTGGACAACGAGAAATACCAGATCAAGCCGATGAATTGCCCGTTCCACATCATGATGTACAAACAGAATCTGCACTCGTACCGCGAGTTGCCGTTGCGCTGGGCAGAGCTTGGCACGGTGTATCGTTATGAGCGCGGCGGCGTATTGCATGGACTATTCCGCGTGCGTGGATTTACGCAAGACGACGCGCATATCTTCTGTACTCCTGAACAACTCGAAGCCGAGGTGTTGGGGGTGCTTGACCTAACGGTTCATATTCTTGGCGCGTTTGGTTTTCACGATTATCACATCTACCTCTCGACGCGACCGGAAAAGGCCATTGGCGAGCCGGCACTTTGGGAGACGGCCGAAACCTCACTGCGCAAGGCGCTCGATAAGCGGAACATGAAATACGATGTCGATGCCGGGGGTGGCGCATTTTATGGGCCGAAGATTGATATCAAGATTCGTGACGCGATGCAGCGTGAATGGCAATGTACTACCGTTCAGTTCGATTTCAATCTCCCGCAGCGGTTCGACATGACCTACATCGACTCTGACGGCCAAGCCAAACAGCCGTACATGGTTCACAGAGCCATTCTGGGTTCATTGGAGCGGTTCTTTGGTGTTCTGATTGAACACTACGGAGGATTCTTCCCATTGTGGATAGCGCCGGTGCAGGCGAAGGTAATCCCGATTACCGACAAGCAGATGGATTATGCGAATGCGGTTCAAAAGCAGCTTCGGAATGCCGGCATTCGATCAGAACTGGATGATCGATCAGAGAAGATTGGGTACAAGATTCGGGAAGCCGAAACGGCAAAGATCCCGTACATGTTGGTCGTGGGTGCGAAAGAGGCCGAAGCTGGCCAAGTCAGCCTGCGCCATCATGGCGAGGGAGACGTAGGCGTTTTTGCCTTAGAGGACGTAATTAATCGCCTCAACGACGAAGTTCGCTTTCGGGAAATGCCGAAACAGCAGGTCAGCTAAATTCTTCTATTTGATTGACAGGCAATAGCTTCATTTTTTGCTTGGCAGATGGGGCGTTGTTTTGTATAATTACAGACTTTCTGCTAAGGTAGCGGAATGTAATAATTTGCGTCGGAGGTACGGCAATAAGTAAGAGAAAGCCAGAAATCAGAGTAAACGCGATGATTCGCATCCCCGAAGTTAGGGTAATTGACCATGATGGCCAGCAGGTGGGTGTGATGCAGACCCGAGATGCTCTTGAGCTGGCTATGAGTCGCGGACTCGACTTAGTCGAGATTTCACCGACGGCGAGGCCGCCGGTCTGCAAAGTCCTCGACTTTGGCAAATACAAATACGAGCTGCAAAAGAAGACGCGCGTTACCAAGAAGAAGCAACACGCGGTAACGATGAAAGAGATGCAGTACCGGCCGAAGATCGATGAGCACGATTATCAGTTTAAGACACGTCACGTGATTGATTTCTTGAAAGAGGGTCATAAGGTGAAGGTGTTGGTGCAATTCCGCGGACGCGAGATGGCGCATAAAGAGTTTGGCGAAAGAGTTATGGACCGACTGGCGGCCGATTTGGCCGACTATGCCGTAATCGAAATTCCGGCGCGCATGGAAGGTTCAACGCTTTCGATGGTGGTTAATCCGAAAAACGAGCTTCAGAAGCATAAAGGAACAGACGATGCCGAAGGTGAAAACGAATAGAGCCGCAGCGAAACGTTTCAAGAAGACGGCCAGCGGTAAAATCAAACATAAGCAGGGATTTGCACGGCATATCCTTAGCAAGAAATCGGCGAAGCGCAAGAGACAATTGCGCAAATCCGCTTACGTGAGCAGCGCAGACCAGAAGAAGCTGAAGTACCTGCTTCCGTACGGTTAATCTGATTAGAACTTGGATAAGGAGTTGAGATAGTATGCCACGCGCAACAAACAATGTCGCATCCCGTGCCCGCCGCAAGAAAGTACTGAAACGGGCAAGGGGAGGCTTTCACGGCCGCAGCAAGCTGCTAAGAACTGCAAAAGAGACCGTACAGAAAGGTCTTACATACGCCTATCGTGATCGTCGTAATCGCAAGCGCGATTTCCGCCGTCTCTGGATTACCCGCATTTCTGCCGGTTGTCGCATGGCTGGTGTCAGCTATTCGGTGTTCATGAACGGGCTCAAGCGGGCAGGCGTTAATCTTGATCGCAAGGTTCTGGCTGATATGGCCGTTCGCGACAACGCCACCTTTGTCAAGCTGACCGAACTCGCAAAAAGCGCATAACCATGTCCGAATCTTCGGCCACGGACATACTGGCTCGGGCCCAGAGTGAGATAGTTGCCTGCCAGACTCCGGAGCAGGTCGAAGCGTTCCGTGTCAAGTACCTTGGGAAGAAGGGTATTGTCACGGCAATGCTCAAGGGGCTAGCAGAAGTAGCTCCGGACCAACGCAAAATCGTGGGGCAACAAGCAAACGAGTTGCGCGCACAGATAGAGCAGTTACTGGTTGACAAGCAATCCGGGCTCGGTGTCTCGCGATCGAAATCCCCGATAACAGTCGATTACACGCTTCCAGGTAAGCGCTATCCCAATGGAAAACTCCATCCGATAACCCAAACTCTCAATGAGATCGCCGACATCTTTCACGGTATGGGTTTTGAAATAGCGCTTGGGCCTGAAGTCGAAACAGAATACTACAACTTCGGCTCCCTCAATTTTCCGCCTGATCATCCGGCCCGCGACATGCAGGACACATTCTATATTTCCAAAGATTTTCTGCTGCGGACCCACACATCGCCGATTCAGGTTCGCGAATTCGAGAAGAAGAAGCCGCCAGTTCGCATTATCGCGCCGGGCAGGACTTACCGCCAGGAGGCGATTAGCGCGCGCTCATACTGCGTTTTCCATCAGGTTGAAGGTTTCTACGTCGATCGTGACGTAACGTTCGCCGACCTCAAGGGTGTGCTCAACGCATTCGCACAAACGTATTTCGGCAGCGATGTCAAGATGCGCTGGCGTCCCAGTTTCTTTCCCTTCACCGAACCGTCAGCCGAGGTGGATATATCCTGCTTTTTGTGCGGCGGCAAAGGATGTCGAATTTGTAAGCACGAGGGCTGGTTGGAAATTCTTGGCTGTGGAATGATTGACCCCAATGTGTTCGCGGCGGTCAGTTACGACCCAGAGGAGTATTCGGGATACGCTTTTGGAATGGGTATCGAACGAATAGCCATGCTTCGTCACCAGATTGACGATATCCGCCTGTTTTTTGAAAACGACCTGCGTTTCCTCAACCAGTTCTAATAGGGCAGAATCATGCAAGTATCATATAACTGGCTTAAAGAACTTGTCGAATTTGATCTTGATCCACATCAACTTGCGGCAAAGTTGACTTCGATCGGAACGCTGGTTGAGAGTGTCGAGTCGTTGTCGGCTAATCTTGACAACGTCGTCGTTGCGAAAATTGTTGCCTGTGACCCGCTTCCCGCCAAGGATAATCTTAAGATATGCAAGGTTGAACTCGGTCGCGACATACAGATGACTATCGTGTGCGGAGCTCCCAATGTTCGCATTGGCATGAAGGCGCCGCTGGCGCTGCCCGGTGCCATTCTCTCCGGAAACGTCACGGTTCAGAGTATTGAAAAATTCGGTGTCCTATCGGAAGGGGTACTGTGTAGTCAGGCGGAACTCGGTCTCTCCGATGACCATTCCGGCTTAATGGAGATTGATCCGGCAATCAAGTCCGGCGCGGATCTGAAAACAGCATTGAATCTTGAAGATCACGTTTTGAGTTTCGATTTGACTCCTAATCGGGCTGACTGTTTATCGGCAATAGGAATTGCGCGCGAAATTTCCGCTCTAACCGGCGCACCGATAAAACGGCCGGCGGTGGAGATTAAAGAGACAGCCGAGCAAGCCGCCACACAGGTCGAGATCAGCATCGAGGACACAGAAGGTTGTCCGCGCTATGCTGCTCGCCTGATTCGCGGGATTAAGATAGGACGGTCACCCTGGTGGATCCAACAGCGACTTTTGGCTTCCGGAATTCGCTGCATCAATAACATCGTGGACATCACCAATTTCGTGATGCTGGAGTATGGGCAACCGTTGCACGCTTTTGATTTCGACAATTTCTCGCAGCCCAAGGTAGTCATCAAGCGAGCTTGGTCCGGCGAAGTGTTCACGACCCTTGATGGTGTGCAGCGTAAGCTGAGCGATGACGTGCTTCTGATTACCGATGGTAACGGACCGGTCGCCATTGGCGGCATCATGGGCGGGCAGTATTCTGAAGTTTCGGACAAGACGGTGAATATCCTTCTGGAAAGTGCTTACTTCAACTCGTCCATTATTCGCCGTGGTCGCAAGCATCTCGGATTGACGTCCGAAGCCCAGATGCGATTTGAGCGGGGTGCTGATCCGAATATTGTACCAGTTGCTCTTGATCGGGCTGCATCGCTCATGGAAAAATACGCCGGCGGAAAGGTGTCTGCCGGCACAGTCGACTGTTATCCTAATAAGATTGAATCACTCAAGCTCGAACTAAGACCGTCGCGCGTGAACCAACTACTCAAGACAGAATTGAGCTCGCCGACGATGATTGACATTCTGAAGGGACTTGAGTTCAGAGTCACTCCCGGAAAGAACGTGACGGTGGAGGTCCCGACGTTCCGGCCGGACGTCACTCGCGAGATTGATCTTGTTGAAGAAATTGCACGGGTGTACGGATACGATAAGATCCCCGTTGTAATGCGAGCCGGGGGAAGCCTGGTAGTGTCCCGCAGTGTGAATGAGATTTTCACTCGCCGATTGAAGCAAGTAATGATCGGGCAGGGGTACTTCGAGGTTGTTACGAACAGCATCGGCGATCCCAAGCTAATCAACTTGGTTGATCCTGGTGTCAAAGCTGTCGAGATCATTAATCCGATTTCCGAGGACTTGAAGTGGTTGCGTCCCAGCCTTCTGCCGGGACTGCTCGGCGTCGTCTCACAAAATGTCAGTCACCAGGTCCGCACCGTCAAAGTATTCGAAATCGGGACCGTCATGGAATCTCGAGCGGATAATGCTCCGAAAGAAAGCCAGCGAATCGGGCTGGCGATTTCGGGAACAGACAGCGGCGAGAACTGGGCTTTTCATCCCCAAGAATTCGGGTTGCATGATTTGCAGGGGGCTCTTGATACCATCGAAGAGTTGCTTCGTTTCAAGCTGCAGATAGTACCCGCGAGCATTTCGACCTTTGACCAATCATGTTCATTTGAGATCTTGATTGACGGATCAAACGTGGGTCGGTGCGGCAAGGTAAGTGCGGCAATATTGAAGGCCTACAGTATCAAATCCGAAGTTTATGCGATTGAAATGGACTTCGACCAATTGGTGGACAGAAGTAGCGGCAGCGGCAGTTATGTCAGTTTGCCAAGGTTTCCGGCAATTGAGCGAGATATCGCTGTCGTGATTGATGAAGCGATTCAGAGCAGTTCCGTAGTTAAAGTGATTAATCAAGCGGCGGACGAAAACCTAAGAAAGATAATCGTTTGGGATGTTTATCGTGGCAGGCAGGTGCCGACTGGCAAGAAGTCGATAGCTTATCGCTTGATCTTTCAAAATGAAAGTAAAACTTTAACCGATGGTGAGATTGACAACGTATTTAATAAGATAATTGACTCGCTGAAGGGCGAGCTGGGTGCGGAGCTTCGTTCATAGGAAGTAGATTATGAATCCGTTGGAAAAGCTACAGTCGAAAGTTGCAGATCTGGTTTCGAAGTTCGAACAATTGGAAGCGGAGAAGACAATCACCGAGGTAGAGTGCCAGCAACTTCGTAAGCGTATAACCGCACTAGAGCAGGAAGTCCGCGCTTTGAATGCAGAGAATTCGAAGCTGTCAAAATCGCTTCAATCCACCAACGAAGTGGCGCTGAAGCGGATATCCCGCATTGTTGACAAGATTGATCAGTTTCAGACAGACCTGAAAATTTCTTGACACATCTTGTAAAACATCTTAACCTGATTGTAACACGAACATAGATTTTGGGTTAGCAATAAAACGTAGCTAAGTTTGGAAATCTTGATTCACTATTATGGAAGATAAAAAACAGACTGTGACGGTTAACATTTACGGCGAGGATTATCCGATCCGGGGGGATGCTGATTCTGCATATATTGTACAGGTTGCATCCTATCTCGACGCGAAGATGCGCGAAGTCGCACAGCGTAACGGCAGTAAGTCCGCGTCGAAGGTTGCCATTTTGGCAGCCATGAACATTACCGACGAGTTGTTTCGGGCGCGTCGCGCCTCTTCTGCAGAAGTGAAGACTATTGAGGAAAAGACGCAGACTATTCTTGAGTGGCTGGAGGCGAAATTGCCTTCCGAGCCGTCGCGTTGATTTCTCATCCAACTCCCACCCTACGTCAGCTTCTCCCAAAATCGTTCTTTTAATATATAACGGGTCCGGGATCATCCTTTGGTTACCGGGCGGGAGAGTAACATGTCGGAATACTACCTTCTCATCATTGGGATAGTTGGCGCTGCGATAATCGCAACCGGCGTCACTTATCTGCTGGCGAGCAAGGCATCCTTCGGCAGAATCAAGCGCGCCGAAAACGAGGCGAAGAAGATTGTCGAGGACGCTCTCAGGGATGCGGAGATCAAGAAGAAAGAAGCATTGCTTGAAGCCAAAGACGAGTGGTACAAAGCAAAGGTTTCTTTTGAACGGGAACTCCAAAACAAGAAGACTGAATTTCAAAAGCAAGAGAAGAAGCTTTCGGAGCGGGAACTCAATCTCGATCGGAAAGTGGACATTCTCGATAAGAAAGAAAAAGACTACATCAACAAGGAAAAGGTCCTTCTGCATCGCGAAACCGGGATCGGGAAGCGCGAGAAGGAGCTTGAGCAGTTGGTCGCCGACCAGAATAAGCAGTTGGAGCGCATTGCTCAAATGTCTGCTGAAGAAGCCAAAAAAGTATTGATGGACAATCTTATTGGCCAGGCAAAGATGGAATCAGCGGCGCTGGTCAAAGAGATTAAGGAACGCGCGGAAATGCAGGCAGAGAAAGAGGCCAAGGAGTTTATCATCCAGGCCATCTACCGCTGTGCTGCCGAACACACGGTCGAATCAACGGTCTCGGTTGTGCCGCTTCCGACTGACGAAATGAAGGGACGTATTATCGGGCGCGAGGGGCGCAATATTCGATCCTTCGAGACTCTAACCGGAGTAGATGTCATTGTTGATGATACTCCGGAAGCGGTAATTCTCTCCGCTTACGACCCGGTACGCCGCGAGATCGCGCGTATGGCGCTTGAGAAGCTGGTCACTGACGGTCGAATACACCCGACGCGAATTGAAGAAGTAGTCGAGAAAGCTCAAAAGGAAATGGCGATCATGGTGCGCGAAGCCGGCGAACAGGCTTGCTTCGAGCTGGGACTTCACGGTCTCCATGATGACGTGATCAATCTGATGGGCAAACTCAACTATCGGACGAGTTATGGACAAAACGTCCTTGGCCACGTTAAGGAAGTCGCCATGCTCTGTGCCTTGATGGCGTCAGAACTGGGACTCGATCCAGAACTGGCAAAACGTGCGGGATTCTTGCACGACATTGGCAAGGCGATTGACCGCGAAACCGAGGGAACTCACACGCAGATCGGCATGGCGTTCTTGCGCAAGTATAACGAGCATGAGTATGTAATCAACGCCGTTGGCTCGCATCACAACGATATTCCACACATATCGCCTTACGACGTTCTTGTTCAGGCTGCGGATGCCATTTCGGGCGCCCGTCCGGGAGCGCGCCGCGAACCGTTGGAAGGCTACATCAAGCGTCTTGAGAAGCTGGAAGAACTGGCTGACGGCTTTAAAGGCGTAGCAAAAGCTTATGCCATTCAGGCCGGTCGTGAAGTGCGAGTTATCGTCGAGAACAACGAAATCGACGATATCGGCGCTTCAGTTCTTGCAAGCGACATCGCACGCAAGATCGAGTCAGAAATGGAATATCCGGGACAGATCAAGGTCACAGTCATTCGCGAATCGCGTTCCATCGAATACGCGAAGTAGGCGGGTCGATTGCGGATACTCTTTATAAGTGACGTCATGGGCAAACCTGGGAGATGGATCATCTCCCAGTTGCTCCGTGACTTCAAGGCTGAAAAGCGAATCGACTACACAATCTGCAATGTTGAAAACGCGGCTGGGGGATTCGGTGTCACGCGAGAGATGTCCAAGAAGATGTTCTCCTATGGTATCGATATGCAGACTTCCGGTAATCACATCTGGGACCGCGAAGAGATTCGCGATTACCTGAATGGCGGGCCGAAACTTCTACGGCCGGCAAATTTTCCTTCCGGTGCACCGGGGAGCGGACTCTACATTGACAAGCTTCAAGATGGCCGTACGATTGCGACGATCAACCTGCAGGGGCGAGTCTATATGAAGGATATCGACTGTCCGTTCAAGACGGCTGACGGTGAACTCGCCGTTCTCAACAAACAGACAAATATCATCTTTGTCGATTTCCACGCGGAAACGACTTCCGAGAAGCAAGCATTGGCTTACTACCTTGATGGTCGGGTGTCGGTAGTGGTCGGCACGCATACGCACATTCAAACGGCTGACGAGAAGATTCTTCCCAACGGTACGGCCTATATCACTGACGGCGGGATGACGGGGCCGCATGATTCAATCATTGGGATGAAACACGAGGCGGCGATTAAGCGATTCCTCACCGGGATGCCGTACAAGTTCTCGGTGGCAGTCGACGATGTAAAGATGCAGGGTGTGATTGTCGAGGTCGATGACCAGACCGGCAGAGCCATTAGCATTGAGCGATACTCGCTGAATGCGCCGGACGGAACAAACGCTTCACTTTCCGATGACAAGGAACCATGAGCGCGCAGTTAATTGACGGCAACGAAATAGCCAAACAGATCAAGGAAGAGCTGAAACTTGAAGTCGAGAGCCTGGCAAAACGCGGTATAGTCCCAGGCTTAGCTGCAGTGTTAGTCGGTAACGACCCGGCGTCAGAAATCTATGTAACTTCAAAAGCCAAGAACTGCAAGAAGGTCGGCATTTATTCCGAGGTTATCAAGCGGCCAGCCGAGACAACGCAGCGAGAGCTGTACGATCTATTAGATTCGTTGAACCGCAATCCCAAAATCTCGGGAATTCTCTTGCAGTCGCCGATTCCCAAACATCTCGACGAATTTGCCGCTTGCCTGCGCATCGACCCGATAAAGGACGTCGATGGATTTCATCCTGACAATGTTGGAAGGCTGCTGATCGGCGAACCCCGATATCAATCGTGCACTCCGTTTGGAGTGATCGAGTTAATCAAGCGCTACAATGTCGAGTTGAAGGGCAAAGAAGTGGTTATCGTTGGCCGTTCGAACATCGTCGGAAAGCCACTGGCGGCAATGATGATGCAGAAATGGCCGACGACCAACGCAACAGTGACGATATGTCATTCAGCAACGCGTGACATTTTTGCGCACACGAAACGCGCCGATGTTGTCGTCACCGCACTCGGTAAACCGGAATTCCTCCGCGGGGAGAATCTCAAGGACGGTGCGGTTTTGATTGATGTCGGGATCAATCGGGTCGAGGACGCTTCCGTGGAGAAGGGCTACCGCGTGGTCGGCGACTGTCACTTTGAATCCTGCGCTGCAAAGGCTTCGTGGATTACGCCGGTACCGGGTGGAGTAGGTCCGATGACGATTGCAATGCTGCTGACCAATACTGTGACGGCAGCACGGCTTCAGAGTAATCCGGTGGGTGCAAATCAGACTTCTGATTGATAGACGATCTCAAGCAATCCCAGTATACAACCGCCATTCACATTTTATACTGACTGAAAGGAACAAATCAATGAATTCTCGTTCGGCAATCAAATCATGGCCTATTCGGACCTACATATTCGGAGCGATCTGTGCGGCGACAGTTGTGATTATGGCTGCCGTCGGTGCGGCACAGCAGCGTCCGCAGCCTAAACCGACTAACTTGCAGGTGCTGGACAGCACGATTACCCACGATGAGTTGATTGATCAAATGGGCAAGTTTACAAATGCGCTAGGAGTTGGCTGCGACTATTGCCACTCACCCAGCAAGGATCCCAACAGCCGCGACATGGATTTTGCCTCGGATGCCAAAAAAGAGAAGATCGTCGCCCGTGCGATGATGAAGATGACCAGAGACATTAACGGAACCTATCTGGCAAATGTCACAGGACTTGAAGCTCCATTAGTGGCGGTCGAATGCATGACGTGCCATCGGGGGCAGACCGAGCCAATCCAGCTCGCGGATCTGCTTTCAAAGACTTTGGCAGAGAAGGGGATGGTGGCGGTTGACTCGACCTATCGTGAACTTCGGGAGCAATACTACGGCAGTGGGACATTTGACTTCAGCGAGGGAGTTTTGGTGCATCTTGCTTATGATATTTCCGAGGAAGACAGCAAGGATGCGCTTAGCCTTCTTAAACTGAACCAGGAATTCAATCCCAAGTCGTCATTCAATCAGTGGGCGATGGGGCAATTGTACTTGTCGACTGGGGATACGACGCAGGCGATAACCGAATACAAGCGCGCTCTTGAGCTTGATCCGAAGAACAGACGCGCCAAGCGCGGACTTGAGTCTCTCGGGGTGAAGACGGAGTAGGGGGCACCGAAAGAACAGAAGCCGTTCAATTCGGATACCGTGATAGTATTGAACTGAATGGGGTGGAGTGATCCACCCCATTTTTTCATCCGAGCCGCATTTGAACTCGATGTCTTGCTTAAAGCCAAGATTACAGAGCGGTTCTTTGTCCGCGCGCTTCTCTTGCGCTTTGGGAAGTTGAGGCTATCTTCCCACTCATGGATCTCAAATCGATGCTCAATCGGCACCCACTTCTTACAATAATGTTCGCGGCCATTGTTCTGCGCCTGCTCGCAGTGTTCTTCGCCCAAGGCTATATGGCGCACGACGACCATTTCGAAACGGTCGAGATAGCCTGGAGCTGGCATCACGAGGGGATGTTTCTTGACAATGGTACGCTGCGGTGGGAAGGCAAGCCGGACTACGGAGTGTTGCGCAGTGCTGTCTACAATATGTTCATGCTCGGACTGATGAAAGCGACGGCATGGTTTGGTGTCGAGCAACTCAATACCCACATGTACTTTAATCGGCTCGTGCATGCGCTGCTCTCGCTACTGCCGGTGATATTCGGTTATCGATATCTCAAGGAAGAGACGAACGAACGAACGGCTCTGATTGGCGGTCTTATGTTGGCGGGGTATTTCTTGATGCCTTATCTGGCTGTGCGGAATCTGACTGAAGTGGTTGCGGCTAATCTGCTTCTCCCGGGATTGTATTATGCGCACCGGTCGCTCAAGAATGAGTTGGCGTGGCGTCAGGGTGCTGTTGTCGCCGGGGTGTTGTGTGGTTTGGCCATCATGATCCGCTATCAGGCAGCGGCGGCGGTTGTCGCAGTTCCTGTGGCAATGCTTTTGACGAATAGGCGATGGAGGATTCCGCTCGTGTTCTGCGTGACGCTCGGCGTGATATTGATGATACAAGCATGCCTCGATATCTATACTCACGGATATTTCTGGGGTAGCTTCCGCAATATGGTCGGAAATCTCGGCGAGCCGACAATCCCGGGACCGTGGTACCGTTACATCTTACTGCTGTTTGGGATCATGATTCCGCCATTCTCGCTTGTCTTCATTGGAAGCATGTTCAGGATTGAGGTACTTAAGAGACATCTCGTGCTGATCGGCGCTCTGGTCAGCTTTGTAGTCATTCATAGCTTTATCGCCGAGAAGCAGGAGCGATTCATGGCCACCATTTTGCCGATGTTGATAGTGGCAGGAATGGTCGGAATGTATGAGCTGGTGAGGCAGAGTTGTTGGTTTGCCAATGCGAAGAAGCTGCGAGTTGGGCTCTGGACATGGTTCCTGGCCGTCAATCTGGTCGGTCTTGCAGTGTTTACCTTCAATTTCGGCAAACGGGGGGCGATAGAACCGATGGTCTATTTATCCAGGCAACCAGATGCCGATAGAATACTGATCGATGCGACGGAGCGACGATTGTTCATACCGTACAGCTACTGGAATTACGATAGGTCGGAGGCCGTGCCGCTTTTCGGCGCCGCCGATATTGATTCAGCGATCGCGCAAGGGAGGCTCGATCCGAAGAATCCGCCGCAGTATGCGGTGATATTCACTGACAGCAAGTTAGATCAGCATTTGGGTATCTTGCGAGATAAGCTGGGGGATTATGAAGTTGTTTTTCACGGCGAGCCATCATTGGTTGATGCTCTTGCCAATAAACTCAATCCAAAATATAATCGACGCAATGAATCGTGGGTAGTGAAGCTGGCGAACTAATATCAATCACTGCCGGAAGGATGACATTTAAAACAAAGTCCTGTCTGGTTCGGACTACTGTATGGATTGGGAATCGGATATGATCCCGACTGAATTCCATCTTGATTTAGCAGACTAACATTGAAATCCCAGCGACCGGAACTCGGCGCAGACGATGCGTGCGCCCGGTGACAGGTTAGACACATAACCCGACTCTGTGTGCCTGGCCCAAGAGTCGAATTGATTCCAGCTTGCGGATCCTCAAAAGGAACAGCTGCAAGATACGCATCAGCCTGTGTTCCTGATGTGGGGAAGTCGGTTCCATTGTAACGATTGTACTGGTCATTAATTTCACCCTCAAGGTTCTCGCCAGCGGGATGTTCGAAAGTACTGCTTTCGTTTTCATCGTGGTAATTCCCGTGGCAGTTGGCACACCAGTTTGACATTCCGGAGATGTATGCTGTGTGACTGGAATTCGACTCGGCTCCGCCGGTGGTAACATTGAGACCGGCGGCGGTTGGCGCTGCATTCAAGAATGCGCCGATGTTGCCTTGCACCGGACCTGAACCGTAGAGCATTCGAAAGTTCGAGTTACCATGGGGGTCGTGGCAACTTGTGCAAGCAAGCTGGTCTGACGGAAAGGCACCACCGGGAGAATTCAAGAAGCGACTATCGCGGCTGATACCGTAGACGGATGAGATTATATTATGGCCGGCCGCGTATCCGGGAATGGGATTGAGCGCGCCGTTGGGTGCGTCGTTCAAGTTGTTTTCCAATAGAAAGACGAAATTCCCGGCGCCCAACTCTGTTGGCGGCGTCAGTGGATCGCTGCCCATTACCGAACCAAACTGATTAGCATGACAAGAAAGACACACATCGCTTGGATCGGTTGCTTTGAGGAGCCAGTTGTTTCCCGCCGGATTAGTAGAGGGCAAGGCAGCTCCATCATTGGAATTGTGCATGGTGTGGCAGCCGCTACAAGACGCTACGCCTGCGTCATGAAACGCCTTTGCTGGGCTTGAGAGGAGCAGCAGTATGATCCAAGCCGCCAATGTGATTTCAAGTAGACGGCTCTCTGGCTTCATCTTGGTCAGTTTAACAGTACTCCTTTTCAAAACTGATGGAGAGAAGTTAACAAATTGGTCTGTTTTGTCAAGTATTAACCCGAATCCAGACTTGTAGTTGAAATGTGAAACGGACAGTCAACATGAAGGGGATGTTGAAGACGGATCGAGAGTCTACTATAATACCCCCACCAGGGATCGAACCTGGATCTCCGGCTCCGGAGGCCGACGCGTTATCCATTACACCATGGGGGCTTTGGTAGCCACCAATCTACATTTCAATACAGCCCAAGTCAATGCTTAACAGCGAGTGAGATTGCGGCGTCGAAACAGGACTACTCAGATTCATTATTGACACAATTCAAAGTCAGTGCTATTTTACAGTACCAACAAATAGGCGCAGAAATCAATTTCAAATAATCACTTCAGATTGGGAGGTATTCCCGATGAACCCAAATGCCCTAACCCCGTTCCGGTCTATTGGTGCTTTGATCGCCAAACCGGTGTACTTTGTTGGCGCAATATTGTTTTTCTTACATTCTGCCGACAAGGGTGCCTTAGCCACTCCCCAGCAATGCGGACATTCCGGACAGCCGGCGTGTCTCAATTCGTTGAGTTTGCCTCCGGGGCAGTGTGTGGTAGACGGTTGGTCGGTCGACGATCCAACCTCATCCGAACCACTGAAAGTCACGGGAGTTACCGATCAAGGATTTGGTGTAAGTCACTCCGTAAGATTCAGCGGCATATCGATGTTTCTTACACATGCAGCAATCCAAGCACAGAGACCAACTCCAGGAGTAACACAAGCGATACTGCGATTGTGGACCGGCGACTACACCGGTTATGGTGATTTACGACCACTGTTCTTAGTCGACACCGCACTAGTTCCGCTGCCGGGATCATTCTTCTCGACCGACTACATTGTCGTCGACTTCGACACAACATTTGACACACAAGGGCAAGTTTTCTGGCTGGAGTTGTACTTTCCGAGCGCCAATGGAGTCTGTATGGGGACTCGGTTCAAATACACGCCTGGACTCCAAGGCGAGAGTTTTGTCGTTAGTCATGAATTGGCCGACTCGACAGAAGACTGGGTCGATTATGAGGATGTTTCGCCAGATCCGGCACAAGCCTATAACAATCGATCGCCCGTCATTAGGCCGCTGCAACTGTCACAGTGCGCGCGAAACTGCCTGATTGGGGTTCATCCGATCTTTTCCAATATGACAACCGAGAATGGAGATTCAGTCGAAGTCGAAGCTTTCCTAACGACGCAACCGACGCACAACGTTACGTTGAATCTCTCTGTCACCGATCCAACGGAGGGTGAATTGCGGGTGAACAGCCTAACATTCACACCAGTTAACTGGCAGACCAACCAGCATTTTTGGGTAATCGGCGTCGACGATCCAACCGTCGACGGTGACGTGCTGTTCCACGTACAGGCGACGGTAGTCTCTTCAGACACTTGCTACAATGGTGAATTCGGGCAATCGTCGATAACAAATCGCGACAATGATTTTGTCTTTCTCGAAACGGTGCCGGTGGGAAATGTTAACAACCCACCCGACGGGTCAGGCGGCGGCAGTGTCAACTACCTTTATGAGATCGGCAAGTACGAGGTTACCAATACGCAGTACGCGGCATTTCTCAATGCTGTCGGTGCAGCCGACAACGTCGGATTGTACAATCCGCTAATGGACTCTGATATCCGCGGCGGAATCACGCGAACGGGCATTCTGGGAAGCTATACCTACGCAACCCGTGCGAATATGGGCAACAAACCCGTCAATTTCGTTAGTTTCTACGACGCCATGCGTTTTGCGAACTGGTTGCATAACGGTCGCCCCAATGGCGGGATTGGCAACGCGACCACAGAAGCAGGCTGTTACAGCTTATGCTGTACTATCAGTGGTGTTTATGTGCGCAGTTCAAATGCAAATTGGGCAATCAGTAGTTTCGACGAGCAGTATAAGGCAGCGTTTTATGACCCGGTCAATCCGGGAGCCGATGCGGGATTTTCGGTTGACTACTGGAGCATTCCGACAATGAGTGATGGCTATCCGCCGCTTAAGGCGACTGCGAATTCAGCAGGGGATATCAGTAACCCTGGACCAAATGTTGTCAACTATGACAATGGTGCGATTTGGAATGGCGCGACCGGACATGTCACGACGGTCGGATCGGCTGGAGTGACTTCGCGATCTTACTACGGGACGTTCGACCAAGGTGGCAATGCAACCGAGCGGATTGAAGGTCAATTTACATCCGGAGGATTTCTCGTTGCGCGCCTTGTCGGTTCGGGATGCAATCATCCATTTCCGCCAGATGCACTCAACTTTGAAATAAGCTCGTCGACCGCCGACACTGAGAGTAACTCCATCGGATTTCGCGTAGTGAAACTCGATGTCTGTCTGTGTGGCGACGCCAACGGTGATGGCGTGTTCTCAATTTCGGATGCCGTGTTTCTGATCAACTACATTTTTGCCGGAGGCTCGGCTCCAAACCCGGCATGTCATGGCGATGCCAATGGCGACGGGTCGGTGACAATTTCCGACGCAGTGTTCTTGATCAACTACATCTTTGGCGGAGGTTCGGCGCCGAGTTGTCCGTAAAATCGAGCAAGACGGGCCGCGAGCTTATCGGAGCTTGAGTTTGTCCTCACCGCTGGAGGTGCGCGACCAGGGGAACGGTGATGCGGTCGGTTTCGCTACCGACAAATTCGAATGTTGCAGAAGTCAAAACGTCAGCCTCGTCTTTGACAGATGAAAGCTGTTCGATAGTGAAGGCGGCTTTGGCGCCGGGGCGTACCTTGGCAGTCTTCTTGTCGATCTTGAAATTGCCAGCTGGAAGTTCGACCAGCGTAATATCAATCTCCGTGTCATAGTTGTTGACGATCTCGACCGTCTTGACCAATTTGCCGTCCTTAGAACCGAATTTGGAGAAGCGCAAGACATTTGGTTCAGCTCGAACCTTATCATGCTCGCGATTGACGACAGCAAAGAACTTCACGACTGTTGAAGGTTTATTCGGATCGTTGGAAAAGATGTCAATGTCTTTTACCATTTTGCCAATCATGTTCTTGGAGTCAAAGACGACTTTGAGTTGCGCCGAGTCACCCGGTGCGATTGCATCTTTCGAGAGCGGGGCAGTGGTGCATCCGCATCCGGGTTTGACGGACACGATGCGCAAGGTGTCGGCGCCGGTATTGCGAATCCAGTACAAATGTTGAACTATGGCATTAGTTGGCATATAGCCGAAGTAGAAATAATCGCTGGAGACTTCGATGCGCGGCTGGGGGCCCTTGGGTGCCTGCGCAAGAGCCGTTTGGGTTACCGCCGGGATCAGCGCGAATGTCAGCAATAAGAGGCGAGAGATGTTAACCGCAGTGCGCATTGATACTTGACTCCTCATTGATGTTAAACTGATTCTGTTTCATCCACTCATCGCAGAATACTTTAGTCATATAGCGGATGCCACCATCGCAAACAAAAAAGACAATAACGGCATTCTCGTTCAAGTCAATCGCTCGCTCTTTGACAGCGGCGAAGATCGCGCCGGTCGATCCACCGACCGAGAGTCCGAGCGCGCGGCTCAAGAGTCTGGTTTCATGAAATGCCGCAGCGTCATCGATCTGCACAACTTCATCAACCCACTTCGGATGAAATGCCGACACCGGTCGATCGGTCCCAATTCCTTCTACTTTATGAGCCAGAGCCGTCACCAATGGGCGACACTCATGAATATTCTTGAACATCGACCCGAGCGGCTCTACACCGTATACTTTAACGGCCGATTTCTGTTCCTTGAGGAAGCGGCCAGTCCCGGAGATCGTCCCGCCTGTGCCAATGCCCGCGAAGAGATGTGTGACCTTCCCGCCGGTTTGACGCCAGATCTCGGGTCCGGTGCTCAGGTAATGGGATTCCGGATTGAGTTGATTTTCGAACTGGTTGAGCCAGTAGTATCCGTTTTCCTTGGCGATTCGTTGGGCAACGGCATAGTGACAACGGGGATCGTCGGAACTGACGTCGCTCGGCGTCAGGACAACTTGTGCACCATAAGATTTCATCAGATTGATCTTTTCGTCGGAAGTGGAGGTCGGGACAACGAAGATTGCTTTGTATCCCTTGGCGGCCGCTACCATCGCAACTGCCACCCCCGTGTTTCCGGATGTGGCATCGACGATCGTGCTGCCTCTTTTCAGGTTGCCGCGCCTTTCCTCGGAACCGATAACGTACGCCGCCATGCGATCTTTGACGGAGCCGGCGGGATTTGCCGTCTCCAACTTGGCCAAGACCGTGGCACGACTGCCTGTGATACTTGACGGAATCTTAATCAGCGGCGTGTTGCCGACAAGTTCCAGAATCGATTCAGCATGTTTAGTCATTTACTAAAGTCGTAATTCAATTGCAGTTGCGCGGTATATGAGAACGGAGAACCTCTAGACTGTAGAAGCGAGATTCTCCGTAACGATTTGCCCGTTAATTTTAACTACTTATTCGCCGGCCTGCTCAAGATGAGCTTCAATTTGCGTGATTAGTGACTTGGCATTTGTGACCATCGTCTTCATTGCCGCTTTGCCTTCAGCCAAACGCACGAACTCTTTGTACGAGGCAAGTGCGGCCTCGAAGTTTTGATTCCCCTGGTAGGCACCCGCAAGAGCATAGTGTGCTTTTATCATATTTCTATCCGCGGCAAGTGCTGCCTTAAATGCACCAACGGCAGCGCCAAATTTCTCCTGGGCCATATATAGGTTCCCCAGATTGATTTGAGCATCGGCGAGTTTCGGGTCGATTTTGACGGCTTGCTGATATTCAGCTTCCGCCGTCACAAGGTCACCCTTCTCCTTGTATGCTTTCGCGAGGAAGAAGTGACTCTTGGCATCAATCGAATTTGCGGAGTTGTACATTTTGTAGTATTCGATCGCCTTATCCCATTTCTCTTGCTGATAGTAGAGCTGACCAAGTGCCTTCTGCGTCTCGCCGTCGCCATTCTTGATTTGCAGCGCTTTCAGAAGAGATGCTTCAGCCAGTTGGTACTTTTTGGCTTCGAGCTGCACCAATCCAAGGTTCTTGTGACCGACGACGTCATTTCCGTCCAGCGAAACGACCTTCTTAAAAGCTTCTTCCGATTGCGGGAGCTTTTTGAGATGAAGTTGGGCAGTTCCCAGTTCAACCCAGGCCTGTTTGTAGGTAGGTTCCAGTTTAACAGCTTCCAGCAGACTCTTTTCGGCTTCGGCGTACTTTCCAGCCTGATTTGCTGTAAGACCGGCGTTGAACTTTGTTTTGGCGTCGTTGCTCTGGGCAATTCCCAGGGACGTTAGCGACACCGTCAGCAGTATGGCGATGATTGCCTTTGCTTTCATCAATTCTCATCTCCTCAATAGATTAGACTCTAATTCCAACTTGAACCTTATCGTGGGGGCAAGCCGTCCACGTTACTACATCTAATACATTCCAAAATGACTGTTGTTCCCCTAATACGAGAACTTGAACTTCTTACTACCTGCTTTGTACGCAATGTCGTTGCGATAATGACGGCCCTCAAATCGAATTCGTTCAACGGTTTCGTAGGCTTTGGCTACAGCATTGTCGATGTGTTCATCCACTGCGGTGACGCCAAGGACGCGGCCGCCATTTGTGTGAAACCGCCGGTTCTCAAATCTGGTTCCAGCGTGAAAGACCAAGGCATCCTGGTCCTTAATGTCTCGCAGGCCGGTAATCTCTCGGCCCTTCTCATAGTCGCCCGGATATCCCCCCGACGTCATCACAACGCAGACGGCATAGGCATCTTCCCACTCCAGAGTTTCGCTATCGAGTGTGCCATCCACTGCGGAACTGACGAGTTGGGCAAAGTCATTCTTCATAAGGGGCAAGATCACCTGCGTTTCCGGATCGCCGAGCCGGCAATTGAATTCTATGACTTTTGGGCCGCGTTCTGTCATCATCAATCCAGCGTACAGGACACCCTTATAGGGGCGACCTTCCTCGGCCATTCCGTGAACCGCCGGCTCGAGGACAAGGTCGTGAATGTCTTTGAGAATCTTCTCCGAGACAAAAGGCACTGGGGCATAAGCACCCATCCCGCCGGTGTTTGGTCCGGTGTCGCCGTTGCCGACACGTTTATGGTCTTGCGAGGCAATCGTTGTGAGAATGTTCTTTCCGTCAGTAAAAGCAAACACCGAGGCTTCTTCCCCGGTCATAAAGTGCTCGACAACAACACGCGCACCGGCTTCGCCAAATTGCCGCTTTTGCATCATTTCGCGAATGGTATGTTCGGCTTCATCAGAAGATCTCGCAATTGTGACGCCTTTGCCGGCAGCCAAGCCATCAGCTTTGATCACAATCGGCATTCCGGCACTACGAACAAATGTGATGGCCTCTTTCATCTCTTCGAAGACCATGAAACTCGCAGTCGGGATATGATGCTTGCGCATGAACTGCTTGGCGTAAGCCTTGGAGTATTCGATTTCGGCGGCGGCCTTGGTAGGGCCAAAAATCCGGAGTTTCTCGGTTTCGAAGCGATCGACGATTCCGAGGGAGAGGGGAAGTTCAGGTCCGACGATAGTTAGATCAATTTGTTTTTCTTTGGCGAATCGAACCAGATTTTCGATGTCTTCGGCGTTGATGTTGACCAATTCCGCGACACGAAAAATACCAGCGTTGCCGGGAGCGCAGTAGAGCTTTTCGACCAAGGGGCTCTTGGAAAGCTTCCAACACATTGCATGTTCGCGGCCGCCGGAGCCGACAACTAATATTCGCACCTAGTTAACACCTTTCGTTTCCATTGAAGCCCCAAATATTAAGCGTCAACCGGCGCTAATGCAACGAATTTTTCTGCCGATATTCTTGTCAAAGGCGTGAACTTTCCCAATTTGTTTTTGTTGACATTATAGGTTACATTGATATCATGTTTAGCGAATGCTTTTGGTGATCCAACTACTGGGTCTATTGATCTTTTGATTTCTTTACACGAAAATTTTAAGAGTCAGGGAATTTACTAGTTACATCGGTATAGTCTTTATGAGTCCCACAAACATCGTTATTTGCTGGTCCTGCAAGACCGAAAACAGGCTTGAAGGCAGAGCAAACCGCAACGATCACTGCCAGAAGTGTGATCAGCCCCTAAAGTGTTGCTACAACTGCCGGTTCTACGACCGCGACGCTCATCACCAGTGCCTGGAGAATCAAGCGGAATGGGTACGCTACAAAGAGAAAGCCAACTTCTGCGAGTACTTTACGCCGCGCGGACACGAGGTGCCCGTAAGCAAGAAGGAACCGGAGGTAAAGGAATCGGAGGCATTTTCGTTGTCGCGTCAGGCAAAAGCCCGGACCTTCTCAAGCAAGAAGGACAAAGACAGAGCGGCTTGGGATAGCTTATTCAAGGACTGACGAGGGCGCCACTTAGGCCATTCACATGAAAAGACTGATATATTTCTTCGAAGATGAGCAGGTGGATGATTTCTACCCGCTTAGCTTGTCTCACACTCCGGCGGAATTACTGTGCGGGATACTGTCATTAGGGGATAAGTGGACTGCGCGCATTGAGCATGAAGAATTCCGGTTGCTAACTCGAAAGTATCTTGCGTCGGCTTTGGCTGACTCCCTGCACCGCCGAGTTAACGATACAAACGCTGCCGGCTTTGATGAAGCGGTTTTCATCAACCCGAGGTTCTTTCCCGAAGAGAAACTGATCAATGACATTTTGACGCGAAGCAACAATTGCGCTGTAATGGTATCCGGGACCCTGGCGCTGCTGCGACTCGGAATTCAGGACGATACGTATCGGGCATTGGAACGCGGATTATTGGAGTGCAAGCGTGACAGTTTTTATGGTGCAATCTTGGCTGCAGCGGCTGCGGTGGAGACGATTGAAGCAGATCTGAAGAGTGTTCGTTATCTGTGGGATGTTGTGCACCACAATGGGGAAGAGATCGTCCGCGACTTTGAACTGCTCATTCCCGAACTGAATCTTAGCGACATTTTCAGTGACTCAGAAGTTGACGATGACTGCCTAATCTACAATGTCGATGATGTTTATATGGGGAAAGGCTGCCGGATCGATGGGCAGGTCGTGATTGACGCCCGTGGAGGTCCTGTCTATCTGGGGGAGAAGGTCATCATTGCACCCCATACTCGAATTGAAGGGCCATGCTATGTCGGCGATAACTGCCAGCTGGTGGGTGGAAAGATTCGCGCCGGCTGTTCTTTTGGTCCATTTTGCCGGGTCGGCGGCGAAGTAGAAGAATCGATATTTCACGGTTATTCCAACAAATACCATGACGGATTCATTGGACACGCTTATGTCGGCGAATGGGTCAACTTCGGGGCGATGACCACCAACTCTGACCTGAAGAACAATTATGGTGAAATAAAAGTGGAGTTGCCGAGCGGATTGATCAGTACTGGCTTGAACAAAGTCGGCAGTTTCGTAGGGGATCATTCAAAGACCGGCATTGGCACGCTGTTGACTACGGGAATGGTTATTGGCCATTCGGTGAATATTTTCGGCGGCGGCCTTGCAGGGGGGCGCTACATACCGTCGTTCCAATGGGGTGGTAAGGACGGATTTGTCGAGTATGATGTCAATAAAGCGATACCTACTGCCAAGATCGTGATGAGTCGACGCGGCCGGGAGATGACTAACGCGGATGCCGAATTAATCCGATATATCTCACAGGCGACAGCGGTGCACCGTTCGGGATGGAAAGCGCGCGATTAGCAGCTCCCCCGAGTTTTCTTCCTACACACAGGTGATCCAGAAAACAAAGGCGTTGACCGACAGTGCGCATCGCCGTATGTTGGAATTTGTCGATTGGCATTTGAGCAAGGAAGTACTTCATGCCTGAACTGCGAAAAGACCCCATTGTTGGCCGCTGGGTCATTATCTCTACCGAACGGGGAAAACGTCCGAGCGACTTTGAGCCTGCGGTAAAAAGCAAAGAGCCGAAAAGTTGTCCGTTCTGCCCTGGAAATGAGGCGATGACGCCGCCGGAGATTTTCTCGCTGCGAAACAACAGCAGTGGGGCAAACACTCCCGGCTGGGAAATGCGCGTGATCTCCAATAAATATCCTGCCTTGAAGATCGAAGGTGATCTCAACCGCGAAGGTGAGGGCATTTACGACCGTATGAACGGAATCGGAGCGCACGAAGTAGTAATTGAGACACCTGATCACCAACTGGACCTCGTCGACCTTCCGGTTGAACAAGCCAAACAGGTGTTTTTAGCCTATAAGTCGCGGATGATCGATTTGAAGAAGGACATTCGGTTTAAGTATCTTCTGGCCTTCAAGAATCAAGGTGAGGCTGCCGGCGCATCGCTGGAACATGCTCATTCGCAATTGATCGCGACGCCGGTTGTGCCGATTCGTGTGCAGTCCGAACTCGAAGGCAGCGAGCGATACTTCACCTACAAGGAACGTTGCATCTTTTGTGACATCATCCGGCAGGAAGTCAGTTCCGGCAAGCGCGTGGTTTACGAAACCGACGGCTTCATAGCCATCGAACCATTTGCGCCGCGTTTTCCATTTGAGACCTGGATTCTGCCGAAGTCACACGAATCTGATTACAGCAAGTTAAGCGACAGCATGGCACTCGATCTGGCCGGCATTGTCAAAATTACATTAGCGAAATTGCGGGTTGCCCTCGCAGATCCGCCTTATAATTATGTTGTGCATACCGATGCTTTTAGCAATTCGGGTAAAGAGTATTATCATTGGCACATGGAAGTGATTCCCAAGCTGACAAAGATTGCCGGCTTCGAGTGGGGCAGCGGATTTTACATTAATCCGGTGGCGCCAGAAGACGCCGCACTCTACCTGCGAGAAATCACAGTGTCGTAGACAACCCGACCACGGAAGGGAGGGGTTCAGGACATGGGAAAGTTGAATATTGCCTACGCAGCCAGCGAGGTGATGCCATATTCAAAGACCGGTGGACTGGCCGATGTTGCCGGAGCATTGCCACAGCAACTTGCCGAACTTAAACACCGAGTGGCGCTATTCACACCGCTTTATCGCAGTGTGAATGTCGATCGCTTCGACATTTTCCGGGTCGGAAGACTCACCGACCTGAGCGTCTGGATTGGCGGTCGCGAGTGGCGTTTCAATCTTCTGCAGCGTGATTCAAACAAGAAAAGCAGGCTTGAGACCTATTTCATCGAGTGCGATGAACTGTTTGACCGCGATTCCCTCTATGTTGATCCTGCCACGGGTAAGGACTACGTCGACAATCATATTCGATTTGCGTTCTTTGCACGCGCCGTTCTTCTGGCAATGGAACGACTGGAATTCCGCCCGGACATCATCAATGCCAATGATTGGCAATCTGCTCTCATTCCGGCTTATCTCAAGACCGCAGAACGTAATCATCCATTTTTCAAAGATACGCGCACAGTCTTGACGATTCATAATGTGGCTTATCAGGGATTATTCGAGGCGGAGACGTTTACTGATCTGGGCATCAGCCAGTCCTATTACTACCCGACTTCGCCTTTTGAATTCTGGGGCGAAGTTAATTTTCTAAAAGCCGGGATAGTCTTTGCTGATGCAATCAATACCGTAAGCGAAACCTACGCCAAAGAAATTCAGTCAACAAATGAGTTTGGTTATGGACTCGAAGGAGTACTTCGAGATCGGCGGGCCTCACTTTATGGAATTGTCAACGGCGTAGATTATGAGACCTGGTCGCCAGAGGCCGACAAGTTGATTGTTAAGAAGTTTGGTGTTGAGACCCTTTCCGATAAAGCCGCCAACAAGCTGGAACTCCTCAAACTCGCCGGACTACAGATTGACCGGGTTGACAAGCCGTTGATCGGTGTGATCAGCCGGTTAGCAGACCAGAAGGGCTTTGATCTCATCGAGGAAGTTGCCGATGAGTTGTTCGAGCTTGATTTCACGTTGGTCTTGCTCGGTACCGGACAGGAAAAGTACCACAAGCTGTTCGAACAACTGGCGCAGAAATACCCAGAGCGTATCAGCGTAAATTTCAAGTTTGATGAACGATTGGCACACCTGATCGAAGCCGGCGCGGACATGTTCTTGATGCCTTCGCGTTTTGAGCCATGTGGGTTGAATCAGCTTTACAGTCTTCGTTACGGCACAGTGCCGGTTGCGCGCAAGACCGGCGGTTTAGCGGATACAATCATCGATTACGACGAGGCTAAAGGCAAAGCAACCGGATTTTTGTTTGAAGAGTACAGCGGCGAAGCCCTACTTGTGGCAGTCAAGCGCGCCCTGGCATTGTTTGAGAAGAAGAAGACGTGGCAAGCTCTGGTCAAGAGAGGAATGAAGAAAGATTTCTCGTGGAAGAAATCGGCCAAGCGCTATGTTGAACTTTACGAGAAGACTCTCTTGCGTTGACTCCAACATCGCCGCGAATACTACGGACTTGATCGCACTTCGGATTAACAATCATTGCTTTTCTGCGTCTACGTTTTATATTCGGATCACCTATGGTGAAGAAGCGCGAAAAGCAGTCAACCACCCCCAAAAAGACTGAAACCGCGGGAACGGGATCGTTTCCGCTGTTTACACTGATGGCCGTGGCCATCGGTGTCTTCATATATACCTGTATCTATTTTGAATTGACGCAAGATGACGCTTACATATCGTTTCGCTATGCCGAGAATTTTCTCAATGGCCATGGCTTGGTTTTCAACATCGGCGAACGCGTCGAAGGGTACACTAATTTTCTCTGGGTAATGCTTCTGGCCCTGGCCAAGGGACTATTCGGAATTGACTACCTGCCTGTATCGCAAGTATTAGGCGTTGCCTCCGGCGCCGCTTTGTTTGTGTTGTTGTTACTGCTGGTGCAGCATCACTATGAGGGAAGGACAGGACTGCTTTATGCAGGATTGTGCCTGGCAATGTTGAGCAACCTGGCTATGGCGTATTGGGCAATTGCGAGTCTTGAGACAGCCGCCTTTACCTGTATGGTTATAGCCGCAGTAGTGATGGAGTATCTGCGCCCGCGGGTGACGCCAGCGCTGTTAGTTATCGCCAGTCTGCTGCGACCGGAAGGTGTGATCGTATTCGGAATCATCCTGATCAATCGGGTTTTGCGCGAGCGGCGAATTCCGTGGGAGTATTTCCTGCTATATGTCTCGCCACTACTTCCGTTTGCAGTATTTAAGCTGACTTATTATGGATCGTTGTTTCCGAATCCCTATTATGCCAAGAGCGGAGTCGGCCTTGAATACATTTACAGCGGATTGGAGTACTTGTGGTACTTCACGAAGACAGTTGGCGTTTTCGGCATTGTCTTCTTGTTGCCGCTACTCGCAATCAAGAAGTTATGGGACAGGTTCTCACTTCTCTATCTCTATGTCGCCATCTACATCGCTTATATTGTTTGGGTAGGTGGTGATGTACTCAAGGTCTATCGGTTTTTTGTACCGGTTGTTCCGGTACTCTACTTTCTGTTTGTTGCATCGATTCTATCCTTGGCCGAAAGCATCCTGAAACAGGCAAAGACTGCTGTTGCAGCTGTCGGTGCAGTGTGTGTGCTATTCTCATTTGGCTCGATGACGCTTTCCCGCGACCATGTCGAGACATTCTGGTACTTCGAGCAAAACATTGTTCGCAAAATGCATTTTATGGGAACGATGCTGAAGAAACATATGGGCAATGATTTTTCATTGGCGACGAGCACCATTGGGATGATCAGCTACCAGTTGATGGGGCACCGGGTCATAGACTTGTTGGGACTGACCGACGCCTACATCGCCCGTAATCCGGAGAAGATAGAAGGCATCGCATCAACGTGGAAAGAGCGTCGATTCAACAACACATACCTCCTTAATCAGAATCCAGATTTCATACTTTTCTCTACCGGCTATAAACCTTCGGCGCCAGCGGAGCGAGCGTTAATGCTGCATTCGGAATTCCGCAACAACTACACGCCGACCGGTTTCTTACGCGAACGGCAATACAAGGTGATTTGGCGGCGTACAGGGGAAATCGACATGAGCAAGGATGTTGTCCATCCCGACATCAACTTTGTGCAGAAGCTCAGCGATTCATTTTACCACAACAACAATTCTGCACCCGATATTGCCTTGAAGTCACTGCGCGAAACGCAGGCCTTGCTCGGTGAGGAGTTTGCTGTCCTCGACTATTCGATCGGGGATTGCTTTAGCAAGCTCAAGCAGGCTGACAGCGCGGCCTATTATTTCAACAAAGCGGCAGCGGCGGACACCAATGCCTTTGAGCCGCGAATTCGCCAAATCAGGGCGGCTTCCGAACGCGGGGATACAGAGACAGTCCAGCGGATTGCAGAACAGCTGTCGACAAGGGCGCCCTGGCTGTTCGATGAGAGCTATCGCTCGCCGTTTCCTCCGCTCCGACGCGGTTTGCCTGAAGCGGATTGACCCAATCTTGACGAAGAAGGCACAGTTTTGGAAAATTCAGTTGACACGGAACGATTTGCCGATATATTTGTCGACGCAGATGTTTGCTACGCGGGAGTAGCTCAGTTGGTAGAGCTCCACCTTGCCAAGGTGGTTGTCGCGGGTTCGAGTCC